>JAQWNI010000028.1 GCA_029268645.1 Myxococcota bacterium
ACCATCCGAGTGGGGATCCCCGTCCCAGCGAACAAGATTTCAAGGTCACCCGACGCTTGGTGGAAGCGGGAGAGTTGATCGGGATCCGAGTCGTTGACCATGTTGTGGTGGCGCGGGATGGGTACTTCTCGTTTGCGCAGCAGGGAAGGATAATTCAACAAAATCAGTGATTTGCATCCATTCACTCCAGCAGCGGAGACCCAAGTGCCCCTCGGGGATTTAACTCGAGGCGCGATTGCGTCGATGGAATAGCTCGGGGGATCTTGTCGACCCGACAGTCGAAATTCGCAAGCGACAACAGGAGGGCAAACGATGTCCAGAGTGACCGTCGAAAATGATCGGGTGAACAAAACCGATTCTGAGCGGCGACGTAACGAGCGGGCGGACCTCGTTGTCCGGATCGACTATTCGACTGTGGATGAAATGTTTTCGGAGTTTACCCGGGACATCAACGAAGGGGGTGTCTTCATCGAGACCGAGAAGCCCCAAGCCCTCGGCACCGAAGTCAAAATGCACTTCAACCTCCCGGGTGGCCACGAACGCATTGAAACGGTGGGCCGAGTCGTTCGAATCAGTGCAGGGGAAGGTTCGGTTGTACCCGGAATGGGCATCGAATTCGAGGAATTAGCCGAGGGCGATCGATTGAAAATTGATCGCATTGTTCGAGCTTTGAGACTCGGCGGTCCGCTCAATTAGCCGTCGCAGGTGGAGTGAACAGCGTTCGCCCTCCGTCGCGTTTGTTTTGCGAGCCCGTCTTTAAATCACCCGGGGCCGAGTAGAGCCGACTCTCAAGAAGCAGCCCTCCCGGCTCCCTAGGCACCCAGAATGCGCTCTGTGAGCCCGGGCTCCAATGGGCGTTTTAGAAGGGAATGTCGTCGCCCGGCGCCGGGCCGCTCGAATTCCCCATGTCGTTACCCGGGCCAGCGGGGCCCCCGCCCTGCGAAGGATTTCCGCCGCCGCCTTCTCCGCGCGGCCCGCCTAGGAACTGCACCGTTTGTGCATTGATCTCCGTCGTTTGTCGCTTGTTGCCTTCTTTGTCTTCCCAGTCTCGAGTCTGGATGCGCCCCTCGACGTAGACGGTCCGCCCTTTTGAAAGGTACTGGGCGCAGAGTTCGCCCGTCTTTCCCCACGCAACAATGCGGTGCCACTCCGTCCGATCAACGCGTTGCCCGCTCTTGTCCGTCCAGTTTTCGCTCGTGGCCAGGGTGAAGTTGACGACGGCCTGACCATTCTGGGTATACCGGAGCTCTGGGTCTCGGCCGAGGTTTCCGATTAAGATTGCTTTGTTGATGCCAGCCATGTGGATCTCCCTCGGGACACGTGTTTTGGGCAATGATCCCGGTGGGTTCGGGCCGAGTCAAGTGCGATTCGCGGTTCACCGCATCGTCCGCGTGGCAGTCGTCCGGCGCGGGGGGTATTCTGCCGCAGTTCCTTTCCGGGGGGTGAGGACGACATGTTCGCTACAGCGAGCGCCAGTCGACGAAAAAAATGGAATACAGGTCTCCTGCAGCCGGCGCCACGCCGGCCTGCGTGGCTATTGCTGCGTCCGGGGTGGGATCTTGGCTAAGGCCGCTGCTAAACGTGGCCGCAAGCGTTCGTCGCTCCCGAAGGAGGGCGCTGGCGGAGGTTGGAGCCGGGCGCTCGCCGCTGAGGTCGCCGGGATCGTTCTGCTTGGGTTCGCGGCCCTCGCCACGCTGTCACTCGCGACTTGGTCGCCGACGGATCCCCTGCTTGAATTCGCGCCGGTCCACAACGCGGCCGGGATTGTGGGGGCCAACCTTGCTGGCCTCTTGATTGGTTCGCTGGGTTGGGGGGGCGTCGTTCTCGTCGCTTCAATGGCCTTTCTCGGGGGCCGATTGGTTCTGGGCCAGGGGATTCCGGGTCCGTCCTCAAGGCTCTGGGTGGGAAGCGCACTCTTGATTGTGGCCGTCTCGACCTTGCCGCCCCTCCTCGACGCTCTGGCGCCCGGCCGTCTCGGTTCGCCAGAAGGGGGCATGCTCGGGGAGTCCCTGGCCGATTTCGAAAAGATGATGTTGAGCCAATGGGGGGCGCTGTTGGTGAATGCCCTCCTGCTCGCCCTAGGCCTTCTCAGCGTGAGCGGTCTTTCGCTCGGCGCCGCTCTTCGTGGCCTGGGGGTTGGGGGAGCCTTTGCTGGGGACCAGGCTACGCGCGTCGCGCGACTCGGCTGGACGGGGTTGCGGGCACTGGGCCTCCAGATTGGTCTGGGTACCCAAGCGGCCTGGTCGCTGGTCGTTCGCGGGTGGGCCGCCCTAACTGTCTGGCGCGAACAGCGAGCGCGCCGGGAGCGGGTGGCAGAGCGTCGGGCGCCGGACTTGCCGTCTGCACCCGACGAGCCCGAAGCGGCCTTGGAAGGATCGCCGCCCGAGGTTCCCACTGAGCCCGAGAGAGTCCGCAAGCGGGCGGCTGCGGGGGGTGAGCCCCAAATCGTGGACCACCTTGAGGAGCGGGAGAAAGATCGTAAGCCCGAACAGGAGACCTTTCACTTCGAGGAAGGAGGGCCTAGGGGGCCCTTCCAGCTCCCCGACGTCTCTCTCTTTGCTTCGCCTCCAGAGTCGGGGCGGACTTTCGATCGAGACAGCTTGTTGATGAACTCGAGAATCCTCGAGAAGAAACTCGGCGATTTCGGCGTGCAGGGGCGAGTGGTTCGGGTGCATCCTGGCCCGGTCATCACGATGTACGAATATGAGCCGGCCGCGGGAATCAAGGTCAACAAGATCGTGGGGTTGACGGACGATCTCGCGATGGCCCTTCGAGCGATTTCAATTCGGATTATTGCCCCGCTGCCGGGGAAGAGTGTTGTCGGGATCGAGGTGCCCAATCAGGAACGAGATACGGTGTATCTGCGCACCGTGCTCGAGAGCGAGCCTTGGCGTCGCTCGGATTCATCGCTGGCCGTAGCCATGGGGATGGACATTTTCGGCAATCCCTACATCTCGGACCTGGCCAAGATGCCTCATTTGTTGGTGGCCGGATCAACGGGCACGGGAAAGAGCGTATTCCTGAACTCATTTCTCTGCTCTCTGCTCTGTAAGGCGACGCCAGACGAATTAAAGCTGCTTCTTGTGGACCCCAAGTTGCTGGAGCTGTCAATCTACGAAGGGATTCCTCATCTGATCGCCGATGTGGTGACGAACCCCAAACGGGCCGCCGCCGCCTTGCAGGGTGTCGTTCGAAAAATGGAAGAGCGCTATCAGATGATGAGCGCGGTTCAGGTCCGCAACGTTGCCCAGTTCAACGAGAAGGCGGAGGAAAAGATTGCAGCGGGAGAGGAGACCTTCCGGTTGAAACCACCGCCGGGAGAGGAAGAAGGCCAGGAGATGGATTGGGTCAAGATGCCCTACATCGTGGTCGTGATCGACGAATTGGCAGACCTGATGGTGATGGTGGCGAAGGAGGTGGAAGAGTCGCTCCAGCGATTGGCGCAAATGGCTCGTGCCGCAGGGATTCACCTCGTCTTGGCGACCCAGCGACCCAGCGTGGATGTTTTGACTGGCGTCATCAAAGCCAACTTTCCTTCTCGGGTCTCTTTTCAAGTCTCTTCGGCGACGGATTCACGTACGATTCTCGATCAGAAGGGAGCCGAGAACTTGCTTGGGATGGGCGATATGCTTTTCCTGCCACCGAGGACTGCGGTCCTTGAGCGGGTTCATGCGCCTTTCGTATCCGAAAAAGAAGTTGTCGAACTGGTTGCGTTTCTCAGAGACCAAGGGCGTCCCGTGTTCGACGAAGACTTGGTCCGGGCGGCCGATGCTGCTGCTGAGGGGGCCGAAGTCGCCGATGAAGATGTCGACGAAATGTTTGATCAGGCGGTAGCCATCGTCGCCGAAACGCGAAATGCCTCAATCTCCTACGTGCAACGGCGCTTGAAGGTCGGCTACAACCGTGCCGCTCGGATTGTCGAGCACATGGAAAATCAGGGCATGGTAGGGCCCCAAGTCGGGACAAAGTCTCGAGAAGTCTTCCTGCGAAGTTCCGAAGAGGAGTAGGGGCTTCGAGCGGTCCCAACGGGGCCGTCGTTGTCTCGAATGATATGCGACGCGTTCATGGATCGAGCCATCGGCCGAGACTGGTTTGGAGCGCTGGCGTCTGGATCGCGAGCCTCTTTCTCGCAGTGTCCTCAGCGTTGGCGGAGCCGGAAGCCTGCCCGTCGGGAAAGGACCGAGAGGTCGCTGCGGCGGTTCAGGCGCACTATGACAGCGTGCAGACCTTCGCAGCCGATTTCCAGCAGGTTACGGAATCCGTTGTTCTCGGAACGTCGCTGCTCGATGATGGAAAGGGTGATTCGGGCGCTTCCCGCGGACGTGTCCTCTTTGCCAAGCCCGGGCGGATGCTCTGGCACTATCAGAGGCCCGAAGAAAGTTGGGTTATTTCGGATGGAAGCGTTCTTTGGCTCTACGATGTCGGCGCGCGCCAAGCGACGCGAATGCGTGTGGGGCAGGAAATTCTCGCAGGGGCCGCCCTGCAATTCTTACTGGGCGATGGAAGCTTGCTTGAAAGCTTCCGAATTCAGTCTGCATCCTGTTCGGGTTCGTCGGTTTCGCTCACCCTCGAGCCGCTTCGGCCAGCCAGCTATGAAAAGTTGGGGTTGGTGGCCAAGGCTGAGACGGGAGAGATTTCCGAGACATCCATCGTCGATCTCTTCGGCAATCGAACCAGAATCCGTTTTTCAGAGGTGACCACCAACCAGCCGATCCCGCCGGGGCGATTTCTTTTCTCTCCTCCTGGGGACGTGGAAGTGATCGACTTGGGTTCATGAGCGACCGCGGGGCCGCCCTGCAGTTCCAAATGCAAATGGGCCGCGGGCGGCTGATTTCCGCCGTCCCATTTGGAACGGGTCTTCCTCATCGGAGCCGGATCTATCCCAAAATGCCATGGTTTTTCCGTCGGCAGCCGCATGCCGCAAAAAATGGCGGAGTGTTTTAGCAGCGTCAGAACCACGTTGCTTCCCTCGTGATTTCGTCCGAATTCTGGCGGTTGGTGAGGCTGAGCAGGCCTTGCCCTGGCCGGCTGAGGCCAAGGTCAAGCCAATTGCGGCGGCGCACCCCGCCTAGCCAGCCGGCCCGCCCTCGGGCCGCTGTCCGGAAGGGCTCCGATGCCCGGCGATCCGAGCTGAGAAGACCCAGGGCCACCCGAGCCATGGCTCCGAATCTGTATGCAAAACAGAGCCTTACCGTTGCTCATGCCGACCGCGACCGGTTGACAGGTGGGTCAGGCCCGATACCCTTATCCCAAGAAAAAAGATTTTCAAATCCGAGGAGTTCGACGTTTTCCCGGTATTCCAGCCGACTTTCGGGGTGGGTGCCCACCCGAGCACCACTGGCCATGCGGCTCCTTTTGGAAGCCGGCGGAACGGGCCGGATTTGCAAGCCCATTCGGGCGACCGGACCGGCGGCGAAGAGGGCGAGGCCACCCGTCAGAGCGTTCTCAGCCCGCTAGATCATTGCTCTGTGGCCGTCGCGCTGATGGCGAGATGCGGTCGCTTTTACCCCCGGTGGAGCACCCTCTTGGAGGGTCAAATCCTTCCCCGCGAGGCGGATTTAGTCGCGGGCACGAGACTTGCTTTGCAATAGAGGCAGAGACCGGATTCGCGCGGATGGGCGCGACCGGGGAACGAGGAGGCGGCGGAATGAGCGAGCATGATTCGGACGGCGGGAATGGTCGAAAGGGCTTTGTGCGAGATGTCATGAGGCGCATCTCCCCGACGGGCACTCGTCTTGATGACGATTTCGAGGGGGGCGCAAGGCCCGAGGGGGCGCGGCTTTCAGACGCCGACCAGCTCCAAGACGCGATCCGTTTTTTCGGCAGCGACTCGAACGAATTTCGCCACCGCCTAGACAGGATGCTGGCGGATTTTGAAACCCTGCGCCGGCGCTATGAGCAAACCCGAGGGCAGCTTCGCGATTCTGAAAACCAGAACGAGAAACTGGTGGGCATGCTTCAGGAGGCGAAGCAGCAGATTGAACTTTTAAAGGAAGAGGTCGACAAGCTGTGCGCTCCGCCGAACACCTACGGGGTTTTTCGGCAAGCCAACAAGGATGGAACCGCTGAGCTTTTAGTCGATGGGCGACCGATGCGGGTCAACGTCCACCCGGACTTGGACCCTTTTCAACTCGAAGATGGCCAAATGGTGGTGCTGAATGAAGCCTTCAACATCATTGAGCCGGCTGGCTACACATCTCGAGGGGAAGTCACCACCGTCGTGGACACGGTTTCCGAAAACCGAGTGCTGGTGTTGGGCCACACAGACGACGAGCGCGTTGTGGCCATTGCGGAGCCCCTGCGGAGCGAGAAGATCCGAGTCGGAGACAGACTTTTGGTCGACCCTCGTACGCAATATGCCTTTGAAAAGATGCCGAAATCAGCTGTGGAAGAGGTGATGCTCGAAGAGATCCCCGATATCACTTACGACGATATCGGCGGGCTCGGAGACCAGATTGAGATTCTCCGCGATTCGGTGGAATTGCCTTATTTGCATCCGGAAATCTTCGCTGAGCATGAATTGTCCCCGCCCAAGGGAATTCTCCTTTACGGGCCGCCAGGCTGCGGAAAGACCTTAATGGCGAAAGCCGTTGCCAACGCGCTGGCCAAGAAGATCGAACAGAGAACCGGGAAGGCGACCTCGGCGTTTTTCTTGAACGTGAAGGGCCCCGAGCTGCTGAACAAGTATGTGGGAGAAACCGAATCGAAATTGCGGGAAGTCTTCAAGAAGGCACGAGAGAAGGCCAGCCAAGACGTCCCGGTAGTGGTCTTTTTCGATGAAATGGATTCGCTCTTCAGGATGCGTGGCTCGGGAATTTCCTCTGATATGGAAGCGACCGTTGTGGCGCAGTTCCTTTCCGAAATCGACGGAGTCGAGTCGTTGGAGAACGTCATTGTGATCGGGGCGAGTAATCGGCAGGATCTGATTGATCCGGCTGTTCTGCGTCCGGGCCGCCTGGATCTCAAGGTTAAAGTTTCTCGCCCCGACGCTCGAGGGGCGCGAGATATCTTTAATAAATACCTCACGGCGAAGCTGCCGCTGCATGCGGATTCTACGGCCCAATATGGAGGCGATTCCGAGGCCGCTTGCCGAGCCATGATCGATGATGTGATCGAAAACATGTACTCGACGGGTGACGACAATAAATTCCTCGAAGTCACTTACGCGAAGGGCGAGCGTGAGATCTTCTACTTCAAGGACTTCTCGAGTGGGGCGATGATTGAGAACATCGTGGCGCGCGCGAAACGAAAGGCCGTCAAGCGATTGATTGATGATGGAGAGCGCGGCATCAAATTCTCGGACATGGTCGAATCCGTTCGGGAGGAGTTCAAGGAGAACGAGGACCTCCCGAATACGACTAATCCGGACGATTGGGCCCGGATTTCCGGGCGCAAGGGTGAGCGTATTATCAACGTCCGCACACTCATCACGGGCGTTGAGCGCAAGGAACAGACGATCGAGAGCGTCTCGGCGGGACAGGGACAGTATCTCTAGGAATTGCCGGAAGGGGCCCTTCCCAGACAGTTGTCGGGGAGGGCCTTTGCTTGCGCCTGACGTCTCGGGTTCCCATAGGGGCGTAAGGCGGCCTCCGGGCCCGGATTCGGTAGGCTTCTCGCAGGGGGGATGAGCCCCAGTGTGGCGGGCTTAAGCCCTTCGAGACCGGTAGGGAGCGAAAAAAGAAGATGGCGATACCGACCGTCATGGGAACCGAGATCGAGTTTGGGATTATCGTCAAAAACGATCCCGATTTTGATCCGATTTCGAGCTGTGTCCTTCTTGTCAACGCATACCAAGAAGACCCCGAGGGTCGCATTCTCTGGGACTACGATCAGGAAAACCCGCTGGCCGATGCCCGGGGGTTCCAGGTCGATGGCGAAAAGTACACTCCGAACCATCAGGAGAATCTGGCTCGGAACAAGACCCTGCTGAACGGAGCTCGGTATTACGTCGACCATGCGCACCCCGAGTACTCCTGTCCCGAAGTGACAAATGCGCGCGATCTGGTCATACATGAAAAGGCCGGCGAGCGAGTGGCTGAAATCAGCCGTCGCGAGGCCACGGCCCTTCTGCCGGAAGGCGCTGTCATGTTGCTGCATAAAAACAACAGCGACCGCAAGGGAAACAGCTACGGCTGCCATGAGAACTACCTCATGGATCGCCGCACATCATTCAAGCGTATTGTGGAACAGCTACTCCCCTTCTTCGTGACGCGTCAGATCTTTTGCGGAGCGGGAAAGGTCGGCAGCGAAAATCGGGGTCAGTCCTGTGATTTCCAGCTCTCTCAGCGAGCTGACTTCTTCGAAACGGAAGTCGCTCTAGATACCATGGTCAAGCGTCCGATCATCAACACCCGCGACGAGCCTCATGCGGACCGAGACCGGTATCGCCGGTTGCATGTCATCGTCGGCGACTCGAATATGAGTGAATACTCCATCTATCTGAGGAATGGTGTCACGGCGCTGATTCTGGCCATGATCGAAGATGGAGCCATTGATCGAGATTTGACACTGCGTGATCCAGTCCGAGCCATCAAAGAGGTTTCTCGTGATCCGAGTATGAGTCATCTGCTTTCCCTCGACCGAGGCAAGAAGCGGACGGCCCTTGAAATCCAGCAGGACTATCTCGAAATGGCTTTGGCTTATGCGGCCAAGAATGATCTTGACCCGGTTGCTCGGGATGTCATTGAGCGCTGGCAGTACGTCATGCAGGGACTCGCGTCGGACCCAATGGGTCTGCATCGTGAGATAGACTGGGTGGCCAAGAAAAGACTGATTGAAAACTTTATGGGCCGCAAAAAACTCGATTGGGATGCGCCTCAAGTTCACATGCTAGACCTGCAGTACCACGACTCCAGACCCGACAAGGGGCTTTACTACATGCTCGAACGGCAAGGCGAGGTCGAGCGGATTGTCAGCGATGAGGAAATCAACGAGGCCATTCATACGCCTCCGAGCGACACGAGGGCCTTTTTTCGAGGTGAATGCCTGAGGCGATATCCAGGTCAAGTTTTTGGCGTAAATTGGGATTCCATCTCATTTGGTGTGGGCGACGAGCCGATCAAGAGAGTGATGATGTCTGAGCCCCTGAAGGGAACTCGGGCGCATGTTCAGGATTTGCTGGATCGCTCGAAGACGGCCTCAGAATTGCTTGTCAATATGGGGTCCTAAAACTTCGGCCTGGAATCAATTCCAAGGAAGAGAGGTGCAAGAGATGGCGAATTTCATAAGGAGCCGTAAAGACATGGTCGAGGCTGGATCTCGTCCCGAGCGTCTTCTCTACAGCGCGGCCAGTGGTGAGCAACGCCAGAAGCCCAAGGGTGGCGATGAAGCAGAAGAGGGCGCCGATTCTGGGGAGGGTTCCCAGAAGATGGCCAAGAAGGGCGAGGAGTTGAAAGAGGAGATGGATTCGCTCATGGACGAAATCGATTCGGTTCTCGAGGAGAACGCCGAGGAGTTCGTGAAGAATTACGTCCAGCGAGGCGGTCAGTAAGTCGATATTGCTCGGATGCGCAAAAGTACGCATCGGCAGTTGTCGAATGGGGGGAGTCGGTGTCTTTGTTAGGCGATTACTTTGGCTCAAGCTTTTTTGAGCTTCTGCAGGTCGAACATCCTCAGCTCGTGCCCGACCTGTCAGCTTGGTCCGGGGCCGCAGGCCAAACGATTCCGCATGGAACAACCGTCTTGGCGATGCGGTTTTCCGACGGCGTGCTCGTCGCTGGCGACCGTTTGGCGACAGCCGGTCACTCAGTGGCCTCGCGAGACGTGGTCAAAGTGTTTGCCACCGACAGCCACTCATTGATGGCGATCTCTGGCGCGGCGGGCCCCTCCATCGAGATGGCGCGGGTCCTTTCGGTGGAGCTTGAGCACTATGAGAAGATCGAAGGTGAAGCGCTCGAACTCGAAGGCAAGGCGAACAAGCTTTCCCAGATGATCCGGCAAAATCTGCCGGCGGCGATGCAGGGGCTGGCTGTTGTGCCCCTTTTTGCGGGTTTCGATGGTCGTCGAAAGCAGGGACGATTGTGGAAGTTTGACATCACCGGCGGGCGCTATGAAGAAGCCGATTTCGATGCCACGGGCTCCGGAGGATTGTATGCCCGTGAGGCCCTCAAGCAGGGCTGGCGCGAGGGACTCTCTGCCCCTGAGGCAGTCGAGCTTTCCGTGGCAGCCTTGACGGCTGCGGCCGACGAAGATCGAGCGACCGGTGGGGTTGATCTCGAACGTCGAATTTTTCCGATCGTGAAGGTTTGTTCCGAGGTTGGCGTCAAGGACACGGACGAGGACGGAATCGAACGCGCGTATCGTGAAATCCTCTCGCGCCGGACATCGAGCCCTTAGGCCTCGCTCCACCCAGAGGAATGCGGTGTACGGGAAGGCCGGCTCCGCTCTGATTGAGGAGAAAAACCCATGAGCATGCCGTTTTACGTCTCGCCCGAGCAGGTAATGGCCGACAAGGCCGAGTTTGCTCGCAAGGGGATTGCGAGAGGCAAGTCGATCGTGGCCCTCGAATATGAAGGCGGCGTGCTGCTGGTCGCGGAAAATTCGACGAGTCTTTCCAAGGTCGGCGAAATTTACGATCGGATCGGTTTTGCAGGCGTTGGCAAATTCAGCGAGTTCGACCAACTCCGGAAGGTCGGTGTTCGCTTTGCCGACGTTAGGGGCTACCAATACAGTCGAGAAGATGTTCGGGGCCAAGCTCTGGCGAACGCTTACTCGCAAGCCATCGGCGAGGTCTTCACCCGGGAGATGAAGCCGCTGGAAATCGAGTTGATCGTGGCTGAAGTCGGAGACGATCGTTACCCCGAACACGGTGCCAATGCCCTCTACAAGGTGACCTTCGACGGTTTCATCAGCGAGGAGCATGGCTTCTGCGTCATTGGCGGCGGCTTTGAGGATGTAGAGGCCGTACTGAGGGCTGATTATCGAGAGGGCCTCTCTCTGGGCGAGGCCCTTGAACTGGGGCGGCGAGCCCTCGATGCCGGGGGGGATCGAGGCGCTACCCTCCCTCAAAGCGCTCTAGAAGTCTGTGCCCTCGAGCGGGCTCGGGTTGGGCGCAAGTTCCGAAGGCTTCTTGCCGAAGACGTGAAGGGAATCTTGGACGGCTGAAGGTTGAGGGGAGGCTATTCTCCCTGCGGGGCATTTGAAGGTCATCGCGTTCTGCAGAATTTGGGAACCGAGGGCCGTCGGAGCAGCCTCTAACCTCAAGAGTCCAAGGCCCGATCTGAAGCGGTCGGGTTTAGCGCTTGAGGGGTCCAATCTCATCATGCAGAAGCGGATCTATGGCATCGAGACCGAATACGGGATCATCTTTACGCCGGAAGGGCGGAAGACCCTCCCCGTAGAGAAAGCCATTCGCTTCCTCTTCGAGAAGCTCATCACGACTGAGCACTTCCTGAATGTCTTCTTGGAGAACGGCGCTCGGTTCTACCAAGACACGGGCTGTCACCCCGAGTACGCGACACCAGAATGCGCATCGCCCAAGCAATTGATCATTTACGATAAGGCCGGCGAACGCATTCTTGAGGACCTCCAGGAGTATGCTGAGGAGAAGATTCGTGAAGAACGAATCCCCGGCAAGCTTTCCATCTTTAAGAACAACACAGACTTCGTTGGCAACTCATATGGATGCCATGAAAACTATCTCGTAGATCGAGATGTTGATTTCTACTACCTCGCCGAGCAGCTGATTCCCTTTTTGGTCACCCGGCAAATTTACACAGGAGCCGGGAAGGTTTTTCAGACCCAGGATGGCATCCACTATTGTGTCAGTCAGCGAGCGCAGCATATTTATCAGAAGATCTCGGGGACCACGACCAACGACCGCTCGATTATCAATACGCGCGATGAGCCGCATGCCGACCGCGAGAGATATCGACGTCTTCACGTGATCGTCGGCGATTCTAACATGAGCGAGTACACCAACTTCATTAAGGTGGGAACGTGCTCCGTCGTGTTGCAGATGATCGAGGACAACTATATCAACAAGGATTTCACGCTACGCAACCCCGTGAAGGCCATCAAAGACATCACTTATGATGTGTCGTGTAAGCGGCGGCTGCGATTGGATAACGGTCGTGAGTACTCTCCGATTGAAATTCAACGCGAGTACTGCGAGATGGCTCAGAAATACATCGAGCAGTACCCCGTCAGTGACGAGCACAAAGAGGCAGTCCATATGTGGCAGCACGTGCTCGACTGCCTAGACACGGATCCAAACAAGCTCGATCGCAAGATTGACTGGGTGATCAAGCGACGGCTGATTGAGTCTTATATTGATCGGAATGGGACGTCCTGGAGCGACCCCAAAGTCTTTATGCTCGACCTTCAATATCACGACATACAGCGTCAGCGGAGTCTCTACTACCTTTTGGAGAGGAAGGGTTTGGTTGATCGGGTCTTTGGCGACGAGGACGTCGACAAAGCCAAAACAGATCCGCCCCCCGACACCCGCGCTCGAATGAGAGGCGAGTTCATTAAGCTGGCTCGAGAAAACTCGATCCAGTACGACCTAGACTGGTCGAATATTCGTCTGGGTAACCTTTTGAATGTTCGGGTGATCTGCAACAACCCATTCGAAACCGATACGGAAAAGGTCGCAGAGTTGGTGCGGACGATCCAAAAGACCAACTTGAGAAAGACCAGCCTTTCCAAGCTCGTCATCCAGTCCTAGGCCCGAACGGTTCGCTCAGCCCGGCGGCCATGGCCGCCCCCACACGGGCTCGAATCGACTCGAATGGGTGGCCCTTTTCATTCTTTCTTTTTTATGGGGCGGGATTCAGGGAAAATCCGCTTTCGACTCGCTGAGGGATTTGCGAGACTCCCCCAAGTCCTCTCACCCTCCGGCCGATGTCCTGGTCGGGTCACGCGAAGGAACCCCCATGGCCGCTCCCGATACGCCGACGAACCTCTCTGTCGTCGATGAGACTCAGACCCCTGAGACCGCGCCGTCCGCCCCCTCGCCGGATCAACCTGTTTCGGGCGAATCCCACTCCGCGGCGAGTCCGGCAGGGGCCTCGAATGACACCGAAAGCCCGCCCCGGCGGGGAGCTCCCTGGTGGCTGGTGGGCGTTGTGGCAGTGGTGGGAGTGCTGCTGTTCGGTCAGCAGTACCAGCGTGCAGCGGGTTTCGAAGCCCGGGTCACATCTTTGACCGAGGAGCTCCTCGTGGCGGATCAACGCCTGCAGATCGCGCAGGGCCAGATTTCCGCCCATCAGACCCACCTTGATCGAGTGCGTCTAGGGGTTGCCGAGTTGACTTTGAGCGTGGCGGGGCTGCAGACTCTTGCCAACGAGGATCCCCTGTCTCCGCCGGCCTCAGTCCCAAAGACGGAGGGTTCTTCCCCGCTCGCTTCTGAATCGAGCGAGACCGTTTCAGAGCCGTTGGGTGCCGATAACACCAACCATTCTCTCACCACCGATGCGGTCCCCTCAGAGCCTCTGCAGAAGTCGAAGGAGAGTTCGGGCACGGGTGGGGTTCCGGCCGGCGATTCGCGGTCGATTGTGCACGAAATTATCGGGACCCCGTTTTCAGATCTTTGAACACCGGTTCGCCCCTTTCTTCAGGGCCTTCTGGGGTCAGGTCCCGCGGGCCTTTCGCCGTTTGAGTTACTGCACCGGCCGGGTGCCCACGGGGCAAATCGGCTGAGAGGCCCGGTGTGCTCCATTGGGGCACAAATGTCGGCCCGCCTTGGACTTGGCCTCAAGCTTTGCCGGTTTTCTCCGATCAGTTCTTTCACCGACTGACGAGCCTCTTTGCTCGTCCCCAACGCGTGGAAGGACACGATTATGTTCCTCGACAAAATCGCGGGAATGTTCTCGCAGGATTTGGCAATCGATCTCGGCACCGCCAACACTCTGGTGTACAGCCGCGGTCGAGGTCTCGTTTGCTCCGAACCGAGTGTGGTCGCCGTTCTCGATAAGAACGACGGCAAAGGCCAGAGAGTGCTTGCCGTGGGGCACGATGCGAAAGAGATGCTGGGCCGCACGCCTGGGTCGATTCGAGCGATTCGGCCGATCAAGGATGGCGTGATCGCCGATTTTGAAGTGACCGAAGCGATGCTGCGCTATTTCATTCAGCGAGCTCATAACCGGCGTAAACTCGCCCGACCGCGGATTGTGGTCTGTGTCCCTCCCTGTATTACGAGTGTTGAGAAGCGTGCGGTTCGAGAGTCAGCCATCTCGGCGGGCGCGCGCGAGGTTTTTTTGATTGAAGAGCCGATGGCCGCTGCCATCGGGGCCGGACTCGATGTCACTGCTCCGACTGGAAACATGGTCGTGGATATTGGGGGCGGAACCACGGATGTCGCGGTGATTTCTTTATCAGGGATCGTGGCCTCTCGCTCCATCCGCACGGGTGGGGACAAGATGGATGAAGCCATCATTAACTACGTGAAGCGGAAGTACAACATGCTGATCGGTGAGCGGACCGCTGAAAGCATTAAGATGGGCATCGGGACCGCCTCGACAGAGACCGCCACCTCGTCCATGGAA
Source organism: Myxococcota bacterium (assembly GCA_029268645.1). Classification (GTDB taxonomy): domain Bacteria; phylum Myxococcota_A; class UBA9160; order UBA9160; family UBA4427; genus TMED88. Next base: position 14,487 of record JAQWNI010000028.1, read on the forward strand.
ATCAAGGGCCGAGACTTGGTCGCCGGCATCCCCAAGATTGTCGAGACCACCAGCGATGAGATTCGCGAAGCCCTGGTCG
>JAQWNI010000029.1 GCA_029268645.1 Myxococcota bacterium
ACCGAGTACACCCAGCACAGCCCGAAGGCCATCGTTGCCTGGGACCAGGACATTCAGCAACCCGCGGATCACCATCTGGGCTTTCGCCAAGAACCCGGTTTCGCTGTCTTGAACCAGAGCCCGGGCGTCCGGGCCTCGAACTTTTTCGGCAACCTGAGCTGTGAGGCCACTTGCATTTTTGCCAATGAAGCTGGGGTCTATTTCCACGATGGGTCGCATGTTGATGTCGGAAAGCTTATCGCCGTGGCCGGGCGCTTCTCGGACTCCGACTTCCTCGCCGGCCAATATGTCTTTCGCGATGTGTTCGGTGAAGTCGTCCATCGGGGATTCATGCGGGGCGACGACATCACCCTCCTTGGCCAGCGGGTTGCCAATTTCGGGCACATCGAGACGCCCGAGGGAAGCTTCGCGATGGTGGCCGGCACACAGATTGAGCTGCGAGACCATGAAAGCCCCATCGTGATCAAGGGGCCTATCGCGCCGTTGCCCAATGTCGATCCGAGCGCATCCCCCTTCGGAGGGGCGCCCGCCGTCGAAAACCGGGGCACCATTCATGCCGAGAACGGAGAAGTTCTCCTCTCGGCCGGAGACATGCTCGGCTTTGCGGTGCGCCATACAGGGGAAATTCGAGCCCGAAAAATCGAGCTGGCCGGTGGAGCCGAAGGGCTCGTCGAGGTCACCGGTGCCCTCGACGTTCGAGACAACCGTCCTGGCGAGGTCGGTGGACAGATCGATGTCCTCGGCGACTACATTGTCATCGGAGACGGAGCCAGCTTGGACGCCTCCGGCGAGGCCGGGGGCGGACGCATCCGCGTCGGGGGGGATCGACTCGGCCAGGGGGACACCCCGACGGCCCGAGGCCTTTTTCTCCACCGAAATGCGCAGGTGACAGCCGACGCCCAAAAGCAGGGGGACGGGGGTGAAGTCATCCTCTTTGCCGATCACACCGCAGAGCTGTATGGCGAAATTTCGGCTCAGGGCGGCGAACTCGGTGGAAACGGCGGTTTCGTCGAAACATCGGGACGGGCTTACCTTGATATCCCCCGCGCCCCGGCGGTTGGGCCGCGGGGTCCGCAAGCGGATCATCAGGGGGGCGAATGGCTGATCGATCCCAACAACATCTCGCTCGTCGCCGACGCGCAATGCGGCAGCGCTCCCCAATGCCTCGATAACGGCTTATCGCAAGAGAATCTGGATAGCCCGGAGTTCATTCTCACAGGCCCCGTCCTCCGACCCACTGTTGATGACACAAAGATTACATCCAGTCTCATCGCCGGCGTTCTAGAAAGGGGTTCCAACGTCACCGTCGTGACCCAAACGATCGCCGAGGTTCCCGGAGACCAGGTTGGAAACATCACCGTCGATGCGCCGATCCTCCTGGCTGAAGTCAATGCCGGAAACCCAGACACAGAAGTCCTACTGACGCTCCAGGCTGCTCAAAACATCATCGTCAACGCGCCGATCAAGGTCGAGCGTTCAACCCCTCCCCAACCCGGGGTAGACCGGGGGCCCTCCAACCTCCAGCTCGGCATCCTCCTTCAGGCAGGAGATGACGGACAGTTCCAAGCCCCGGCCGGAGAAAACCAGGTCCCAAATAACTACATCGGCGAAATCGACCTCCGAGCCGAAATCGATACCGGGGGAGGAAATATCGAACTCCTCGCCAAAGGAATTCGATCTTCAGCCGACGCAAAGCTCACCACCAATGGAGGTCAAATCGGAATGGCTTCTATTGCTGGCGACGTCGTCCTGCGTGGAGCCATCGATACATCAACGGATGTCCTCAGCGAATCGACGGGTGAAACGCTGGCCGGGGGGGCCATCCAAATCATCAATCAGGCCATTCGGGTTCCTCAGAATGGATCCGCTGAAGCCCCGACAGAAACCACCGGCGGCGGCATCGCCATCGAGGCCTCCGTTCAAACCGGAGGCGGATCATTCGTGGCGAAATCACTGGGTGGCGCAAGCCTTGCCACCGGCGTCCGGCTCAGCGCTCCCTTAAACACCGGTGGCGGAAGTATCACTCTCGGCGCGTCCGAAGCGACTCTGGACCCGGTCAACCCCGGCGATACCGCCCAAACCGGCGGTGGGCGAATCCAAATCGATACCGACGGCGAAATCAAAAGTGGCGGCGGATCAGTGGTGATCGGCGCCTCTGACTTCGATCTCGGTCTCCCCCGTGCACGAGAAGTCATCATTGCAGGCGAAATTGATAGCCGAGTCTACAGCGATGGTCTCATCCCTGTTCTGGATTCGGAGATTCGCGGAGGAGACGTACTGATCGAGACCTTTGGCGAAAATGCTCGCGTCGTCATCGGACAAGAGAACTCGGGCCCAACCCGGATTGTGACGAATGGTGGCCGAATTGAGAGTTTCGGAGACGGCACTCTCAATATGACCGACACGACTTTCGATGCATCGACCCCTCTTCTCATCGATGATGAGAACAGCGCTGCCAGCTCAATCTACGCTGAGCATAACGGGTCGATTAACATCTCCTCGTCCGCTCTGTTGGCTGACGATTCCGTAACCCTGCTTGCCGGGCGCGGGGGCGTCGGGAATCTTGTATTGAGTCAACTTTCGCCATCGGACTCTCCCTCGCAGATCAGTGCAAATCAAATCCTCGTCATCGCGGGAGACGGCAAATCAGAATCCGGTTTCTCGGACTCACGAGTGGATCTGGGTGAAACGGATCTCAACTTTTCGACGCCCCTGACCAGCGAATCCTCAAGCCTCTTTGCCTTGCAACAAGATGCCGACTTAACCACCGGCAGCTTGCTGCCAAACCTCGCCCCGCATCTGGAATCCCTCAAGCAAGTGAGCCTGACAACTTCTGAGGGCAGTCTCGATATCTCGGAGCCCACTTTACTCGAAGCCGAAGGCCTCTCACTCAGTCTGAGAGCCGACCAGGATCTTACGATTAGCAGCCCGGTGACACCCAATCGGCCGGCTTCCGGGCCCGCCCTCGATTCGCTCGAAATCCGAATCGGCGATGCGTTCGTCCTGACCCCGACCATCGCCGACTTCCTAACCGGAACCGCCCAAAACCTCACTGTGGCAGCGGCCAATCCGACCGAAGGCGAAGGACCAAGCCTTCTGATCCAGGGTCGAACCGACCCGGCGAATCCCATTCAGCTGACCGCATCGGAATCCCTGAGCCTTCAAGCAGGCACCAACGGCTCCGGCGATCTCGCGTTCGAAGGATTCGCAAGACTGGCCGCGACCGACATCTCTTTGCGAGCGGGCAATGGCTCCGGGAACGGGACAGCACAGATCCAACCGCAAGGCCTGGAGGATGTCGACTTTATCCTGACGATGCCCTCATCGGCCACAACAGCCCCAAGCTTCTCTCTGCGCCAAGACGCTTCGATCAGCGATGCTCTGATCCCAGATCCCAGTCAGTTTGAAATCGTCGACTCGTCGGGAGACGCCGTCACCGGCGTCGACGGGTTGGACTATACGCTCTGGAGTGATCAGACATCAGCAGCCATTACTCTCGATTCAGCGGGAGCCCTGCGCCTACGAAATACAAACCTCAGCTTGTTCGGCGCTGGCGCCATTGATTTGAGTGCCCTTTCTGATGAAGAACTGATCGTTCGCAGCTATCAAATTGGGGGCACCGGCAACTTCAATTACACGGCCACGCACAACGAAAAATTTCGTTTTGCGGAAACAGGATCCTCTCGCGAACTGATCGTGCGCGCTGGCCTTGGGGGCAGCGGGATTTTGAGCTTCGAAGGGGGGCTGACCCTCACCGCTGACCAAATACGGCTGGTCTCCGGAGATGGCGTTGGGGGCTTCAGCGACACATCCACCATCAGCCTGGAACCGACCACCTTGGGCAGCGCGCCCATTTTCCAAAAGGATGCATCAACGGGACCGGATCAATTCGTCTTCCGGCAAGATGGCTCCATCGATCAATCAACCTTTCCAAGCCTAGCCACCAACTTCAACGGCAATGCACCCGATCAACTCGCCATTCGAAGCGACGACGGATCGCTGGCCGTTCTTGAGTTTGGTGCTGAGCCTCTTTTTCCGGCCGCCACACTGGCTGTGCTCTCTGCCCCGCTCGTCAACTTTAATCGCAACGACGGACAGAACCTAGAAATCGAAAAGGCGTTCGGGAATGACGACGGCACCACCACCGATGCCATCCAGATTCGATCCAACGTGATTGGATGGGTGGCCGGAAATCCCGACCCGGAAAGCACCGATCGACCGACGGTCCTGCCGGGAACGAGAGTCAAAGTGGCGGCTTTCGATTCACCTCCGCCAGGCGTGGATCCAACTAGCCCCCCCGAAGCGTTCGACTTCAACGCCCAGATCGACGAAGCCCCTGACCAGCTCTTCATCCTTCAAGACGGCGACATCGGACAAGAGAACCTCATCTCGCTGCGGAATGTCGGAGTTGGCCCCAACGTTTCAGAGCTCTATGTCCCACTGAACACCTATTTCCTAGAGAGCGTGTTCGGCGGAATCTCTATTACTCGCGACGACGTGAGTCTCACCCGGCAACAGCTTCCGGAAGGAGAACAGCAGCTTGATCTCTTTTTAAATCTGCCCGGCGAGGACCAGAGCGCAGTCGGTCGCACCGTCAAATTCTTTGACCCGGACCCGGATCTAGACCCGACTTACCCGGGAATTCAACTGAACTCGTTGGAAGTTTTCACGCCTGTGGGATGGACGGTTCAGAACGAAGCCCCGAATGTCGAGAGTCTTTCCATCACGGCGAACGAATACATTCGCCTCGTCGCAGCTCAGGCCAATGCTGGAAACCTGACCTTTTCAAATGTCACACTTGAGTCCCCCGATGTGCTTCTTCAGGCCGGCTTCGACCCCTTCGCCTCCACGAGCACGCCACCGCCTGACCCCGCAGCCGATGCCCTCCCCCTCGTTAAAACGAATGGCCTGAGCCTTGTTTTCGATGATTCAACATCCGCGACGGGGACCACCATACTCCGCATTTTCCAGCAGGGGGGATTCCGAGATGCCTTTGCACCCACTCCCGTTTCCCCCGAGCCGCCCAACAGCCTGATCATCGATCCGGACCAGATCACAATCCAGGGTGGAGAATCACTGCTCGATCAAATGCAACTTCGATCCTATTCCTCGGGCATCGACATCGCGCGCTGGGGAAACGGAACTGATATTTTGCCAACGCAAAGGCTGGAGCTCTCAGCGGGATCAGTGCTTGCCTCGGGTGAATTGGCCGGAGGCACCATTAAAATCGGACAAAACGACGGCTCCGACCTGAATCTTTCGGTGGATGAGTTCGGCAACCGAGTCTTCGACGCCTTCCAAGTTTTTGGAGAGTCGATCGAGCTGTCCACAACCGGGGGAGACGGCGAAGGGGTCATCCGTGCCCGCGGCCCGAACTTGCTATTTTTTGATCGCGTTGCGTCCCTCGACCCCGACCCGAGCGCTCCGTCGAGTATGAGCCTGAGCTTTACTCAGGATCTGGCTGAATTCGATGAGCCCGACGGTCCGGATGACTGTTTGGCCGGCTGCCTCCCCGACGTCTTCCAAATCCTTCCAAGCCTCGGAGTGGGCATCGACTACAAGCTGGAGAGCCTGAGAGCAGGCATCCTCGTCAATGACAACCTCGCCAACAAAGTCTGGGGCTCTAACCTCACGCTTCTGGCCGACATCCCGGACGGGAGCGACGCTTACGATGTCGTCTTCGATCTTGCCAGTGATCGGCAAATCGACCTCTTCCTCGAGTCGCTCACCGTCGGCCACAGCTCGACGGACGTCCCCGACTCGAACAGTCAGACTCGGATTCTGCTCCGTGCCGACAGCGCGGACGTCGCCGACGATCTCACCATCCTGACGATCGGGAGCCAAACCTACCGAGGCCCGGTCGAGATCGAGAACCCGGTTGGTGGTCAGGTCGAACTCGTGGGGGACATCGTCGAGTTCACGGAAACCATCGATCGAGCGGCTGGCGCTCCGAGCGCAAATCTAGTCGTCGACGCCATTTCCGAAGCTCGGTTCGATGGAAATATCGGCTGCTCAAGAGCCGGCCAATCCGGCTGTCAAGACTCGACCTCTTTCCTCGACCAACTCCGACTCAATTTTACCCCCTCTCCGGACAGCAGCGTCGCACGCTTTGGCCCGGAGCCGGAACCCGGTGATACGCCGGCCAACACCGTAGTCCATGCCTCGCTGATCGAATTCTTCGCAGTCAGTGACGCAGCGACCGACACGCGGGTTGCAAGGGCTCCTCTCATCTCGACGATCTACAAGAAAAACGGCGAACTCCAATTTATCGCCCGAGAGGAGTTCACCATGGGGGTCGGCGAAAAGCTGAGCGTGCAAGGTGACCTAAAAATCGATGCCGTCGATATCGCGACGATTGGTGATCTGTCCGCCATCAATATCGATGTGACCGCACCCACCATTGCGATCCAACGTCGCGCCGCCGGCGAGTACTACTCCTTGGAGGGCAATCTACTCTCTGACGCAGGCGTGGATTACGTCGCGGACACCATCGACTTCGAGGGAGAAATCGTCTTGACTGGCACCGGGCGTGCGCCCATTTTCGGGCTCTCGGATCCCCGCGCGGCCCCCGCGTTCATGAACGGCTACGCCGTGCTAGAGGCCACACTCAATGAGACCCCGATCTCCAGCGGGAGCTTCGAATGGACCCTGTACTCTGCCCTCCCAGACCTTCATCCGGAAGGCGCCTCGCGAGACGATCCGTCATCGATGTATTGGGCCAACAATCTCGTGCCAATGCCTCCCCCGTGGAACTCACCTCCTTGGTTACCCTGGCAGAGGTCGCAACTCACCGACCTCTTCGTTCGGGCGCGAAACCTGACACCTCGGGAATTCAAGGGGCTTCTCTACAATGCTCCGATCATCGACGACGTTGGTCGGGATCTTCAAGCATGGGACGGCCGCCCCCTGCCCGTAGCGGGACATCGCTTGGATGGAGAAGGGGCCAAGCAGGCCGTCGGCCTTTTTGAACAAATTTTTGGAGCCGACGGGGGGAACGTCAACCATCTGAGACGGGTTCTGCGGGTCGCAGTCGACCAGTACAAAACCCGAACAGGCTCTCGGCGTGTCGTCGGATTCGAGCTTCGACGTTTTGTCAAAAACCGACCCAGCTCTCTTTACGAAGCCCACCAATTGCTCGAAGACCTCGACTCGCTCTTTGCGCAGCACCGCGATCTCGGTTTGACACCCGGTGAATACCGCCCCATCCAAGCCCGTTGGCTTCGGGCAATTCGGCCCGAGGGCATTACGACCCGCGAGCTGGCTGAGGCTGTCCAACCTTCCCGATACGTTCGCGGGAGCGACGTCCTCGACATCTTCGGGGATTAAGCGCGGCGGACCGCAGTCCCGAGAATCTCCCTACGGCTCAATGACTTCGACCGAACCTAGGCCTTCGAGCTGAGGACGCAGCGTTTCGGCCGGTCCCAGGATCACGATCGCGGCTCGATCCGGATGAATCAGCTCTTTGTAGACGCTGCGCGTCTCTTCGAGGTCCACTGATTCAACGCGTCCTCTAAACGTGTCGAGAGAGTCTTCGGGGAGCTCATACACGGAGAGGTCAACCAGGGAGGACATCACCGCTTCCGGCGTCTCCAACCCTAAGCCAAACTGACCGACCGTATAACTTTTTGCATTCGCGAGTTCTTGGGCGGTCTGAGGATCGGCTCCATCGATCGCCTCGAGGTCGGCGAGAAGCAAATCAATCGCCCTCCGCGTTTCGGGCACGCGCGT
>JAQWNI010000030.1 GCA_029268645.1 Myxococcota bacterium
AGACATAACCAACAACTTTCTCTCCGATACGCAAGCGTATACTCGAACAATCGCAATGGGAGCCTCAACGGGTGATCAGAGGTCGCTCGTTGATCTGGCGGCATTCAAAGACTTGCCGGCCGAGGGAGCTTGGCGCGTAGAGGTCATGAATCCCGATCCAAACCGCACGTACACACTCGAAAGCTGGTCTCTGTCTCTCAAGACAGAGGAACAGCAAGTCACGACGGATGACGAAGGCAGCTATGAAATCCCCGGTTCCCTTCTTTCATTTTCATCGGTCGTTGGCCCTTATGCGCTCGCGGTTGAACTTCCCAAAACTCAATTCATCACAACAGAGAACACGGTTCAGATCGGGATCGGAAACCCGGATCCAATCGTTGATATTGGCGTTTCCACGCGCCGGCCCTTGCCGAGAGTGGTCAAAGTAGGCAGGGTCAATTGGCGGGGTAAGCTCAAGGTCAAAGGTCAGGTGCGATTCGGACAGAGCGTCGAGGCCCGCACGGAAGGTGTCTACTGCCGGACCTTCCGATATGGCCGGTTTGTTTGCCGAGGCCGGAATCTTGAACCGGGTCTCAAAGTGGCGATTGTCCTTGCGGAACCCGAATCACCGGAAAGGAGCGCCTTCGAGTGGTTGAGAAACCAGCGGCCACGCTTCGGGCGAAATGGCGGGTAGAGGCCAGGTCGATCATCAAGGTCTCATCATGATCAATATTCGCGTTGACTAACGCGGCGATGAGGAGATCATCTGTCTGGCAGCAAGTCCGATTGCGGCCAAGGCTACCCCCGGCCCCGATTTTTCCTCAGAGTTTTCCACCAGTCCCCGACTCGGACGCTGTGTCAGAACAGAGCTTGAATGTTCTATCCACTATCATTGCCGAATGACAGATTTCGCACGCTCCGACGATCGACACTTTACCGAACTCAGCGACTGGTCCTTCGCACCTCGTTATCACGCCTGGAAAGATCTACGTGTACACTATATCGATGAGGGGCCCAGGGAGGGGCCCGTCATGCTCCTGGTCCATGGCATGCCGACATGGAGCTATCTCTACCGAGACGTGATTCCGCCGCTTGTCAGCGCGGGCTATCGATGCATCGCACTCGATCATTTGGGATTCGGTCGATCGGACAAGCCCACGGACGCGAACTGGTATTCGATCGCACGCCATACCGAGGTGCTCACGAGTCTAATTACCGCGCTCGACCTGTCCGACATCACCTTGGTTTGCCAGGACTGGGGTGGGCCGACGGGGCTCGCTCAGGCCGCAACCATGCCCGAGCGCTTCGCACGGCTAATCATAATGAATACCTGGCTCCACCATCCCGAGTACGTTTACACCGATGGCATCGAAAATTGGATCGCCATGTGGCGGGAGGGTGGCGTGTTTCACCGAGAGCGGCCGAATGCCGCATTGGTTCCGCTGCTGTCGGGGGGATTGGCGAGTCCTTCAGCGATCTTGGGCGCTGTGGCGGCGGGAACTGAACCCACTCTCCAAGGGGAAGCTGCGACAAATTATGCAGGGTGGGCAGCCCCCTTTCGAGACTTACCTGACGCCGCGTTCAACGGAGCTCGCTGGTTTCCGCTGTCGATTCCCGCAAATGATTGCGACTCTGGCAATGCAGCAGCCCAAACGGCGCACTACCGAACCCTGCTCGGATGGTCGAAAGCAGTTCACTTCGTATGGGGCGGTGCCGATGATGTCTTCCCTGAGTCATGGGGGCGCGATTGGTCGAACCGGATGGGGGCGACATTCGATGTCATCCCGGAAGCGGGACATTTTCTCCAGAATACACACGGAGCCGAAGTGAGTGATCACATCCTGCGTCGCATTCGGGAGGAGTGATTCCCGCCATGGGCTGTTCTAGGCGTGTAAGGTAAAGCCTATACTCGGATGTTGTGCCACAGTTCAGCTCGTCTACCCTCTCCCCAGGCAATGAATCGGTTGAGCCACTTTGCGCACGATACTCACTTTATGTTTGATTCAGGCACTCACGGCAGGCGCTTATGCCGCTGAAATTGCCTTGTCGTTCGACGACGCTCCTCAACCCGGTGGTTGGTCCCTCACCGGCACCGAGAGAACCGAACGCTTTATCAAAGTATTGAGAGAAAAGGGTGTTCCTCCTGTGGTTTTCTATGCGAACCCCAGGGGCGAACAAGAAGAGAATCTCTCTAGACTTCTTAAGTACGGCGAGGCTGGCCATGTCATCGCCAACCACACGAACGATCACCCCGACCTTGGTGCAGTGAGTGGCAAAGAATTTGTGCAATCTATTGCAACTGCGGACGCAGCACTCACACCTATCCCTAATTACAAAAAATGGTTTCGCTACCCATACTTGAACGAAGGTCAAGATGCCGAGCAAAAAAGGTACTTTGTTAAGAACTACCTAAAACAGAATGGTTATCGCTCCGGCTACATCACAATTGAGACTTTCGATTGGTATATTGATGATCATATCAATACAGAGACCAAGCAGGGTAACCCTGTTGACAAATCACACTGGATACAATTCTACATAGCGATGATCGTTGAATTAGTTGAGTTCTACGACAATCTAGCGCTTGAGGTTCTTGGCCGATCGCCAGTTCATGTCATTTTGCTACATGAGAATGACGTCAATGCCTTGTCGCTTCCGGAATTAATCGATCAGATCCGGCTCTCAGGGCATACTCTAGTCAGTGCAGATAGGGCTTACGAGGACCCGATTGCCGATACCAAGTGGGATCAACATCGCTTCTCACAGAGACGTCTTATGGCCATTGCAGTCGAGAGCCAATACGAGGGCCAGGTGAGCTCGAGATGGATCGACACCGATTATATCGACCAGCGATTAAGAGAAGCGGGCTTGCTTTGCCAGGAAAACTACTTCTTCTGCAGTTTTAGCTCTTGGCTGTGTGAAAAGATCTGCTGAAAAAGGCTGGCTACGAACAAGCCTGATTCAGGTCGAGCGCGAATCCTGTTCCGGCAGTGCTTGATTTCGCCAAAGCACAGCAAAGTCCTCGAACATGGATCGAATTCCTATATAGGCACTCATTGCGTACAGAAAGAAGAGAGCGTGCAGCGCTATGAAGATCGCCTGGACAGGGTTGTCATGCGAAAAGCTCCGCAACGACAATGCCGTGAGCACAACGAAACCCAGGACCTCGGCGACTAGAAAGCCCGGTGATATCGCAGTGCGGGTTTCGGTTTTCGGCGTGCGCTTGAATTTTGCCTTACGTCCCGTGAAGGCTTGATGAATCGACGTGACTAGGCCTCCAATATTGACCGGGACCAGAAGCAAGTTGAGCGCAAATACACGCAACAAATCGGATCGTCGGTATCCGATCAAGTAGAGATCTCTCATGTAGAAAGCGAAATAGACGACGGCAATGAGCATCATCCAGATCGCCCAGATCTCTAATTGCCAGGAGAAAAGCAGGACGAAGATGAGTGCCATGCTTACGGGACCGAGAGACAGAAGATATTGCGCCCGCATAAATACTTCTCTCGCTTTACTCCATCCGCCCGTACCGGTTCTTAGATAAAGCGCCAGCGCGGGCAGAAGTAGCATCCCGCCGTTAGCCCAACGACGCCTCTGAATAATGAGTGAGCCAAAATCGTCGGGAGTGGCACTGGAGGCAAGCTGCGCCGGATAGTTAAAAATCCGCCAACCATGCTGAATCAGATTCAGGCTGGATTCAGTGTCCTCCACAGGCGTGCGATCCTGAATAAACCGCTTAACCGGAATACCATTCTCGATCTCGGTGGTTGCAGTTTCCCGAAGAGCTGCAGTCCTCACCAACGCATTGGCCCCGACCCAATATGCAGCGTCGTAGAATGTCATGCCTTGATGCAATAAATACTGAATGTCGGTCTGCGCCCCCGCAATCCGTTGCAACACATTCGGTGGGTCGGGGAAGGCCACATAGGGACATTGGACGACTGCCACACGTTCATTTTCAGATTTTTCGAGAAAGTCAGCGAGTCGCGGCGCATAGTCCGCCGAGATCAACGTGTCGGCATCAAGCATTAGAATCAGATCACTATCAGGGATGGAAAATTCAGCGCAATCGGACGATGTCTGCTCAATTGAAACGCCCTTGGATGCAGTCACTTCCCGAAAATAATTGCCAAGGAGTCCAATATAGCAATTCAGGTTGGTCGCCTTGTTGGCCACGTGTGAGAGATTGACGTATCGCTTGCGTTCGAAAGAGCTGATATCCGCCTCGAACAAACTGGCTAGGTGGGCGTATTCGCCGAGGCATCGATCTTCAGCATTGGAAACCGTCGCTTCGACAATAGGCGAGTTTCGCAATTGGTGGGCCCGCTGCCGGTAACGAATGGCAGGTTTTCTGTAGTTGAGCTCTATAAAGAACCGATCAGTATAGTCAACGACTTGGTGATCGTCGGCAAACGTCTCAAACCACCCGGCGACGCGGTCGTTTAGATTTGCCAAGATACTGGATTCACGCGCAGGATCGATTGCCCCCCCCTTTTGGCGGCCGAGATACTCTCTCATGGCGGAACGACATTCTTCAGCCGGTGCGCAAAGCTGATCCAGTAGGGCTTGGGGTAAGCCGCGCGCAAGCTCTAGGCTTTCGCGTTCAGAAGAGTCTGTGCTCTTGAATGGATCATCAATCAGAAGAACGATACGCAAGTTCGGATATTCTTGTAGAGCGGCCGACAGCAGAGTCTTTCGAATGACGTTCAGTTCCTCGCGATAGGACGGTACCAGCACAGTGATACTGGGCCACGAATCGCGAGCCAGCCGAGTACTCACTCTTGGTTCAGCTGATTCCAGGAACTTCTTGTTTCGGCGGATATACCCCACTCGGGCGAGTAGATAAGTCAAGGTGCCATAGGAAAGCAATATCGCCATCAGTAAGAAAATCAAAATTTCGCCAAAGTCTCGAAAACGTCGTTCTGAGACAAAATCAACCGCCGTGACGATCGTATAGACAATTCCAAGAATGACAATGGAAAAGCTCAACACAGCAACCGCTTGAGTGGCCAGAAGTGATCGACTGCTGGTGTTAAAGCCCTCTCTTGTTTCTTCTTTGACCGGCATTCTTAAAATTTCACCTTTACTCACTCAAAATCTTTCAGCAGGTTCTCGTTGCTACTCGCCCTCACTCACGCAACGAGGGCAGAGCGCCGAAAAATCTAATCGCCGAGCCAGACGCCTGCAGCCAACGCCCTTCGACGCCGAGACCCACAGACCGCCATCGAGACCAAAGCAGCGAGAGACCCACCTCGGTGCTGCACCGAAACCTTCTGCCACCGAGATCACGAATATCGACCAACTTCTGAATAGGAAGCCCCTATAGAATCGGTCACTCACACCTCGCGATGTAATTTAAGTGCTGAAGGTGACCATTATCTGTTTAAAATCAATCGGCTGCTAGCGAGCTTGCCTTGACCCATTTCTGATAGAGATGGCAGCTGCATATGCCGGCCCACCCAGTTTTACCATGAGCTTGGAGCGGCCGGGCAGCGAGACTGGGAACCTCTGGGGGATGCTTTCAGTCGGCCTGCCCCCACCCCAGCATGAGCGCCATGCGGGTTACGCCACCGCTTCCACTCTGACGTTGCGCTTGAATCCCGCTGGTCTGCGCATTCCCTGTTATAATTTTGCCGCCTCTGATCCCGTAAATAGTCATAAATATCTGGGGCGGCGTGAAATAAAGAGAATTGTCCTGAAGACAAGCCCCGAGGCGGCTAAACATTGGAAATATGCGTTGCCGGCAAATACCGGGTTAGTTTTTTAAACGACGGCGCCCGCCTCGTTCTCTACATACTTACTGGATTCGCTGACGTGACCAAGCGGACGATGATAGAAATCGTTGAATTGGGCCATTCATAATGCGAGATTCAATTTCCGTCATTATCCCCACCTACAATCGGGGCGCATATCTGCGTCGAACGATCGATAGCGTCTTGATCGCCTGTTCTGATCGAGACGAAGTCATCATTGTCGACGCCGCCAACAACAGAGATGCGGAGGGTTTGGTAAAGGAGTATGAAAACCTACAACTGAAGTACGTAAGGCAAGTCAATAACGGCGTAAGTGCGGCACGAAACCATGGGTTGGAATTAGCTCGGAACGACCTCATCGCTTATATCGATGATGATGACGAGTGGCACCCACGAAAGCTCGATATACAGCGCGCATTGCTAGCCAAGCATACGGAGGCCGTAGGCTGCTTCACTAATATTTGGGCAACGACCGCCAGCGGGGATAGGCGAAGTAACTACTTGTTTCAGTGGGGACAACCAGTGCAAGACTGGAATCAACTGCTGGGCCAAAAGCAGACTTACGCCCTGGACGGTTTTGGCATGGAGATCGATTACTACCTGGGCAATCACTACTTCAATCAAATGCTCGACGATTACGTGCTGCCGAGTTCTCTACTAATTTACCGCTCAAGGTTCAAAGAAGTTTTACTGTATCGCGTCGGGATGCAAAGAAACGAGTCGTGGCTGTACACCTCGCAGGTGTGCCGTCAGGGACCGGTTATCTATGTAGATTTTGACCTGACCTGCCACCATGGTGATGCACCCAATCGGCTCACTTCAATACCTGAGGTCGAAACCGTGTTAAGCCGGCTATATGTGCTCGAACATGAATTCGGTCAGCGGCCCGAGTTTGTGCAAAAACATGAGGCCGCATTCAATGAACGACTGATTAGGGAGCGCAACGCCCTATTCGGCGCTGTGATGTCAGGAGGCATTGAAGGGCGACGACGAATATTCAGGGACAACGCCCACCATGGCGGCATGTTTGCTTTCGCCGCGCGGATTCCAGAGCTTGGCCTATTGCTGGCCAGTATCCTGCTTCGCGTTGCGAATCGTCTACGGCACATCTCAAGTCAACGAAGATAAGATGGATTGATCTTGGAAGAGTGCCCGACCTGATTTGGATACGCCCTAAACGAGAATGCCCCGGACTCTGACGCGATCCAGCTGGATGACAGGAAAAACGACTGCCGAGTCGAGTGCTTTCGAGGCGTATGGTCTAGGCCGTTCGCCCGCCGCGCGTAGGCCCTATGGGCATAAAAATCGGCGCGTTGTTGATCGAAACGGCGCCCATCTGCCACCAGCTGTAGAAATTGCCTGTCGTGCTGAGGCAATCAACAGACTTCCCTCGTGACCCGTCAAGCGCCCAGAGAGTTCCGCCTCACGCCCGTCATGGCGTCTGCCCCCCGGCCATCAAGGACTCGGGAGGCAGACAAAGCATGCAGACATAACGGCCAGTGCTATTTCGAATCGGCGTCGCTGGTGGAATCGCTCGACGACGTAGTGGTTTTCGGTAAATCGCCAGAAGTCGTACCCTTCGCTCCGTCCTCGGTGACATCGCCATCCGACTTAGCCGGAGGCGCCTCGATCGTCGTCAAACCTTTGCCCCGATTGGCAGCCGCTTCGCTGATCGTAAAACCTGCTGTCTTCCAGCGCTTTGCCTCGACTGCAGTGAAGTCTTCCTTTTTCCACGCCTGGGTCGCTTCAAGATCAAATCCCTGGCTCTTCCAGACACCCGCGCTCTTTGGGCCGAATCCATTTTTTACCCATGCCTGCGCCTCCTTAGAGTCGAATCCAGCTGTCTTCCAGGCCGCGATCTGATCTTGCGTCATGTTTCCCCATGGCGGCGTAGATGCACAGGCAAATGCAAAAGTGGCCAGCAAGACAAGACTGATTCGGACGATCGGGGAGCGGGACATAGGTCGTTCTCCTAATACGGTTTTTCTAAGGGATGTTGAGCGGATGGTAATCCGTGAGAGTATCGAAGGATCTTTTCGATTGCTGGGAACCTTCAAATTTAATCTTTGGCCTGTGTCCGTTTATGCTCAATTTCGAGCATCTGGACGATTCTGATCCACCGAAAGGCCTCTCCCTACTTGTTATTCCGGCGCTCAACCCTCCAAAAGGACTCAGAACTTGCCTGATAGCCGACCAAAAACCCAGATCTGGCGTAGCTCTACAGGCCCCCGACCGGCCGCAATTCAAGGGCGCCTTTTTACGCCCCGGGGCCGGAACCGGCTCAATCATTCCTCCAAATGAGCCCATTCGTAGAGCCTAGCGCGATGATGCCCTACCCCACGCGCTTTCGCATACCCAGTTCCAGCAAGCCGAGACCTACAATGAGCACGGTACCCGGCTCAGAAGCTAGATCCATCGCGTGCGCCATGGAAGCCGGTCAGGGGCCTAGACTTCTTGATCGATCTCTTGCCGCGAACGGGCGCACTTTGATGGATTTTTGCGGCGCCTTCTACTCGACGTAAGACTCGTAGAAGGCCGAGTGAAAAGCGAAACAGCCTTCAGCCTTTGCCGTTTTTTGCAGCTTGAGCTGAAAAAACTCGCGAGACTCTTGCTTCGGAACATTATTTGGCGCCAACTCGAACCCGAATCGTTCGTAGTACGCCGGATTGCCCGTGAGCACACACCCCAGCGCACCTTGTGCCGAGATCTCATCAAGCCCAGCTCGAATGAGTTGACTGCCGATGCCTTGGCTTTGGCACGCTGGCGCGACCGAAACAGGGCCTAGGGCAAACCAAGGTCCAGATCCGTCACTGAGGGTGGCGGGAGACAATGTGATCTAGCCCACCAGCCGATCTCCGTCCATCGCGGTGAGGGATAGGGCCAACTCCCCGATCTCACGCAGTCGGTTCAAGAGATCCTGCTCATCGCCGGCTTGTTCAGATCTGATTTCGATTGGCACGACTCCGCACACCGAAGGTGACCTGCAGGAAATGTGGGCGCTTATTGCCCCGGTGGGTCGATCAAACTCGGGCCAATCCGAAGATTTTTCTGTGCCGGGATTCGAAACCATCACGCCCCGATCACGAATGGTCTGCCGTATCGGGGCATAATGAAAAAAAGAGGTATGCCCCACAGGCCGGGTGACAGAGGCAAACCGGCGAGCAGGGATCCTCAAAAAATATGGCACAGAACACTCTCGTCGTTCTCGTTCTCAAAAGGAGCTACTTGATGCATCTTTTCGTTGACTTGAGACGAGACCTCTTCTTATTCCCCGTGCAGGCCATCTCGAGAATCATGTTGGGCGCTTTCGGCTTAGTTCTTCTCACTCACGACCATTCGTTCGCGGCAGATTTGACTGGTGTGCGGGTGGCCCTGACCGCGGAGCAGAATCTCTATGCCCCGGAAGTCTTCACCTATCGAGGCGAAAAGTTCTTGATGAGCGGAGGCTGGAGCACTTTTGAAGATTTGTACGGGCTCCCACCCTATGCGCTGAGGCCGGACAAGATCTATATCAGCAAACTAGAGGAAAACGGGAACTGGACGACACCCGAAGCGATTCGCTGGCATCGGCGCAATGTGGTCAAGGACGGGTACACGATCGATGGCGAAAAGCCGGGCTATCAAATCAATGATCCGTCTGTCTTCGTCTATCGAGACAGGCGGATCCATCTTTTCTACACCGCTTTCCCGTTCTTCCCCGGAGTCGAAGTACCGTATACGGAACATAAGGTGGGCATGGCAATCAGCCGCGATGGCGGAGAGACTTGGCGGGACTACGGGTTTATTCACACGCCAGAAAGCGGTGCTTGGGCGCCTACAGTGCGATACGACGAAAGTTCACGGGAGTACTGGATGTACTACCACACCGGGGACTCCCCGACGAAGACCATGAGACAGCGTATCCACAGGAGCGGCCGCCGAACCGTAGGCGAACCCGAAGAGGTGTATCTCCCCAAAGTCGTTTTGAACCCAGATTTTCATATCCTCGGCGCTTCTTCTTCTCATCCCCAATATGTCCTAGTGGGAAATGTCGGGAGTTTGAGTACGGTTGCCCGGTATGTATCGGACGACGGGATTCATTTCGAGAAGGAAGATCACGATCAAGATCCGCTTTTGGATTTCCGGGGACTTATGGCCGCTGATGGACAAATAGGAGATCTCTTCCTTTTGACTCCCAGCGTCGATGTCCTAGAAGATGCGGGTGCAACCGGAGAGACTCGATACGACCTCTACTTCGGGTTCGACAACACGTTGGAAATCCCCGAGAACCAGGAGAAGCCGGTACCCGTCCCATTGCATTCAGAGTCCATCCATACCTGGACCTTCCAGAATCAGGCCGAAGTACCGGGCGCGCTCGATTGATCCTTGCTGCAAATCGATAGCGGAAGCCGGTCGCCCCCTACGAAGACCAGCGTTGAGCGCATGGGGTGCAGGCCCTGAGACTACGCAGACGCCTCTCATTCGGTCGAAGCGACAATGGTGATCACTGTTCAGGTTCAAGAGGACTCCGGCTGGCCTCGAAGCCCTGGCCGGAAAAGGGGCCTTGGAGTCTGTCTTGTGGTCGAGGGGCGAGCCGGGCCGCCGCCGCTTTTCGAAGCAGAGCAACCCAAGAATTTGCATCAAACCAAGCAAGGGGGAGGCCTGATGAGAGTGCCCGGCGTTTACTGGCTGGCCGCTGTTCGCCTCGCCTGGGTGGGGTGTTCGCCGTCTCCGGAGCTACGAGATGGCGACGCACCCAGAGGCGTCGGTTACACCCAAATCGACTTCATGGACGGCGATCGCTCGCGCGCTCTCGAGACCACGCCCTGGTATCCGACGGCCG
>JAQWNI010000031.1 GCA_029268645.1 Myxococcota bacterium
ATCGGCATGGCGCGGGCACTCGGAGAAACCGCCCCGCTCTTAATGATTGGGATGGTGGCGTTTGTGGCTGACATTCCCGAAGGTTTTCTATCCCCATCGACGGTCTTGCCGGTCCAAATCTTCTTGTGGTCGGACGCACCCGAACGGGGTTTTGAGGCGCTGACGGCCGGCGCGATCATTGTGTTGATGGGCTTTTTGCTGATGCTGAATGCGGTGGCTGTGTTCTTGAGGCACCGGTACGAGACGAGGTTCTGAATTGGAAGCGGCTTGGCGTGCAAAAATTCTCGCCCATCAACTGAGCGTATTCTACGGCGAAACCCAGGCGCTTCACGAGGTGCATTTGGACGTCGGCGCGCATCAGGTGACTTCGTTGATTGGACCGTCGGGTTGCGGAAAGTCAACTTTTATTCGTTGCCTGAATCGGATGAATGACATTGTGGATGGCTGTCGAGTCGAGGGCCTCGTTGAATTGGATGGTCAGGACATCTACGCCACGGGGGTCGACGTGGTGTCCCTCAGAGCCCGTGTTGGGATGGTCTTTCAGAAGCCAAACCCCTTTCCGAAATCGATCTATGACAACGTGGCCTATGGGCCGCGTATTCACGGGCTCGCCCAAGGGCGCGCGGAACTAGATGAGATCGTCCATCGCAGTCTTGAAAGAGCTGGATTGCTTTCGGAGGTGGTCGACCGATTGGATGCCGCAGGCACAGGGCTGTCTGGGGGACAGCAGCAACGTTTGTGTATAGCCCGGGCCATTGCGGTGAACCCCGAGGTGATTCTCATGGATGAACCGTGTTCAGCGCTGGACCCGATCGCCACGGCACGTGTCGAGGAGTTGATTGATGAGCTCCGCGCTACTTACACGATTGTCATCGTGACTCACTCTATGCAGCAGGCTGCCCGGGTTTCTCAACGTACTGCGTTCTTTCACCTCGGAAAGATTGTCGAAGTGGGGGATACGGAGAAAATCTTTACGGATCCCGCCGATACGCGGACCCGGGACTACATCACCGGCCGTTTTGGTTGAGCAGTGCCTGCGGCCTGCTTGCATCGAGGGCGGAACTGATTGGGATTGAGCGGCCCCTTAATCAATTGCGGGTTCCCTGAGGGCACTTGCCATGCGGCCGAGATCCGAAAGAGGCATACTCGGTTGCTCCGAAGCGATCCGAGAGGAGTGCGAGGAGCCTGGGGCTGTCCGTTGATCCTGGGGAGGCGCATTCCTGCGGGAAAGTGGTGCGGGGAACATTGGGCGGAGGGCCGCGAAATGGTTTTCCGATCGAGAAGGAGAAAATGATGAGCCAGCCGTTTCAGGATTCAAGAATGGTGGTGCCGGTGGGGCAGCTGACCACTGCGGCCCGTGCCCAGTTTATTGGCCGGACCTACAACCATCTCATGGCCTCGATTGTCGCCTTTACGTTGGTCGAATACTTTCTTTTCACCACCGGGCTCGCCGAGCAGATTGCCGCCGTAATGCTGCAAGGGTCTTGGCTTCTCGTGCTGGGTGCTTTCGTTGTAGTGAGCTGGTTCGCCAGCCGGGTAGCCTCCACTTCTGAATCGTTGACGTCACAGTATTTGGCGCTCGGAGGGTTCGTGGTGGCAGAGGCCATCATTTTCGTCCCTATGCTCTATCTCGCCAATCAGATGGCGCCTGGAGTTATTACGAGCGCGGCGCTGGTGACGCTTCTGGGGTTCGGAGGTTTGACCGCGATCGCCTTCACAACGCGAAAAGATTTTTCGTTTCTGGGAGGCTTGCTGCGTTGGGCTTTTGTGGTCGCGATTGTTGCGATCATCGGATCGGTTCTCTTCGGTTTCGAACTGGGCACTTGGTTTTCGGTGGCGATGGTTGGGTTGGCAGGGGCCGCAATCCTCTACGATACCTCTAATGTATTGCATCATTATCCGGAGGATCGGTACGTTGCGGCTTCGCTTCAGCTCTTCGCGTCGGTTGCTCTGATGTTCTGGTACGTCCTGCGTCTCTTTATGGCTTCGAGAGACTGAAGCGAGAAGCCGCGGGGTCCCGACCGGGTCTTCGCTTGAGTCCATGGGAGGTCTTGTGTCAGATTCTTCGCCTCAAAAGGATTCAGATCCCACCGAAACGCGAGAGTGGCTCGATGCTCTCGACAGCGTGATCGAGCGGGAGGGAGTCGAGCGCGCCCACTACATTGTGGGCCGTATGATCCGTCGGGCACGTCGTCGGGGCGCCTATCTCCCGTATCACCCGAACACCGCGTACGTCAACACGATTCACGAGTCGCGCCAGAAGCCAATTCCGGGTGATCTCGGTCTTGAACGGCGAATTCGTTCCATTATTCGTTGGAACGCAATGGCGATGGTTGTTCAGGCCAATCGTGTTGACCCCTCTCTGGGGGGGCACATCTCCAGCTTTGCATCGGCGGCGACTCTGTATGACGTGGGCTTCAATCATTTTTTTCGATCGCCGACGTCTCAGCATGGGGGAGACCTGATCTATATCCAGGGCCACTCGGCACCCGGAATTTATGCCCGTGCGTTTTTGGAGGGCCGTCTGTCCGAGGAACAACTCCACAACTTCCGACGAGAGGTCGATGGCCGGGGATTGTCTTCTTATCCGCATCCGCGCCTGATGCCAGATTTTTGGCAGTTCCCAACTGTATCGATGGGGCTTGGGCCCTTGACGGCGATCTACCAAGCTCGCTTCATGAAGTACATGCAGGATCGAGGACTTCTTCCCGTCGACGATCGTAAAATCTGGTGCTTCCTGGGGGATGGCGAGACGGATGAGCCCGAGAGTCTCGGCGCTATTTCCTTGGCGGGTCGTGAAAATCTCGACAACTTGATTTTTGTCGTGAATTGCAATCTCCAGCGCCTGGATGGACCGGTTCGGGGCAATGGAAAGATTATTCAGGAGTTGGAAGCTGGGTTTAGGGGCGCTGGATGGCGAGTTCTCAAAGTGATCTGGGGCCGGTACTGGGATCCTTTGTTGGCCAAGGACACACATGGAATCCTGCGGGCCCGGATGGAGGAAGTCGTCGACGGCGATTATCAGGCCTATCAGGTTCGAGGCGGGCGTTATACCCGTGAGCACTTTTTTGGTCATTCGCCTGAATTGCTCGAAATGGTCGCGAATATGAGCGATGAGGATATTTGGCGCCTGAACCGAGGAGGGCATGACCCGTCCAAGGTCTACGCCGCATACGCGGAGGCTGTCGATTCTCCAGGGCAGCCGACGGTGGTTCTTGCACAAACCGTCAAGGGCTACGGGACCGGTGAGGCCGGAGAGGGGCAAAACGTCACCCACCAGATTCACGATATGAAAGAGGCGGCTCTCAAAGGTTTTCGAGATCGTTTCAATATTCCGGTTTCCGATGATGAGATCGGCAAGGCTCCCTTTTATTTGCCCCCGCCTGATAGCCCGGAAATTGAATACCTGCGGGCCCGTCGCGAATCTTTGGGTGGATATCTCCCGGCGCGGCTTTCTGCAGCGCCATCCCTTGAAATTCCGGAGCTCAGCGATTTTGGGAGCGTGCTTGAAGGAACCGGCGAACGCGAGTTCTCAACGACTATGGCGGCTGTGCGACTGCTACAGCTGCTGACTCGCAACAAACAGATTGGTCAGAACGTCGTTCCGATCGTCCCCGATGAGTCGAGGACATTTGGGATGGAGGGCATGTTTAGGCGCTTGGGAATTTATTCATCAGTTGGGCAGTTGTACGAGCCGGTCGACCATGACCAAGTAGCCTACTACCGCGAGGAAAAAAACGGCCAAATTCTTCAAGAGGGGATCACGGAAGCGGGCGCTTTTTCCTCTTTCCTCGCAGCGGGGACCTCCTACAGCAATCATGGAATCAACATGATTCCATTTTACATCTATTACTCGATGTTTGGATTCCAACGGATTGGCGATCTCGCCTGGTTGGCAGGGGACGCGCGCGCGCGCGGTTTCTTGCTCGGAGGGACGTCTGGTCGGACGACCTTGAACGGCGAGGGCTTGCAGCATCAGGACGGTCATAGTCATGTTCAAGCTGCGCTGATTCCGAGCTGTATCAGCTATGACCCGGCCTACGCTTACGAGTTAGCGGTTGTCATCCGGGAGGGTTTGCGTCGGATGCTTTCGGAGCAGGAAAACGTTTTTTACTACATCACCGTGATGAACGAGAAGTATCCCCAGCCTGCGATGCCCAAGGGAGTCGAGTCGGGAATCCTCTCGGGGATGTACGTTGTGCGAGAGGCTGACAAGATTGGGACTGAGTCGGATGCGCCTCAGGTCCAGCTCTTTGGAAGCGGAGCGCTTTTGCCGGAAGTCCTTTCAGCGGCCGATATTTTGGCTCAGGATTATGGGGTGCTGGCGGACGTCTGGAGCGTTACGAGCTATACGGAGTTGGCGCGAAACGGAGCAGAGGTAGACCGCTGGAACCGGTTGAATCCCAGCGAAAGTCCCCGAACCGGTTACTTGGCCCGGCAGCTTGCTGACCATCCCGGGCCTGTGGTGGCAGTGACCGACTATGTTCGGGCCCATGCAGAGCAGGTGAGGGGATACGTGGGCCGCGCCTATACAGTGCTGGGAACTGATGGCTGGGGGCGAAGCGATACCCGAGCCCGCCTGCGCCGTTTCTTTGAAGTGGATCGAGGTTCGACTGTGGTCGCGGCTCTGCATACTTTGGCTGAAGCGGGGCAGGTAGACCGGAAACGGGTCGTCGAGGCGATCGAAAAATATGGGATTGATGGAAGTGCGCCACCGCCTACGAGCAGCCACCCATGAGCGAGCTGGTCGAGGTTCGCGTCCCGGACATCGGTGATTTCGAGGAAGTGGAAGTCGTTGAGTTGCTAGTCGGGCCTGGCGATGAGGTGGCGGTCGATGATGGTTTGATCAGCATCGAGAGTGAGAAAGCCACCATGGAGATTCCAGCTCCGTCGGCCGGGATTGTCCAAACGATGCACGTTTCGCTGGGAGACTCGGTTTCCGAGGGAGCCCTGATCGCGAAGGTCGTCGTGGCCGATTCGTCTGAAACCTCATCGGCGACCGAGCAGGTTGACCCGCCGCAGGATCAGTTCGAAACCAGCGGGCTGACTGCTTCGGTTCAGCTGCCGGAATCAGGAGGTCTGGGAGCCCAGGATGAGGAAGGCGTCTCCCAGCCTGTTCCTGGCGATGGCCCGCGTCGAGATCCGCCCGTTCCACAAGTGGAGCGGGACTCACCACCTGACAATGGAGTGCATGCCGGGCCGGGCGTTCGGCGTCTTGCCCGGGAATTGGGCGTGCCGCTGGAACGGGCCAACGGATCTGGATTGCATGGGCGCGTTCTCGAGGATGACGTCAAGCAGTTTGTTCGAACGACAATGGACGGGGGAGGGTCAAATGCATCCTCAGCGGCTCCTGTTGTCGACGCATCCCGTTTTGGCCCGACTCACCGTGAGCCACTGGGGAAAGTGAGACGCGTCTCTGCGCGGAATTTGGCTCGGAGCTGGCAGGCTCCCCATGTCACACAGCATGATGAAGCAGACCTGAGCGAGATGGAGGCCTTTCGAAAGAGCCTGGCCGATGAGGCGCGCGAACGGGGCGTGAAGCTCTCCCCGCTCCACTTTGTCATGAAGTCCGTGGCCATTGCACTCCAAGAATTTCCCGACATGCGATCGTCATTGACGGAAAACGGCGAGGAACTGTTGGTCCGAGACTACGTCCATCTGGGGATCGCGACGGAGACCGAGCATGGCCTTGTGGTGCCCGTTGTACGGGACGTGGACCAGAAGGGGCTTTTCCGCTTGGCAGAAGAACTCGCCGATTTGGCCGAGCGGGCCCGATTGAAGCGCCTGGGGCCAACCGACATGCAGGGCGCAGTTTTTACTCTGTCCAGCCTAGGCGGAATCGGTGGAACCTCGTTTACGCCGATTGTAAATGGGCCCGAGGTAGGGATTCTGGGTCTCTCGAGGCTGAGTGTTCGCGCGGTCTGGACTGCGGGCCTTGATATCGGGGCCGGTTCAGGGAGCTTTGAGCCCAGGGTGATTCTGCCGCTCTCCTTGTCTTACGATCATCGAGTCATCGATGGGGCTGTGGCCGTTCGCTTTACGACTCGGCTGGTGACTCTCTTGGCTCACCCCGCGCATCTTTTGCTCTAGAGACCGACCGCTTGCGCAGGGGCAACGATTCGATTTACCCCTGCGGGGCTCAACGCCCGGCCCAGGTGCGCCGATGTACTGGCCATGGCCGATTTGGACTTTGCCCTGACCTCGCTCGGTGATTCATTCATCTCCCCATTCCCTTCCGTCGCGAGCCGGGCCCCAGAGATTCTCGATGCGTTCGAGCAGCAGGGCGTGATGGGCCTTCTCCTGCTGGATTCGCCCGGCTTTGCGGAACTCGAGAGGCGCCTAGGCCGCCGGGCCCGAGAAGAAGCGCATAGTGCCCTGGCCGGATGGGTGACGAATCTCGCTGGGGGAAACCCTTCGCCCCAATTCGTCGTCCTTGGGGAACTGGGACGAACAGAGATCCTGATTTTTTGGGTTTGTCCCGCCGGCAACGGTGATTTCTACCGCCGACAAATTCCGAGTTTTGCACGAACCATTGCCCAAACCGTTCAGCGCCCGGGGCAATGGCCGTTTTCGCAGGGGTCTCCGATACAGGATGAACTTTGGTGTGGTCGCGCGATTGCTTTTCGTAATCCGAGGTGCGACGGAGCGACGCAACTGCGGGAACTCATTGAATCGGCCCGGGAAGACGCGGAGTCTTCCGTTCTGCAACGAAGACGTGAAGAGCAACGTGTGTTTACTGAACTTCTCCTCGACCGAAGGGTCTCTTCGGTTTACGAGCCCATCGTGGAGGTGGGCACTCACACCGTCTTCGGATACGAGGCACTTGTGCGCGGACCTCGCGGAACACCCTTGTACTCGGCGGATTCGTTGTTTCGGGCGGCGGAGAACCACGATCTCGTGTTTGAGTTGGATGCGCTCTGCCGTGCGAGCGGTCTGAGGGGGGCGGCCGATTTTCCTTCAGACACAAAGCTATTCTTGAACGTGATGCCGAGCAGCCTGGAAGCGATCGGAGATCGCGAGGAACTACTGATCGGGAACCTTCAGGAATCGGGTTTAACGGCCAGAGACATCGTTCTGGAAATTAACGAGCAGGAGTCTATTGAGAATTTTTCGACATTTCGCGATCTGGCCGAACGTTACCGAGCGCAGGGTTTTCAATTTGCCTTAGATGATACGGGCAGTGGGTATTCCGGATTTGAGGAGATGATTGAGTTGTCCCCAGAGTACGTCAAGATTGACCGCAGTATGGTGGCCGGCGTCGATCAGGACCCGACCAAGCAAAATGTTCTTGTTGCCCTGTTGACGCTGGCCGAGCAGATGGGCTCTCGGGTGATCGGGGAAGGACTGGGGCGGCTGGAAGAGCTTGAGATGCTTCAGCAGCTGGGGATCCATTTCGGTCAAGGGTGGCTCTTCGGTCAGCCGACACCGATGTCGGCACGAACGCCTCCGTAGTCTGCCTAGAGCGAGCCCGCACTCTTGCGAAAGATCAAACTCAAGTTGTGAGCAGGCATCTCGACCACCCGCTGAAGTGTGAACCCTTGGTCGGTCGCTTGGCGTTCTACGGTTTCGAGATCCCGCACACCCCATCCTGGGTTCCGTTCGCGCAGAGAGTGATCAAAGGCTGAATTGGATTCGGCTGTATGCTGGCCTCCACGGCGATAGGGGCCGTAAAGGTAGAGCAAGCCATTCGGTACGAGGACCGCTTTGGCTCCCCTGAGTAGACCTGTGGTGGCCGACCAAGGCGCAATGTGAACCATGTTGATACAGAGTAGAGCCTCAGATTGAGGAAGCGCGTTTTCCCAGCCATGTTCCAAGACGTCGAGGGGTAGGGGTGGGGCGACGTTGGGCAAGGCGTCGTGAAGGCACCATGCTGCGATGCTGGCTCGCGCTTCAGGATCTGGATCACTTGGCTGAAAGTTCAGATGAGAAGCGTGCCGAGCGAAATAGAGGATGTGCTCTCCTGAGCCACTGGCGATTTCGAGCACGTTTCCCTGGGCGGGCCATTCGTTCTCGAGGACCTGACGGATTGCTTCTCGATTACGAGCCGTGGCGGGAGCAAATCGGCGTAGATCGGAGGTCAAGTTCGAACAGGCTCGGGGGGAATGTGCTGCTTGAGAAAGTCCATCATTCCTCGGCTGAAGTGGTCGTTGCGATCACCCGCCACCATGTGACCGGCATCCGACACATCCACAAATTGCGCATGAGGCACCAGGCTCAGAAAATGATGCGCGTCTTCTTCGCTGAGGAGGTCACTCATTTTTCCTCGGACGAGCAGTGTCGGGATGCGTAGGGAGCGCGCGGCCTCGTCGAGTTTTTCGAGGAGATTGATGGAGGACGGGCTCAGGCGATCCCCAAGGAATGCAGGATCCCAGTGCCAGCGGTAGCTCCCGTCTTCTCCCTGGCGAAGGTTTTTTGCGAGGCCGCTCGGATCCTTGGGTCGCGTGCGATGGGGGTTGTAGCCGGAGACCGCTTCGGCCGCCTCTTCGAGCGTGGCGAAACCATCCGGATGAGCATTCATGAAATCCATGATGCGTTGGGCGCCGTCAATCTGCATGCGAGTTGCAATATCGACGAGGACGAGCGCCCGGGCTGGAGTAGGCCGACCGCGCTCGGCGGCTTCACCGAGAGCGAAGAGGGAGGAAATGCCGCCGAGGGATGCGCCGACCAGGACAGGGGGCTGTGTAAATTGCGCGGCGACACAGGCGGTGTCTGCGGCGAACGTGGGATGTTCATAATTTCCGTGAGGGCACCAGTCGCTCTCACCATGGCCCCGGAGATCGAGGCTGACCGCGTAATACCCCGCTTCGGCTAGGGCTGACCCCGTACCCGACCAGGCATGCCGTGTTTGTCCACCCCCGTGAAGGAGCAGAACGGGAGTTCCGCTTGGGTCTCCAAAAGTATCTGCGGCGAGCTTGAGGCCGTCCGCGCTTTGGTAATCCGTTCGCTTTGCTTGCATTGTTTCCTATTCACTCCGCAGTCGTGATCGCCGGCACCTGTCGAGCCCACGAAGCCTAGCAGGGCCGCTTGGAGCATCTCTAAAGAAGGAGGGCTCCAGAAATCAGGGTTCGGTGGATTCCTGGCGCCCGCCGCAAGCCATCGACGTGTCATCCTCATCGCAGGATTCCGCCACATAACCCAGGCTCTTGAGTTGTTTCAGAATCTCTTTCTCGGTCGATGGGCTGTGTTCAGTGACGCGTTCGATCTCGGCTGTATCGTCGTAGCTCGAGCGGAATCGCATAGGGGCCATCTCGATGAAACCGGCAGGCTGTCCCTGCATGTTCCGCGCTACCGGTATTCCCTTCCAGGCCAGCACAGTCGGGGTGATGTCATTTACACTGAGTTCAGAGGGCTGGACCTGATAACCTGATGGCACGCCGCGGCCTCGGGCGAAAAAAATTCCGTTGAGGGCCCGGTCAGACTCATGAACCCCAGGGAGAGGGTTTTTGGATGTCGGCTGCCCACCGGCCTCGAAGCCATGGTCCGAAAGCACGATTACGAGATCATTGGGGCCGTATCCTTCGCTCAGTAGGCCGATCAATTCGTCGACGTGCGCGTAGTAACTTCGAAGCGCTTGGCGCTGCAAACGATGTTCCCGGACTGAAGGCCGCATGGATTCAGGGTAAACCCCCCGCAATTCCTGGCCGGCCCAAATGAAATGGGAAACCCGGTCGATACCTGGGAGATAGACCATCAGGAGCGCGGGATGAAGCTCGTCTTCGATGGCCAGTGCAGCCCGAGCTGACAGGACGTCGTTACGGAAAACTTGCGATAGGTATTTCCGTGTTTCCTCATCGGCTTGAAGTGATTCGTCTTCAAACGGATTGGCAATTTGAGTGAGTGGGCTGGTTTCTTCGACCCAGGAAGCGAATCGATCCGTCCATTGGGGCGGGTAGAGGGCACCGGCGCCAAAATCCGTGGGGCGTTGAACTAAGACCTCGGAAGTGCCTACCATTTTTTGGCCAAAGGACTGGGCAAGCTCTAGGCGCTTTTCGCTAATAGAGGGAAAAGCAAAATCCGAGATCATGACCCCCTGAATTTTTTCAGGGGGATGTGTCATCAACCAATTGACGACGCCTACTTTCTCGCCGCCGTCCGACACAATGTTCCATAGGGCGTGGCCATTACGATCGCGACTGGTATATAAGCGGACCCCCCCCGAACCGTCCTTGTGAATCCAGTTTTCGATTCCATGGTGTGGAGGGGTCTTCCCCGTGGCCACCGAAGTCCAGACTCGTGGTGAAAGAAGCGGTTGGTGCGAGCGAATTTCTCCGGCGGCGCCTTCTTGAGCCAGTGTTTGTAAATTCGGAAGCTGGCCGGCCTTCATCATGGGGTCGATGACTCGGAATGTGGCTCCGTCGACCGCGATGATCAACACGCGACCGGGATGCGTGGAGGGGGATTCCTGGCATGCACCCGTGAGAAGGGCAATGAGGCCGAGAAGCAGAAGAGGTGAGAACGCCTGACAGAGGTTTGGGCTTTGAACGGATTGATCTCGCATAAGGCAGAATGATGCCGTTTTTTTGCTCTATTTTCCGCTCTTGTCTTGGTCAATGAGGCGTTTTGGTCGGGGCTCCCGCTGCGGCGGTGAGCAAGCCATCGGGAGAGCCTGGGGAGCCTCTTGAATGCTACCGTGCTTGGGTGGCTGGGAAATTTAACCCATGACGGCCCCGGAAGATTCGGTGGCAGCCCGGCGGGCTGGGCAAGCGGGTGCCCTCTGGGCCGGTTTCGCAGCTCTCGTGTGTGCGGCGGTTTCGCGCTTCGAACCAGTCTGGCTGGAAGAAGGAATGTTGGTCCACGTTGCCGAACGACTGGCATCCGGGGAAGCGCTGTATCAAGACGTCTCGGCTTTTACGGGTCCATTCCCCTATGAATTGCTTGCCGCCCTGTTTCGGGTTTTCGGTCCGGAGCTTTGGGTCGCGCGAGGGGCGGTGGTGCTCTTGCAGTCTCTTGCCTGCGCCGCAGCTTTCGGATTAGGGAACCAAGCCGGCAGTCCTTGGCAGGGGCATGGGGCGGCTCTCGTTGTCGCCCTTTCTCCACTTCTCTTTTTTCCATTCTTTTCGATCTTCTACTACGTGACGGTTGCAGTGGCTCTCACGATGCTGGCGACTTATGCCGCAGTACGGGGCCAGAAGTCTTTTGTCTGGGCTGCGGTCAGTGCCGTAGTCGTCGTGTCGGTCGCCCTCTCGAAGCAGACCCTGGGACTTGCTTTGGCGGGAACTCTCATTTTGACATGGTGGATGATCGGGTCTAGGGAGCGCCGTCTCGCTCCGCTTGCCGTCTTCTTGGCAGTCGCTGTACTGGCTTCGCTCGGCGTGATAGGCATCTACGCTGTTCGGGGTGAATTCACTTTACTCGTCAAGTCGCTGGTGGAGATCCCCTTGTCCCTCGGCGACAACTTTCATGTTTCGTGGATCAACTTCTGGCCACTGGGTGAGTTGAGTCTGGGCCATGGCAGTGAACTTCTCTATTTGCCCTGGATTTACGGAACGACTTTTAATTTCTTTTCCGATACCCCTAGGCTCCTGATCGCACTGACCCAGGCTCTTTTTGCACTTCCTTTTCTTGCAGTGGGGTTTACGCTCTTTCAGGCCCGTGCTGGTCGGACGCCGCAAGCCGCTTGGTTTACTTTGGCGGCTCTCGTGGCGACGATGACCAATCTTTATCCGCGGCCGGATTGGGGGCACCTCGTTTTTGTTCTTCCGCTCACGATGATGCAGCTTTGGTTGGTACTTGGGCCAAGTCTTGTGCCCTCTCGAGGTTTCTCTATCAGCTGGAGGGGCTTCATCTGGCTCGCAGGGCCTCTTGTCCTCGTCAGCGGATTGATGGGGGCATTGATTCTGAGGGCCGCCGTGCCCACGGATTGGGGGCCGCGCATTCCGTTATGGTCGGTCAGTCATCAGAATCGGAGCTTGGCACTGCCCCGTGTTGTTGAGTTTTTGAGAAACCGGGTGATCCCAGGAGAATTTATTTTTGTGGCTCGAAGTGAACCCCTGATCTATCACGCGACCGAGACTCGGAATCCAACGCCGTACAGTGGTGTGATTCCGGGTGGTCTTGGAGAACAAGAGCCGAGCATTCTGCAGGGGCTAAAGTTGGTTGATTTTGTCGTCATGAGTGAAATCGATCAGCCTGGATATACGTATTACCGGGATGAGCTGCCCGCTGTTCAGCGCTATTTGGAACGAAATTTTGAGATCCCTGAGCCTTTCTTGGAGAGTGCATCTGATTGGGTTGTTGTTCTGGAGCGCGTGGCAGACCGAGGGCCCGCTGTCCTCGATCTTGTGGAGATTGAGGGCGAGGCGAAGCGTTGGATCCGGGTGCAAGGCATAGAGGAAGACGGCGCGGTCCCGCCTAAAATGGCCACTGTGCATAACCGTCGCCCGGTGGCCTTCTTCTTGGGGGAAGAGGGCGGAGGGATCGACTTCGTCCTCGATCTGCCGGAAAGGGCGACTCTTGAAGCCGATGTGGGGTTTCCGAGTTTGAAGTCGGAGGATTTCCTCTTCGAGCACCCCACGAAGGCCCTCATTACAGCTTCCGTTTCTCTGGATGGGGGAGCCTTCGTGCCCATCAAGCGTTGGCGAATCGACAGTATCCGAGGATCGATTCTAAAAGAGCGTCATCCTATGCGGCGATGGCGGCCCATCCGAGCGGACTTATCTCCGTACGGAGGAAGGAAGGTGAGGCTCCGCTTGGAAGCGCGTGCGGAGGCGCCGGGGCGGCCCGAAATGCCGGAGATGAGTTGGCTCGGCAGTCCGCGGATTACGGTTTACGGGAATGCCGTTCGCCCGGAAACGATCCCGGGAGTGAAATAAGGAAGCGTGTGC
>JAQWNI010000032.1 GCA_029268645.1 Myxococcota bacterium
AAGATCCAGGATCTCTTCATGGAAGGGAAGCGCGCTGAAGCCACCGCCGCAGTTCCCGACCAGTTCGCCGATGAAGTTTCCCTATGCGGCCCGGTCGATCGAATTAGGGATCGCCTGCAAGCTTGGCGGGAAACCCCCGTCACATCTCTGCTGCTGGGCAATAGCGATCCAGAAACCATGCAAACGATGGCCGAATTAGTGCTCTCCTGATCAACGGCCCTCGGGTCGTCACAAAGACGCCCGAGGGCGAAGTTCGGCTGGCCTCAGAAATCCCGGGAGCGGGCAAGGGATCGAAGGAGATGATCGGTGAGCGCCCCCCCTAATGAGCCGCTGCACCCGAGTCTCCCCAACGGGCTACGCCTAGGGGCTCCATTCGGGATCACACTCAGGCTGCACTGGAGTTTTCTCCTGCTCGGTGCATGGCTCGGCCTCAGTACTTTCGGCCAGACGGGCTCTGTAACGGCTTTGCTGAGCTTCTTTTTGTTAGGGGCCATCGTGTTCGGATCGGTCGCCCTGCATGAATACGGCCATGCGCTCACTGCACGCCGCTACGGAATCGGAACTCGAGAAATCACACTTCTTCCGATTGGAGGCATCGCCCAACTGGAAGGCTCTCCCGCGAACCCCCGTCACGAATTCTGGATCGCCCTAGCGGGGCCTGCCGTCAACTTGGCCCTTGTCGTCATCGTCCTCGCGCTCTATCCCGTGGTAGAGGGCGACCCAAGTTCGCCCCCGGGTCCCGGCGAGTCCGTCCTCGGTTTTGCCCTTTACGTGAATCTCTTCATGGGGCTCTTTAACCTCCTTCCCGCCTTGCCCATGGATGGAGGAAGAATCCTTCGCGCCCTTTTGGCCCTCAGAATGCCCGCCCTTCGGGCCACTCAAATTTCGGCGACGATCGCCCGGCTCCTCGCCGCGGCCATGATGGGCTACGGACTCATCCAGGGACAGCTCATGCTCGCCGTAATCGGAGGCTTCGTTTGGATCACAGCCGGCGCGGAGAAGCATCGCATGGAACTCGAAGCCGAAATGCGGCGACGAGTCAGACGCACGCGGGCAGACCCACCGCTCAACACCCGACCTGCCGAAGATTGGGAAAACCCCGACCGGGACGATCCGCTCAAAAATGCACGCGTCGTAGGCCGAGGCGCAACACCTCGGCGGTGAGAGACAACGATTGCTGGACACAGCAAAACATCATCCACGCGGCCACTCGTTGAGCGGCCGACCGCTTCCAGAAAAGAACGTCCCCAATGGGACGCTTTAAAGTCGAGCGATCCAAGCCAAGGCGGCTGGGATCAGGCGCTCAGACTGCGCGAACGTTCTGGGCTTCCGGCCCCTTCTGACCTTGAGCCGCGTCGTACTCAACGGCCTGCCCGTCTTGGAGATTTCTGTATCCATCTCCCTGAATATTCGAGAAGTGCACGAATAGATCCTTACCGCCGTCATCCGGCGTAATGAATCCATAGCCCTTCTGCTCACTGAACCACTTCACAGTACCCTTGGCCAAAAGTTCTTCTCCATCGATCGAGATCACGATCCAACGCGATCCAGCTGGACACTGAGACGCACCCGATCGGCGGGCGCCGCAACGCGTCTCGACGTGTCAGTCTTTCTCATGGTGCTGACTTGATTTTTCTGCCCCGGTTCCAGCAGGACGAAGCCAAGACGCCAAGCCCCGGCTCCAGAGTATCCTGCTCAGTCACGGATCGATTCGACACTCCCGGTCGACATGCGCACCGGACAGACGAACGATCCACTCCGCCATCCTACAATAAGCAGGCGAAACAGAGGAAAAAATTGCACCGCACTGACGCTCTCAGGGCAGTCGCACAATGTGTGGTGGCAGCCCTACTATTCTGCGCGCACTGAGGCACACCTCATTCCAATGAGAGCACTTAAACTGCGTATAGACCGTCGTAAAGCCAAGGCCGGATGCAAGCCGGTTCGAACAACAAGGAGCCAGAAATGATCCAATTGCCGGGGGGTCCAAAAAGCTTCACCCACCCGGAAATCACGGGGATCGGGCGCCTCAAGGCCCGCAGTCCCCTGATTCCTTTTCCCGATCCAGAGATCGCCCAAACCCTCGATCGCAACCAATCTCCATGGTTTATGTCTTTAAATGGAAGCTGGTCCTTCCTGGGACTCGACCGACCCGAATCAGCTCCCGACGAGTTCCCCGCTCCTCAGTTCGATGATCGAGCATGGCAACCCATTGAGGTACCTGGAAACTGGACTCTTCAAGGCTTTGACTACCCGCACTACACCAACGTCCAAATGCCTTTTGCGGGCGACCCGCCGAACGTGCCGACGGAAAACCCGACCGGCTTGTACCGCAAGCAATTTTCTCTTCCCAAGTCCTGGAAGGGCCGGCGGGTCATCGCGCACTTTGGCGGGGCCGAGAGCGTTCTCTACGTCTGGCTCAACGGGCACTCTCTAGGCCTATCAAAGGACTCCCGTCTCCCGGCTGAGTTTGACCTCACCCCCTACCTCCAGGACGGCCCGAACACCTTGTCCGCCATGGTGGTTCGTTGGTCGGATGGCACGTGGATCGAGGATCAAGACCATTGGTTCATGGGTGGGCTGCACCGGGAGGTCTACCTCTACACAACGGCTCACCACTATCTCGAAGACGTTCGCGTCCGCGCGCGCCTTGACCCCTCGATGGGAGTCGGGCAGCTCGAGGTCCGGGCAGAGCTTGGAGCTTCCAGCGATCTCAAAAATCCGCCCCACCTGCAACTGGAGTTCTTCGACCCCCAAGGCAAGGACGTTCTTCGAAAGCCACTCACCGCGGACTTCGCGAATCCGGGCAACCCCTATCTTTTTCAGGGCCGTTTTGCCGACCACATTGAGACTCTCAAAAAGCCGAAGGCTTGGTCATCAGAGGCTCCTCATCTCTACACGCTGATCGCCTCACTCATTGACGCGAAGGGCCGCTGCATCGAATCCGTCTCCATTCGTGTTGGTTTTCGAAACGTTGAAATTGGCAATCGAGAACTTCTGATCAACGGCCGCACAGTTCTAATCAAGGGCGTCAACCGTCACGACCACCACCCGGAACGCGGCAAAGCCCTCACCCGAGCGGACATCCGGGAGGACATCCTGTCCATCAAGCGCTGGGGATTCAATGCGATTCGCACCGCCCACTATCCAAACGATCCTTATTTTTATGACCTCTGCGACGAAGTTGGTCTCTACGTCGTCGACGAAGCCAACATCGAGGCCCATGCGCGGCTGGCCGAGATCTGCCTGGACCCCCGCTATGCCCAGGCCTTTCTAGATCGCGGGATGCGCATGGTACAGCGAGACAAGAATCACCCGTGTATCATCATCTGGTCTCTGGGAAACGAAAGTGGCTACGGACCCGCCCACGATGCCATGGCGGGCTGGATCCGACAGGCGGACCCGACCCGGCCGATTCAATACGAGGGCGCTCTTCGTTTTCAGCTCGACAACGC
>JAQWNI010000033.1 GCA_029268645.1 Myxococcota bacterium
AACGAAAGTACGCCCCGTAATTTCACCTTTCGCTCGAGGGAGTTCGAGCAGGCCGAGATGGAATTCTTTTGCCATCCGTCCGAACGTGAAAAGTGGTTTGAAAGTTGGCGTGAGGCCCGGATGGCTTTTCATCGGGCCATCGGTTTCACGGAAGCCAACGTACGCTTCCGCGAGCATGCCCAAGACGAGTTGGCCCACTACGCCCGGGCGGCCGAAGATGTCGATTTTCTCTTTCCCTTTGGCTGGCAGGAAATTGAAGGCGTGCATGACCGCGGGGACTGGGATTTGACGCGCCATAGCGAGTATTCGGGAAAGAATCTGACCATCACCGATGAGGAAACCAAGGAGCGTTACACCCCGATGGTGATCGAGACTTCGATGGGGGTGGATCGGACTTGCCTGGCCCTTCTCGTAAATGGTTACACGGAAGAGGAAGTGCAGGGTGAGAAACGCAACGTGATGCGTTTGACCCCAGAGCTGGCTCCCATCAAGGCTGCCGTGTTGCCCCTCTCGAAGAAGCTGGGCGAGCCTGCCCGCGGCCTCTACCGTGAACTCTCGCGGAGGATGAATGTCTTCTACGACGAGTCAGGCAATATCGGGCGCCGTTATCGGAGGCAGGATGAAATCGGGACCCCGTTTTGCATTACATGGGACTTCGACTCTGCCGAGGATGGCTGCGTGACAATTCGTGAGCGGGACAGCATGCGCCAGGAGCGAGTGTCGACTGACAGCGTCTTGAACTACCTCCAAGATCGCATCGAGGCTGCCTCGTGAGCGCCCGTAAGAAGTCGGCAGCGCGTCGCAAGACCACGGCGTCCTCGTCTTCGGGGAGCCGAAAGAAGGCCTCGACCAAGAAGAAAAAAGCAGCCCGCAAAAAGGCCACTGGCCAAAAGGCACGTAAGAAAAAGGCTCGTAAGAAGACGGCCAGCGCTGCCAAAAGCGTCGCTCAAACCGCTCGTCGGAAGGCCACCCTCCGAAGCAAGCAGGCGGCTAGCCGATCGAGTGGGGCGGGAGAGACATCCCGGGTTGTTTTCTACTTTGGGGATGGTCAGGCCGATGGTCGCGCCGAGCTGAGGGATACGCTCGGTGGTAAGGGAGCGAATCTGGCCGAGATGACAAATTTGGGGGTTCCCGTCCCGCCGGGATTCACGATTTCAACGGCGGTCTGCTCTGAATACAATTCCCGAGGTCGCCGCCTGTCCAAATCGGTTCGAGCCGACGTTTTGACCGCATTGGCTCGGGTGGAGCAGTCCCGGGGTCGCCGTTTTGGCGATGTGGACCGTCCGCTGCTCGTTTCCGTTCGCAGCGGTGCTCGGGTGTCCATGCCAGGCATGATGGACACCGTGCTCAATCTGGGTCTGAATCATGAGACCGTCGAGGGATTGGCCGTCCTGGCCGACGAGCGTTTTGCTTTCGACAGCTATCGCCGTTTCATTCAGATGTATGGCGATGTGGTGCTCGGGGTTCCGCACGAGCGTTTCGAACATCTTCTAGAGACGCGGAAGCTGCGGCTGGGTGTGGATCTGGATACGGAGCTCGAAGGAAACGATCTCCGTGGTTTGGTCCGGGAATACCTAGAGATTGTCGAGGAGCACACGGGCCAGCCCTTCCCTCAGAATCCGGAGCAGCAGCTTTGGGGGGCAATCTCGGCGGTTTTTGACTCGTGGCAAAATGAGCGAGCAGTGGCCTACCGCGGACTTCATGGGATCGATGAAGCCTGGGGTACGGCGGTTAATGTGCAGTCCATGGTCTTCGGCAATATGGGAGAGCAGTGCGCCACGGGCGTCGCCTTCACCCGAAACCCGTCGACGGGAGATGCGGTGTTCTACGGGGAATACCTCATGAATGCCCAAGGAGAGGATGTCGTCGCGGGAATTCGAACGCCTCAGCCCATCAATGAATCGAGTCGCACCGCGGATACCGAGGGGCTTGCGACCCTCGAGGAGCAGATGCCCAAAGCATATCGAGAGTTGGTTCGGATTCAGAAGCGTCTGGAGCGCCACTATCGAGATATGCAGGACATTGAGTTTACCATCGAAGAAGACAAGCTTTGGATGCTTCAGACGCGTTCCGGAAAGCGAACGACGGCGGCGGCGGTTCGGATCGCCGTCGATATGGCCAATGAACGTCTGATTAAGCGGGAGGAAGCCATCGCTCGGGTTCAGCCGAGTTCGCTCGATCAGCTCTTGCATCCCACCCTAGACCGTTCCGAGCCCCTGGCGGTGATCGCCCGGGGTTTGCCCGCATCGCCTGGGGCGGCTGTGGGGCAAGTCGTTTTTTCTGCGGAAGAAGCGGAAACGCGATCCAAGGCGGGTGAGCGCGTTGTGCTCGTTCGCATTGAGACCTCGCCCGAAGACATCCTCGGCATGCACGCGGCCCAAGGGATTCTCACGGCCAAGGGCGGCATGACGTCGCATGCGGCCGTGGTGGCCCGCGGGATGGGTAAGTGTTGTGTGGCGGGCTGTGGGAGCCTAGCGATCGACTACGCCGCGAATGAGATGCGGGTCGGAGAGCACGTGATTCGGGCAGGGGACTCGATCACGGTGGATGGCAGCACGGGAGACGTCATTTTGGGCACCGTTCCAACGGTCATTCCTGAACTCGGCGTGGCGTTTGAAGAGTTGATGACCTGGGCGGACCGCTTCCGAAAGCTCCGTGTCCGCACCAATGCAGACACCCCTCAAGATGCGGAAATGGCCCGGCGTTTTGGAGCGGAAGGGATCGGGCTCTGTCGGACCGAGCATATGTTCTTTCAACCCGAAAGATTGCTGGTCGTTCAGGAGATGATTCTGGCCCGAGACGCGGTGACTCGCGAAGGGGCCTTGTCGAAGCTGCTTCCGATGCAGCGCCAGGACTTCGAAGGAATTTTTCGTGCCATGGCGGGATTGCCCGTGACGGTTCGACTTCTCGATCCGCCTCTGCACGAATTTCTTCCCAAGACGAATGAAGAAATTCAGCACGTAGCGGAACACACCGGCTCTGAGGTCGGGGAGGTCCGGGCGAAGGTAGATAGCTTGCACGAATGGAACCCAATGCTCGGGCATCGGGGCTGTCGCGTCGGAATCACTTTTCCAGAGATCTATCGAATGCAAGTCAGAGCGATCACCGAAGCGGCCTGTGTGGTGGCCAGTGAGGGGGTCAAGGTCAAACCGGAGATCATGGTTCCTCTCGTGGCCCATCCGATGGAACTCTTGCTGCTACGCAGTGAGATCGAAACCGAAATCGCAGCGGTCCGCAGCGAGCGCCCGCGGTGTCGCGTAAAACCGGAAATCGGGACCATGATCGAGGTGCCGAGGGCGGCTCTGACCGCCGACGTGATCGCGGAATATGCGGATTTCTTTTCCTTCGGGACCAACGATCTCACGCAGATGGGTTACGCGCTTTCCCGGGATGATGCCGGAGGCTTTCTCGCCGACTACGTCGAGCGCGGTATTATGGCGGATGATCCTTTCGTGTCGATCGATGAGCAGGGAATCGGCGAGTTGGTGCGTCTGGGAGCCGAAAAGGGCCGTTCGACTCGGCCCCGCTTAAAGCTGGGGATTTGTGGCGAGCATGGAGGCGACCCACAGAGCATTCAATTTTTCGCCGGTCTGGGTTTTGACTATGTCTCGTGCTCCCCTTATCGCGTGCCGGTAGCCCGCCTGGCTGCGGCCCAGGCTGTGGTCGCCGGTCTTCCGGGTTAAAGGCTTTGGTCAATCGGGGACTGAAACTTCTGTGGGTCGGCGTCGTGCTGGGTCTCGCGATTGCCCTGTCGGGATGTGCTGTTTCGGGCTTCGGCCCATGGGGTCGTCACGCTCGGTACACGGGCTTCGACCCCGACAGCGTGAATCCCGGGGGGGCTGCGGACTTTACGATCTTGGTACCGCTCACCGGGATCTTCTACGACCGGATTAATGCTCGCCGGTTTAACAGCCTGGCTACCTATGAAGACCCCTCTCTCCGAGAATTCTTCCGTTCCGAGGGGGCCTTCGCGGACTACTACGCCGCTCTGGCCGAAGCCCTAGAGCGGGCGCACTTTGCTTCTGTGCGCCCGACTTCGGTACGCCTCGATCGGATGGAACGCATTGAGCCCAATGCCGTGTTGGTCGAGGTTTCTTTCCGCGGCAAGAACGGCCTGCCTCTCCGATTTTGGTCCACCTCGGTCACTCGGCGCGACCGATGGGAATTCGGAGCGGGCCGCTGGTGGATTATTCCCGGTAAGTTGTAAGGATCCCCGAGCGTCGCGGACTTTCGCGGCGATCTCTCGGACGCCTCGCCGGCGTTTGCCCCAATTTGTGAACTTCTTTTCCTTCGCGGGGTCGGAGCAAGGAGACGGCCTCTGCTTAAAAAATGCTGTTTTCCTATCAATACAAGGTGTTTGTGACTCTGCTTGCCGATTGGCATAAGGTGGCACAGGCCTTGCTAAAGGTTACATCAGGACGCGAGTCCGACTTCTGAAAGCAACCCCCCAACTGCGAATGCGAGAGGACAGAGACACAGAACCAGCGAGGCGTGCCGAGGGAGACCGGGAACTCCGCGGTGCAACAGGAACCGAGCTGGGAAAACTGTGGGGCTGAGGGAATAAGAATCCATCAGCTAACGGTCGGCCATGCCGATCCTCTGTTCTCAAAGCATCGCAGCGAAGCGAGGAGCCCCCCAGTGCGATCCAGAACAAATAGCAAGCCGTGGCCGTCGGATGAGGAATTGGTGCGTGAGATCCTGGCGGGGAGCCAGTCTCACTTCGATCTGCTCTACTCCGCCTATTTTCCCCGTGTATATCGATTTGCCCTCAAGCGGCTCAGCGATGTGGGAGAGTCGGAGGATGTTGCTCAGGAGGTCTTCATGACTCTGCTCAGCGCCCTGCCGTCCTACCAAGGACAGTCCACTCTGCTGGTCTGGATCTTCGGCATTACCCGAAACAAGGTCAATCGTCGCTTCAGAAAGCCGCGTCCTCGATTGGTACCGCTTGAATCAGGCAGCGCCCTCGACGTGGCAGGCGGGGAGGCTCCGACCGAGCAGGCCGTGGAAGCCCGTCGGGTTTTGGGACGGTGCGAGGAGATCATCACTCAGGAGCTGACACCGCTGCAAAGGCGGATCTTTCATCTGAAGCATCTGCGCCAGCAGCCGATCCGGGCCATCGCACAGGCTCTGGGGAAATCCGAGGACGCCATCAAGGCGAATCTGTACCGCATGCGTCGGTCGATCAGTGAGGGGACGCCCGGCCTTCAGTCGGTCCTGCGCTCTTAAATCGAGGCGCCCGCGGAACAATAATTGGGTCAGAGCCCTAGCCTTCGCCCCCTCGCTTAACTCCGAGGGGCAGCGAGGCCCCAAGGGCCCCGGAAGATCCCACTCCAAGGCCCTTGTTGCGTGTCTTTTGCACAACATGCGAATACGGCCTGATACGTAATCCCCTTCTATTGAGCTCAAGAAAGCCATTTTCGTTGCCACAACGTGCGCTTTTGCGCCACGAAGAGGTGTACCCTGCGGCAACGTGATCGCGAATTCGCGGCTCGACCCGGGGGGGCGATAGTTGGCGGGAACCGCTTCTTGTTTAGGGAGGCGGGGAAGCACGGCCGGGTCGCGGATGGATCCGGTTGGTCTCACAGGGGGAGTCGGGGGGGCACAAGGCACCCCGATCAGCCCCAAATAGGGGGTGGGAGTCCAAAGTGAGTCGCGGAAATTCTTCAGATCCGGTCGGCGGCATGCAGTCCTCCCTTGCTCGATCCACGACCCAGCGGTCGGAGGGAGCCTCAACATCGATTGGGAGTGAGCCCGGCGGTTCCGACTCTTGGTCGAGTTTGCCCGGGCTCGAGGATCCAGAGTCCATTGATCCCGCGGAACTTGAGGAATTTATGGCCGCCGACGAAGCGGGGGTGCAGGCGGATCCGGTCTTTAAGGAGCGTCTGCGCAGGACCCTTTGGCGGATGGTGAATCAGAGGCCGATGACGTCCGATCAAGGGGATGATTAAGGGAATCGCTGTCCCCTGAATGATTCGCTGCATTGCTGGGAGCGTGAGGCTTGATACGTTCGACCGCGTGCGCAATCCCATTCGGCCCAAAAATCTGAATCCTCGCTTCATCCCAGCTGCTTTGCTGGCCGGAGGACTTCTGCTCTGGAGCCATCCGAGTTGGGGGAGCATCGCCTGGGGGGGGCCCTTGGTGCTAGCCGGTATCTGGGTGCGGGTTTGGGCGGTGGGGTATCTGGTGAAGACCGCGCGCCTGACGACCGGCGGGCCTTACGCCTATGTGCGACACCCGCTCTATCTCGGCACTCTTCTTATCGGACTTGGGATGGTGGCGATGCTGGGTGGCGCAGCCGCTCTGTCTGGAGCAGTGCTGTTCTCGCTCTGGTTTGGGCTCGCCTACCTTCCGCGCAAAGAACAGACGGAAGCCGATCGGTTGGCCGCGCTCTACGGTCCTTGCTTCGCGCGGTACCGGGACGAGGTCCCGGCGCTCTTCCCACGGTCATCTCGATGGCGCCCTGTGGAGACCGCAGATGCTTCAGAGCGACATGGCCAGGAGTCTTGGCAGCTCAGTCGTTTCGACACCAATAATGAGTTAGGCACTCTCTTGGCGGTGGGCGTGGCGGTGGGCTTGGTGTGTGCGCGTGTCCTCCTCTTTTGAGGATGGGGCGCCCTTGCCCGCTCGTCCGGATTGGCCGACCTGCCTGGTGCGCGTCCTGAGCCCGGGCCACGCTTTTCAGGCCAATGTGCTTCTCCTGGAAGGTCCTCGTGGCGCCTGGGTCGTCAAGGATTTCCGAGGGCAGGGTGGCCTTCTCAGGCGTTGGGTCGGTCGCTGGCTCTGTGCGCGCGAGGTACGGGCTTATCGCCGTCTTGAAGGCGTTCCGGCGGTTCCGTCTTTGCTTGAGCGTTTGGACGACTTTGCGATCGCTTTGGAGTATCGACCCGGGACGTTGCTGTCGCGTGCTTTGAGAGGGAAAGTTCCCGCGGACTTCATGCAGGAGCTTGAGCGGAACGTCGCGTCGATGCACGCTCAGGGGGTCGTCCACTTGGACCTGCGTCACCGCAGCAATGTCCTCGCCGGGGTGGACGGTCATCCCGTCATCCTGGACTTCGCGTCGGCCGTTTGTCTGCGTCCGGGCAGCGGGCTATTGCGCTGGATGGTGCGCTTTGATCTTCAGGCGGTCGAAAAGTGGCGAACTCGGATTGACCCCGATTAGGCGGACTCGTTCTCACTCACCCCGGGGAGCGGGGGAACTACCTCTGCAGGGTCGCGGGGCCCCATTCGTCCCACGTAGTGACGGAAACACTCAAGGGTGAGCCGGGCATCGGCGAGCGCTCGGTGAGCCACACCGGTTGCATCCAGCAATCCCGCCTGGGTTGCAGCTTGTCGCAGGGAGAGGGCTTCAGCGGTGGTTCCAGTCACCAGGGTCCACGTATAGAACAGGGTGGCGAGGTCGATCACGTGGTAGTCAAACGGGTAGGGTAGGCCGCACTTCTTATAACCTCTTTCGAGAAACAGCATATCCATCCGCACGTTTTGGCCCGCGGGAACGACTTTCGCGTCAGTCGGTAAAAGGTCCGCGATTTCCGTTAAAACCTCTCGGAGCCGGGGTGCTTTTGACCAGAGGGCCTCGTCGTAGCCAAACATCTTGGCCGACTCCGGTGTGATTCGGTTCGGTCGGGCAGCGACCCGCCACTGGGCTTCTGCAGATTCGACCAGGCGATAGTCGGTGACGATGACCCCGACCTCTGTGATGTCGTGCAGTTCAGGATCGAGGCCGCCAAACTCGCAGTCTAGGAATACGAACGCCATCTTACTCATCGGGTTCCGCCTCCTTTTGGGGCCTCGGCCATCCGGGCTCGGCTCGCGCAGCCGGCCGCTGTCCGGAAGATGCAGCGGCGCCTTACAACCGGAGCCGGGGGTGGTGCTCCCAACGGGACTCGAACCCGTGTTTCAGCCTTGAGAGGGCCGCGTCCTAGGCCTCTAGACGATGGGAGCACGCTAAGACGCCGGACTTTGCCAGCTGGCCCCAGGCCTGTCAACCAACTGGCCCCGAGTCGGTGAGTCGGCTGGGTGCGAATTTGCCCTCCATCCGGCTCCCCAGCACTCGGCGATCCGTTCCGTCCTGAGCGGAATGCACCCCGGGAGTGACCTGAATCCGTCACCCCGATCCCTTTTTCGACAGGCCGGGGTCCGACCGGTTTTCCCCCTGGGCACTTTGAACAGCTGGCGAGAGTCGAAAATTCGATGGTGCGACTCAAGGCCTGGGCCTGCTTTTGCCGATACGAGAGGAGGAGCCGGAGGCGCTGGGCACGAAGGTTGCTCTTCTAAGCGTTGGCGCGCCAGCCGCTCGGAAGGCGAGTGGGTTTGTGACGAGGGCCACATGTTCAAACGGATTCTCGAGGCGCCCGTCTCCAAGGCATGAGCCAGGCGAGTCGTTGAGGCTTCAGGAAAGGAGGGTCGAATGAAATCAGTGAGTTCGCGCACACGGGCCGGGTTTACGTTGACCGAGTTGATGATCGTCGTCGGGATTATGGGCGTTCTTGCGAGTGTGGCGATTCCATCATTCGTCAATTATCAGCTTTCCTCGAAGCAGGCTGAGGCCTTTGTCAATCTCTCGGCTCTCGCGAAAACCCAAAAAGGCTATTTCGCCGAGTTCAATCAGTACGTTTCATCAGCTCCTGAACCCGGGGCTACGACAGAGACGCTCCCGACGAGTACTACGCGACCGGTCCAGCCCCTGGCAACAGCATTCGCTGAAGTCGGCTGGGCTCCGGACGGAGACGTTTTTTTTGATTACGACACCGTTGTCGATGGCTTTGCGGGTTGTG
The DNA here is from genome assembly GCA_029268645.1 of Myxococcota bacterium. GTDB lineage: Bacteria > Myxococcota_A > UBA9160 > UBA9160 > UBA4427 > TMED88. The sequence goes on from JAQWNI010000033.1 coordinate 8,775, forward strand.
CTTGCGCGAGCTGCTTCACTGCGACGGCCTACGGCAATCTCGATGATGACGAAGTGATCAGTGAATTCGTTTATTTCCATCCGGATGCCGCTGGAGGTTGGTGCGGAGTGGGTGTGAGTGGACACGGCCCTCCGACCCATCCGACGACGGGGACGGTTCAGT
>JAQWNI010000034.1 GCA_029268645.1 Myxococcota bacterium
TCCTCAGGCGGACCAATGTCGTAGAGACGACCTCGAGTCACGACCGCAATCCGGTCGGCCACCATGGCCGCGTGCTCCAGATCGTGAATCGAGAGCACAATTGTCATCCCATTTTCTCGATTCAGACGCTCGAGTAATTCCAACAATTCCCATTGATGTCTCAAGTCAAGTGCCGCCGTGGGTTCGTCAAGCAGGAGCACTTCCGGCTGCTGGGCCAAAACCATTCCCAGCCAGGCACGGCGAGACTCTCCCCCCGAAAGCGTTTCAAGCAACCGATGGCGCGAATCGCTCATCGAAACTGCCTCCAGCGCTTCCTCAATGGCCAACCGATCGGACCGGTTGACTCGGCCGAAATGCTGAACGAAAGGATGCCGACCAAAGCCCACCAACTCTTCAACAGTTAAACCGGCGGGGCTCGCCGGACTTTGAGGCAATCTTGCCATGCGGCGCGCCAACGCGCGGCGGCCGTAAGCATCGATCGATGCCTCATCGAAAAACAACTCGCCCTGACGGAGCGGCAAGTCGTTTCCAAGAGCCCGCAGAAGCGTCGACTTTCCCGAACCGTTTGGACCCACGAGCGCCAGGATTTCGCCGGGCTGCACCGTCAGCGAGAGATCTCGTACGGAGTCATGGTCCGCACTGGAATGACGAAGGTGGAGACGCTTTGCTTTCAAAGAACTCGTCATGGCAACTTGGCCCAAAGGATGTAAAGGAAATACGGGCCTCCGATCAGCGCAAGCAAGGCCCCAACCGGCAATTCAAGCGGCGCCAAGGCAGTCCGTGCCACGAGGTCAGCCACCACAACAAGAATCGCCCCGCCCACGGCGCTGAAGGGAAGAAGGAACTTGTGCTCAGGACCAATCAATATGCGAAGGCCATTGGGCACCACCAGGCCAACGAAACCGATGAGACCGGCCACGCTCACCGCCCCCGCCGCAAGAAGCGCTGCTACACACGAGGCCAAAAAGCGGGTTCTTCGAACCGCGAGTCCCAAGCCTGCGGCCGCCGTATCCTCGAGCATGAGGAGATTCAGCGGTCGGATCAGAATCATGGCCAGAATGAAACCCACGAACGTTGGCCAGAAGACAATCTGCACGTCGCCCCAGCCCAGGCCATTCAGCGAGCCGATGATAAACGCTGCAAAGGAAGGCGCTCGATCGGCAAAGATGAAAGTCAGCAATGCGATCACGGCGCCCAGCAGAGCTTGAAGGGCCACGCCGGAGAGAATCATTCGAAGCGGACCGGGGTCGTGGGTTCGGCTCCAAGACAAGCCCAAAGTGATTCCCGTCGTGATCAGACCGCCCAAAAAACCAGCGGCGGGCAGCCAGATCATCTGACCTGGAAAAATCAGCAGAACGATCAGAGCCGCAACGCCTGCACCGGCCGTCACCCCAAGAATGCCTGGGTCGGCAAGGGGATTGCGGACGGAGGTCTGCAAGAGCGCACCGGCCACGGAGAGGCTACTCCCGACCGCCAAGGCGCAAAGAATCCGGGGGAAACGAACATTCCAAACAACAGCGTGGAGCCCGTGATCTGGCTCGACCAGGGAGGCCCAGAGGTCTGAAAGACGAACCGGAACCGAGCCAATGCTCAAAGCCAAAGCCATCGAGAAAGACAGGGCCACAAGCGCCAACACCATCCAGGAAATTTGGCTTTCCAGAATAATCTGAGTCCTGGATCGGACCTGCCACGCCCAATGACGAAACACCCGACTAGGGCCTCTCGCCCGACCCGAGTTCAACCAACTCTCGGGCCGCGCTTGGAGCGTTGAGAGCCGGAGTGGCCATGAAGAGCTCCGGATCGAGAACATGGACACCGAGTTCCGGTGCAGCGAGACCACTCCAGACCCCATCCTGCGACGCCATCCGCTGAAATTCCCCGCTCACTGCCCCCGGGTCTCCGTGGGTGACCAGAAAAACGATCTCGGGCCGAAGCAAAGCGAGGCGCTCGTCGTTGACGGGGACCAAACCCGGGAATCGCTCGTTGGGAATATCGGGCACCAAATTCTCAAAACCCAATTGCTGCATCATCTCGCCCAACCACCAGCGCTCCGAGACCAGATAAAAAGAGCCCGGAACGCCAAAGAACGCCACGACCGCCACGGGCTTGGCCAAGTGTTGAGCCTTCAGTTCCCTGCGGGCCTGACCCGCTGCCTCGACCAATCGTTCGGAGCCAGGGGGTTGAGCAGCAATTTGCTCCAGACCCGCCAAGAGCGAATCCGATGTTCTCGTGTCGACCAGCGCGACATTGAGTCCAAGCGGCTCCAACTGGGTCGCCAATCGCGCGTGCATCGAAGCGTCCCCGACCACCAAGTCCGGCTGCGAGGCCACCAAGAGCTCAATCGACGGTGCGTGCGGACTGCCGAGGTCCTGCTGTCCGACTAAAGGCGGGGCATGCATCGAGCGGCGGACCGTCGCGACAATTTCGTAGCGCGCGGGGTCAGCTTCGAATCCCGGATTGACCGCAGGCACTAGCGTGGCCACCCGCATCGGCTCGGCGGCAGTGGCAGCCAACGCAAACCATAAGACCGCGAATCCAATTGCACCCCTCAAAGCCCAAATGAACTGCATCTTGATCAATCCTCCGTTGTGGGCCCATGGGGAAGAAGCTTCCGGCCCATTTCAAAAGCCCGATGCATCCGCATGAAGGCGTCTTCGATTTCTTCGCCAAATGGCTGCCGGGGTGGGCGATAGATGTAAATCCGCAAGAAAGCCTCAGCCTCTTGATGCTCGTGGAGCGAAAAGAAAAGAACGCGCCGGTCGGATCGGGCGTGAAGCTCATCCCAGGAGCGAACAAATCCAAAACGGGACACGTCGATATGCCAGTGATATTCCGGCGTCATGGCATTCAGGTGCCCTGCTTGAAAGCGAAAGTCTGAGGGCACACAAATCGCTTCGTACACACTCGGGCCCGTGGTTAGGACCACTCGAATCCGGGGGAAAGCACGTAAGCCCCGGAAAAAATCCGAGGCGGACCACCCCTTCTGTCTTTCAATCACCGCACCACTCCCGCCCCCGGCTGGGGATGGGTCCGGGCCCGCCCACTGTGGACTTCTCCGAACCGCTCGGGCTGGCTGGCTAGCAGGCAAGGGGACCGGAGCTGGCTGACCGAGAAGTCCAACAGTAATGATTTTGACAATCATTTTCAATACCGATACGATCTGAGGCATCATTTTCGTGCAACGACCCCTCCGGAACGTGCAAGCCAATCCATCAGCCAGCCCGATCGCCCCGGAAGAAGGTCAATCGGCGCCCACGCGGGGTGTCGGACAGGACTCCCCTTGTTTCGGTCAGGGCTGGCTCAATTGGTCGCTTCTCTCCCACTCCTTCTTCTCGTTCCGAGTGTCTCGGCTCAGGCCGGTCCGGCCTCGAACGTCGAGGAACCCGTGGATGTGCCCGGATCTGAGGAGGATGCCGCCGTGGCGCCCGGGGAACCCGACCCGCCGGCTCACTCGGATGTCGAGGAGATCGTCGTCCGGTCCGGGCGGAGCGCTGGTCTTCTTTTTGATAATGACGTCGTTGAGAAACAGACGATCGACCGGCTTGCCCTTCAAAACATGCCCGCGACCAACGTCGCCGATGCCCTCCGGAACCTGCCCGGGATTCGAATTCAGCAACGGGTGCAAGGGCAACAGGCAGCGGTTTCCATCGAAGGACTGCCCGCAAGCTACACGCTGATTCTCCTAGACGGCCAACGCTATTCCGGTGAAATCGGCAGCGTCGGCGACCTCCGTGACATCCCGCTGGCCAACGTTGAACGCATCGAGGTGGTCCGAGCTGCCCAGGGCCTCCGCTATGGCCCAGAAGGGGGTGGGGGCGTCATCAATATAATCACGCGCCCTGCCCCGCGCTCGGGGGCCAGCGTCGTCGGCATGGGGGGCGGCGGCACCGACCAAAATGGCCAGGCCGACTTGACGGTCGGCTACGGAAACGAAGACATCGGCGGCTCGCTCACCTTTGACTTTGACCAAATCGGCGGATTTGAAGCGCCCGGTGGCGACACGCTCTCGGAGGAAAGCGAAGCGGGCGTCTTGGTGCCCTTCGGAGATCTGCGCCGGTCCTACGATCTATACGGAAAAATCGATTGGACTCCCCTCGATGAACTCGAAGTGCGAACGCGCGTGGGCTGGCGTCAGCGGACCGAAAATTTCCTTGGGGAAGATTCGGCCGATTCCATTCAAAGAACCTACCAGCGCTGGCTGTTCTCCGAGCAATTGGAATATTGGCTTGGCGACAAAACTGTCCTCGAGACCACCTTCACCTACTTCAACGCAACCGCCAAGACCGAGGTCGGAAGGACGTACCGCCTCACAGACGACGAAGCGCGTCTGGAGGCCAGCCTTGAGCAGATCATCGACCTCGGGCCGGTCTCAACCGAGTGGGCGCTGGGCGCCGACCTCCGCTCCACGGGGCTCAATTTAGACAACGAGCCCGGCGAAGCTGAAATGGCCAACCCGGCTCTCCTTGTCCCGCCCATTCAAGAGAGACGGCACACGGCGGGACTGTATCTGGTGGGCCTGATTGACCTCACACCCAGCCTTCAGATCGACGCAGGCCTCCGATACCAGATGACCAGCGGCTACTCCCCTTTCATTCTGGGCCACGCGGCGCTGATGTGGACCCCATGGACGGGAGACAACGGTGAAACAATCCGTCTTCGCGCCTCCTATGGCCGAAACAACCGAATTCCCAGCCTCCGTGACCTCTACCAGCCCCCCGCTCCCAACCTCGGCGGGGCGTACTTTTTGGCCGGCAATCCAGACTTAGAGGTTGAAACGGCCAACAGTTACCGCCTTGGGATTGAAATCGAGCCTGCACCCTGGGCCTCCATTTCAGCCACTGGCTTCTATAACGAGATCCAGGATCACATCCGGTCGGGGCTCTCCGGCAACATTGTGATCGGACAAGTCTTGATCCCCGCGGATCCGGCCGCCTGCGCGCTCAGCCCGTTCTTTCCCGAGTTCGCAGTCTTCTGTGACGACCAACTGATTGACCGCACGAGTGCGCTTTATCGAAAACAAAACCTCGACAACGTCACCACTCGCGGCGTGGAGGCGCGCCTCCGACTGACCGATCGGCGCTTCGTCAATCTAGAGCTCGGGTACACATTTCTCGACACAGTGGTCAACGACTCGAATCTTCTCGCCAAAGAGCTCCCCAATGAAGCCCGGCACGTCGTCGACGCCAGCCTGACCCTCACTGCCCCCATCACCGAAACCGCCATCACGGGCCGAATGCGCTGGCGTGGCCCTGCTCTCATTGAGCAAAGTGGAACGGGGCTGCTCAGTTTCGTGACGAACGACTACTCACAGTCCTCGATGGTCGTCGACGTTCGTGTTGTCCAGCCGGTATGGGGCAGTGTTCAGGTCTTTTTCGACGCTTACAACGTCACGGACAACCGAATCGTCGATTCCTACGTGGTTCGAGGCCGAAGCTACTTCGCAGGTTTGCGATTCCAGTTTGAACAATGACTTTCAAAACGCTTAATCGGAGACGGCTATGACAAAGAAAACTTCTTCCCTACTGCTTCTATTCCTATCATTATTTTTAATCGTAGGGTCCGCTCGGTCTGATGAATTTACGGTTAACTCTGGCGTTGATGTCTCTCCCTATGAATTCCTCCCCACCCTGTCACGAGAGGGGTACACGACGCTTTATGTATTCGACGAGGAAAACTTTCATGACTTCGAGGCCTATATACAGTTTGATCTTTCCGGAGTCGTGATCCCTCCGGATCAGCAAGTCGTCTCGGCCACATTTGTCATCTGCTACTGCTTCGACTACACGGCCTTTGGCGACACCTCCCAAGTCCCTGCAACGGTGACGCTCCACGAGGTCACCGAAGCGTGGGACCCGAACCTGGTCACCTGGTCCAATCGCCCGGCTGCCCTTCAGCTGATCGACCAGGTAGACAGCATCTTGAACTTCGGTCCCATGATCTTCGATGTCACGCCCCTGGCCCAGGGATGGCTGGACGGAACGGACCCCAACTACGGCCTCGCCCTCAAGAGCCCAACGGCCCGTGTGATCGGGATGCATTCCTTCGAATCCACCGCCTCGGCAGCCCTTAAGGCGACGCTGTTGATCCAAACCGAGGCCATCCCCCCTGTCCCTCTCCTGGGGCCGGCGGGGCTTATCCTTTTGACCGGCGCACTGGCGGGCGTAGGTGGATTCCAACTTCAGCGTCGGGGGCGCCTCTCATGACCAGACCCGAGCAGACTGGACCCGCTCCGGAGAACCCTCAGGGATCAGAGACGGCTTCAGCCACCCCCCCGGCACTCCGCCCCATCGAATCCCAGGCGCTCTTTGGAGACCGGGGGATCGTTCAGATCCTCCACGCAGGCGAGCTCTACACCCTTCGCATTACCCGAAATAATCGTTTGATTTTAACCAAGTAGCGGGCAACCGTCGGTTCGAGAGCCTGCGGTCGACACGCAAAACGTTTTTTTTGTTTTCTTTTTGAAAATGCTTTTCATTTGCAGAAATATGGGATATAAATCACACAGCAAGCCATCGCCAGCTGTGCGGAGAAATCCGTTCTCCAATTCATCAATGAGAAGTCGTTTCTTCCCTCCCGTTCGAATGCATCGGGCGAAAACGAAGCGACTCCCTGGGAAAGAGAGACTGGCATGAAAACTTGCAACTGGTTCAAAGCAGGGTCCCTCCTGCTCCTCGGCTTCGCCGGGTTGGTCCTCGTCGGATCGGCTCAGGCGGCCTTCATTACACCCAGCGACGTCACCCCTGGATGGTCACGGGGCGGCAGCGGCACGACTTACCAGGCCTGGGATGTCTTTACGAGCACCACCAACAACACTCCGGATGTCGCCAACAACAACCCGAACGGCACCGCGGAAGTCAGCGAGACCGCTGGTGTCGCCTTCGTGACCGGCGGCGGCAATATCTACGCGATGGCCGGCAACCCGTCCTTCTCGGTCCAAGTACCCAACTCGCCGGCGGTCGATACTTCATCCATCCTGCTCCAGCTCCAGACCATCGGCTCAGAGGTCATCTTTCCGTCGGTCTTGATCAATGGGGCTGGACCCAGCCAGACCGCGGAAATCAGTCGCATTTCCATTCCGGCGGGACCGCCCGGAACCTTCGCCGATCAGGTGGAGACTTGGTTCCTGTTTGAAGGCGTCACGGCCGCCGCAGGGATCAACATCACCTTCGGAGGCCCGCCGCACCTGAGCCTGGCCGCCGTGTCTGTGGACACCTCCACGGTTCCCGAACCGAGCACGGCTCTCCTCGTGATGCTCGGGCTGACCGGACTGGCCTTCTCGGGCAGCAAGAAGGCCTGAAGTCCAGAGCCAGCCTAAGCCGCTCAAAGGATCAAAAGCCGACTCGTCGCTGCTCTTCTGGAGCGGGGCGAGTCGGTTTTTTTTGGCCCCTAGCCCTTTTATTCACCGAACATCCGTGGGCGATTCTGTAGGAGGCGTTTGTGGCCGCTCAGCGGAGCGGTGGAGTCGACCATGCAGTTCTTCTCCGCAGTCCCTGCAGTAGCGGGCATCATGGCGGTGCCCCTCGGACAGGCAATGCATGCAAGTCCGTGTCGTGACCTCGTGCCCCCGGTGGGCGTGCATAATTTCAGCGGTCACGATGCCCGTCGGAACAGCGATGATCGCGTACCCCATGATCATCACCACGGAGGCGAGGACCTGGCCGGGAATCGTCTCCGGCGTAATGTCCCCGTAGCCGACGGTGGTGAGCGTCACGATCGCCCAGTACACACTTCGGGGAATGCTGGTAAATCCGCTCGCCGCCCCTTCGATGAGATACATCGCTGATCCGAGAATCATGACGAGAACCAGCACGGTTCCCATAAAGACGGTCACCTTGCGACGGCTCGCTTCAAGCGCCTCAGACAAGACGTTGGCTTCTCCGAGGTAAGGGGCCAATTTGAGCACCCGAAAAATGCGCAGCAGGCGCAGAGCCCGGATCGTCAACAGTGACTGAGAGCCCGGAATAAACACGCTCAAATAGGTCGGGAGAACGGACAAAAAATCCACCAAGCCGAAGAAGCTCCGCGCATAGGCGAGGCGTTTCGGGGCCACATACAAGCGCAGGGCATACTCGGCCGTAAAGAGAATCGTAAAGAACCACTCGGCGGCTCGCAGTTCCGACCCGTAGTCGTCCTGGATCGACTCAACGCTCTCCATCATCACGACGCCCACGCTGAGAGCAATCGCCCAGAGCAAGGCGATATCGAACATCCGCCCAGCCGGCGTGTCGGCCTCAAAAATAATGATGCGGATTTTCTCGCGGCGGCTCGGATGCGGGTTCAC
>JAQWNI010000035.1 GCA_029268645.1 Myxococcota bacterium
ACAGAAGCCGGGCTCACCAGAAGAACATGTGGCCAATGTGGTGGCAGCGGGTTCTGTCGCCCGCCAGATTACGGCTTGTCCGCTGATGCACGGGACCGGACTTTTAACAGCGATCGGCACCCTGGCAGGCGGGGGCTGTATCGTTTTGCTTGAAGGCAATGGTTTTGAGGCCGAGGAATTCTGGAGTGTGGCGGAGACCAGTCGAGCGAACTCAGCGGTGATCGTTGGCGACGCCTTTGCGAAGCCGATGCTTAATGCCCTAGATGCCCATCCTAAGCGATGGTCGGTTCCTGACATGAAGGTGATGATTTCGTCTGGGGTGATGTTCAGCCGCGACGTCAAGGAAGCGCTGATCGGGCACCTGCCGGATTTGATGCTGGCTGACATGTTTGGCTCGAGCGAGGCGGTTGGCTTCGGGTCGAGTGTGACCAGCAAGGCCTCCGGAACCAAGACGGCCAAGTTTATGATTGGCGAGGACTGTAAGGTCTTTACCGAAGAGCATAAAGAGGTGGAGCCCGGCAGCGGTGAGCGGGGTTTTATCGCCCGCCGAGGCCCCATTCCTTTGGGGTATTACAAGGATCCGGAAAAAACAGCGAAGACGTTTCCCACAATTGCGGGGGTGCGGTACTCCATCCCCGGCGACTGGTGCATTGTGGAGGGTGACGGGACACTGACGCTTCTGGGCCGAGGCAGTGCGTGCATTAATACGGCGGGTGAGAAGGTTTATCCCGAAGAAGTAGAGGAAGCATTGAAGACGCATGATTCGGTCGAGGATGCGTTGGTGGTCGGAGTGCCGGATGACCGATGGGGTACAGCAGTCACCGCTGTGGTTGAAACGGCTCCGGGAGCAGGTCTCGACGAACCAACGCTGAGAGAACACGTTCGGGGTTTGCTTGCTGGTTACAAGGTGCCGAAGCGGATCGTTGGTACGGAGAAAATGTTCCGGGCGCCAAATGGGAAAGCCGACTACAAAGGCGCTCGAACCCACGCTCTGAACGCGTTGGGAATGCAGCATCCCTCGGAGTGACTCTGTGATTCAGCTTGCGTTTTCGCTTGGTTGTTCGAACTGCATCGAGTCCATCGTCCAATAGCCTCGAAGGTTGGTGATCTTTCCGGAGTCATTGGTCCGATAGGTAAAGACTCCACGGACTCGACTGACGACTCCGTTCGGAAGTGTCGTGGTCAGGGTCAGAACGTGCCCGGCCTCGTTAGTCGCCGAGGAGGGGTAGGATTCGTGAGCTTCGACTTGAATCGTGGCTGGGGCCATATTCTTGTCGTAGAAGGCACTGACCGCTTCTTTGCCACGGACGCCTTTCCCATCTGGATTGGTCAGTGCCACACCGATCGGGTCCTCGAGGCACACGTCGTCTGCCATGAGATCGAGCCAAGCCTGCTTGTCCTTGGCTTGGACGGCCTTCCAGGAATTGCGCGACGCGGTCATGGCAAGGTTTTCTGAACTCATTGTCGTGGGCTCCTTGGGCTCGATGGCGGGGGCGGAAACATACCGGCTGCGGACCGTCTCGTCCGCCTCAGCGCAGAAGAGTTTCCTTGAAGGGAAGAATTACTTCTTTGGCAAAGCGCTGGATTCCCTCGCATTTTTGTTCCAGAGATTGGCCCTCGTCACCGTAGAAGAGCCAAGGAACCGTAATGAGTTCGGTCACGCCGGCCGCAGCGGCTTCTTTATAGTCGTCGAGCCGGATGCAATCACGCGCGGCCGCACACAGTCCGAGCGGCTCATTTTCGCGGTCGGTTCCCTTCCTGAAGGCTTGGATTTGGTCGGCGGTCTCTCTGATTTCCTGCAGGGTTTGGATTTCAGAGGCCCAGCCATCGAAATGTCGGGCTACTCGGGACAAGGCCGCTTCCGAGCGTCCTCCTCCATAAATTCGGATCGGCTCCGGGGGGGCTGGGGACATACTCACGCTTTCGAAAGCATAGTGCGTGCCCTGGTGTGAAATGGGTTTTCCGCTCCAGAGAGCCCGCATGATTTCGATGGCTTCCAGCATCCTCTGGCCACGGCCTTCGAAGGGCTGGTCAACCGTCTCGAACTCTTCCCGCATCCAGCCGGCGCCGACGCCGAGGGTTAGCCGTCCCTCGGAGAGGACCGCCGCGGTGGCGATGGTCTTGGCCGCAAGAACAGGGTGTCTGAGGGGAAGCACCATGATGCTCGTCAAGAAACGCAGCCGAGAGGTGACGGCCGCCATGGCTCCGATTGTGACAAACGGGTCCGGCCAGGGAGTCTCTGGGGACCACCGCGGTTGTCCGTCGCGGGTGTAGGGGTACGGGGTTTTGAGCCGGTTGGGGTAAATCAAATGATCCGAGAGAATGAGACCTCCAAAGCCCGCGGCTTCGGCGGCTTGCGCCAACGGGATGAGGTGCATGGGGTCTTGGTAAGCAACGGCGATATAGAACTGCAAAACCACTCCGGGTCGGCCCTTAGGGATTGGGGGCCCACTGTTCGTTTTAGAGGAGTCCCCTCGGTTCCAGGCCTAAGAGAGCGCGGCCATGGAGTTCCAGGCGTTGATCGAGGTCGAATATGACGTGGGTGGCCATCATGTTGACATCTCGTAGGGCGCGCTGCAGCGGGTGGGTCAGGAAATGTGCGCTGGCCCCCGCCGCTTCCGAAAGCGATTGCAGAGCCTGCTTGCTCTGGTCGACCGCGAGGGCGAGGCTGCCCGTCCAGCGGGCTCGGTCTTCGAGACTGGCTCGTTGACGGAGGGCCATGACCTCTTGCACCACGTCTCGCATCAGCAATTCGGCTTGAAGGACCTGCAGGTCAGCTCGAGCGAGTCGGATTTGCGAGGGCGTCTTCTCGGACTGGTGTACGTCTGGCGTGCCGTACAGTCGGCGCTGTTTCATCTGTTCTTTCTGTCGCCGTATAGCGGCCCTG
>JAQWNI010000036.1 GCA_029268645.1 Myxococcota bacterium
AGCCTCTTCAATTTCTTGGATTGAAGCCCCTGGAGGCAACCCGTAGGCGACATTCTCCGCCAATGAAACCGAAAAGAGGAAGGAATCCTGAGGCACCATGGCGATGCCCGCCCGAAGAACCCCGAGAGGAACCCGGTTGACATCCACTTCATCCAGAAATAGCTGACCGTCCGACACCTCAAAGAGTCGTGGGATGACCGACGCCAATGTGCTCTTCCCCGAGCCGACCGGCCCCACCACCCCAAGAGTCGAACCCGCCGGAATTTCCAGAGAGAGATCACGAAGAGCCGGTTCCCGATCGGAATCGTGATAGCGAAAGGTCAGCCCCCGAAAGGCGATCGCGCCGGAAAGCCGTTCGACGTCCTCCCGCTCTTCATGGTCTCGAATCGCTGGCTCGACGGAGAGAATTTCGTCAATACGCTGCATAGCGGCCGCGCCACGCTGCACCAAAGCGAAGACCCATCCCATGATGAACGTCGGGAAAGTAAGTTCCCAGATGTACATCGCAAAAGTAAAAAACTCGGCCTTTGACATCTCCCCGGAGGCGATCGCGTTCCCGCCCACCCAGAGGACGATCGCCATGCCGAGGCTTGGCAAAATCCCCGTGACAGCAGGCATCGCCCCGTTGATCCGAACCAGACGAAGCGCCCGAAGGTAGAGCGATCCGTTGACCTTGGAGAAACGGTCGGCTTGCTCCTCTTCCATCGCATAGGCCTTCACGACGGGGATGCCGGATACCACCTCCTGAACCTGATTCGATAAGTCCGAGAGGCCAACCTGAAAATCCAAGCTCCGGGTGTGCATTTGCTGGCCAAACGCGCGCATTAGCAAGATGAAGAACGGATAGGGAAGCAGAACCAAGGCAGCGAGGGTCGGATTCATCACGAACATCGCGACGAGAACCCCGACAAAAAGCACCGGCGATTGAACCAGCGAGAGAAGGCCCGGGCCAAGCATCAATCGGATCGCGTTGAGATCGTTGACGCAGCGGCTCATCAAATCACCGGTTCTCCAATCAAAGTAAAATGACTGAGGGAGCCGCTGGAGATGGGCAAATAAATCGTTTCGCATCTCGTACTCAATTTCGCGCGCGGCGTTAAACACCAGCAGCCGAGAAGCGAAGCGGAGCCCAGACCGAACAGCCGCGATCACAAAGAGCAGCCCACATCGACCGAGGAAGGTTTCTCGGGACACATCTGGATCGAGCCCGCCAGCGACCGCCCAGCCCACAAGAATTGGAAAGGCGATGAAAGCCGCCACGTAGGCCAGAGTCAGAGCGGCCCAAATCGTATAGAAAACGGCGTTTCGTTTGAGATAAACCGACAGCCGGCGCAAGGCATGCCGAACCGGGCTGTCGCCGGTCTCTGAAGCGGCCAAAACCGGCGCAGCGCTCATCGGCGCACCCAGCGGGCGATCCGGGACCGATCAACGCCTAGGGTCCACATCAGAAGCGCACCGAGATGCCGGGCGGCGGTCCTCCAACGCCCTGCTTCGACATACCGGCGCGCGGACGTTTCTGCCCGAGGGGCGAGACGCGCGAGACGCCCCTGCGCTCTCATCGCCCGGACGAGATCCAAGTCCTCCAGGATGGGTACATCCGGCAACCCGCCGATCGCCTCCAAGGTGCGCCGCCGAACAAAAAGCCCCTGGTCGCCGTAGGGCAGACCCAGCCAACGCACGCGAAAGGCTACTGAGGCCTCGAGCAAGCGAAAGAACAGACCTGGCGCGGCAAATCGGAGGCGAAAGGCTCCCCCGACGACACGAGGGTCCTTCAAGGATTCGGCCACAGCAGGCCGCCATCCTTCCTCTAAACGCGTATCCGCGTGCAAAAAAACCACCACATCACCCTCGCTGGCCCGCCAACCCGCTTCGAGCTGACGCGCGCGTCCCGCCGCCGTGTGAATCACCTGGGCGCCGGCTCGGGTCGCTTGGGCAGCTGTGTCGTCCTGACTGCCCCCATCGACCACTACGATCTCGACGTCTACGGCGTTGAATCCCGGCGACTGGACCTCCGCCTGGGCATCTCCTCCGGACCCGCTCGAGCCGCGCACCGCTCGAACTGCCCTTCCAATCCGGGAGCCCTCGTCGAGCGCGGGAATCACCACCGCGATCCTCACCTGACAAAGCTAGCACGCGATTTGGCCGATTCGGGGTGCTCCCGGCGCGAGCTGCGAGGGAGATAAGGGGGACGAATTGACAGGTTGGCGGTGGGTCGTCTATTCAACGCTCGTGGCTAAAGACAACGACGATGGCGCTGGATCCGGAATTTCCGAGCCCACGGCCCCGCGGTACGCCCGGGCGGGCGTAGACCTCGACCACGACGAGTCCTTTATTGACGATGTGAAGGACATCGTTCGGAGCACCTTCCGCCCAGAGGTCCTCTCCTCGATCGGAGGATTCGCGGGCCTTTTCAAAACCCCCGAACGCTACCGAGACCCGGTGCTCGTGGCCGCCACCGATGGCGTCGGGACCAAGCTCAAGCTGGCGGCCCAGATTGGTCGTTTCGATACGATCGGGATCGACTGTGTCGCCATGGTGGTCAATGACCTTGTCGTCCAAGGCGCCGAACCGCTGATTTTTCTCGACTACATCGCCATGGGAAAACTCGACAAAGCTCTCGCCGCCGACGCTTTGCGAGGCCTAGCCGAGGGATGTAAGCGCTCAGGCTGCGCCCTGCTTGGAGGAGAGACGGCCACCATGCCAGGCATGTACCCCGACGGCGAACTAGAGATGGTGGGATTCTCGGTGGGGGTCGTCGAACGAGATTCGCTGATCGATGGCTCTACGATTAGTGAGGGAGACGCCCTGATTGGGATCTCCTCCAGCGGCTTCCACAGCAACGGCTATTCACTGGTCCGTCATATTTTGGACGAAGGTTTACAAGCCGGCCGGTTGGAGCTTTTTGGCGAGTACCCTGACATCAACACCAGCCTCGCCAGCGCTCTGCTCGCCCCGACGCGGATTTACGTGAAGCCCCTGCTCAACGTTCTCCGAGATTTCACGGTCAACGGACTCTGTCACGTCACCGGTGGTGGTTTTCTCGGGAACGTCCCGCGCGTTTTGCCTGAAGGAGTGCAAGCCCGAATCGACCCGGGCGCTTGGCCGCGCCCCGGGGTCTACCCTTGGATCCAGAAACAAGCCGATCTTCCCGAAGAAGAGATGCTTCGGGTATTTAACTGCGGAATCGGGATGTTGGTGGTGGCTCCGGAAGCCCAAACTGAAGAAATCATCCATCGGCTCAAAGGTCTGGGCGAACGCGCCTACCGGATTGGCTCCGTCGAGCGCCGAGCACCCGGAGAGGAGCAGGTGGTCTTCGACCCGGGCTGCCTCGTGCCCGCTGCGACGGCCGGACAAAGCGACTGATGGCCGGGCTGCGGCCCGCGGCCAACGTGCAGCAGCTGAGGGCGCGGCGGTGGGACGCCATCGTGCTGGGCAGCAGCCTTTACGGCCTGGTGGCCGCAGCCCGTCTCGGGGCGGCGGGTCAGCGGGTCCTCGTCGTCGAGGAAGAACGTGCGGAGACGCTTCACCCCGCCCTTCGCGAACCTTTTTTCCTGGCTGGCGCTCGGGATGGCGGTGTCCTCGAGGCCTGCCTACGAGAACTGCATATTCCCTTAATCGATCGCCGGCGCATCAGCCCTGAGCCGCTGGCCTGGCAGATTGTCGACGAGCGCTTCCGTATGGATCTCGGCAGCCCAAATATCACCCGCGAAGAATTAGTGACTTGGGGATTCTGCGACGAAGAGCAGGCTGGTCAGCTGGTCCGCACCCTCGCAGTCGCGACCGATGCAGAGCGCCAAGTCATGCTGGAAGCGCCCGTCGTGCGTCTAGGCCGAAGGTTGGGCCGAGCCTGGGCGAGTGGGCTCACCGGGTCACACCATCGTGGACTGCCTGCCGAAGCGCGCGATTTGCCTCCGTCGCTGGCCCGAGCCTTCGCGGGCCAAATCGAAGCGCTCTCCAATCTGGCGCAGGCCGAACCCTCCCCGGAAGCGTCCGCCCGACTGCTTGGAACGGCCTTAGCCGGGGGCGCCGGTTTTGGCGAACGCCCACCCTGGCTCCACGGTCTCCTCCGCCGCCGGGTCGAGGCGGTCCACGGTGAATTTCGAACCCTTCCTGGCCGCTTCGACATTGTCGAAGTAGACCATCAGCCCGGGATCGTGGCGGAGAAATCCTCAGATCTCTGGCTGGGCCGTGCCTTGCTGATCGCCTCGACGCCCTCCGCAATTGCTCCAATGCTCACCGGCGGTGCACCTCCCGATTTCCTCGACAATGGACGCGACCGATGCCAGCGACTCGCGGTTCACCTTCGCGCAGACCGCGAGGTCGTCCCGGCGGGCATGTGCCCGCGGCTGGTATTGCTGCCCCCCGAGACCCCTCAAGACAAAGAAAACGCACCGCGGGAAGTCATTTCACTGACGGCCTTCCCGGCTTCGGACGGGGGCGAGGGAGTCGATCTGATTGGTCGAATTCGGCTCCGGCCGGGTCAAGAAGAGTCCGTCGCTGCAGAAGAGGTTCTCAGGCGTGTCGAGCGCCTCATGCCTTTTTCGGAGGGTCGGATCCTACGCTGCGATCAGCCCCGCCCTCTTTGGGACGATGACGGCCTACTGGAAGATCCGGAGCCCGGTCGCAGCTGGCCGGCCGAGGTCGACCTGCGCGTCGCGGGCCGAACTCCGGTGTATCGTCTCGACCGAGCCGGGGTCGCCGGACTGGGGCTTGAGGGTGATTTGCTGCTTGGCTGGCGAGCCGGAGACGCCGTCGCAGCCGAGATCGGTTGATCTTTCCGGATCGGCACGAAGCGAGAAGCCAACCTCTCGAAGGCGGTCAGTGGAGGAAAAAAGGCGTGGAGCGACTGGACCGAGAGCCCCGTCCGGAAGAAACGCCGCCGGAAGCCCGGCCCCTCCTGCGCATCCTGCGGCTGCTCAAGCCGTACTTGGGCCTGATTGTTGTCGTTGTCCTCTGCACGCTCGCTTTCTCCGCGGGACGATATGGGCGAGCCTACCTGATGAAGCCTCTTCTGGATCGGGTCTTGGTCCCCGTCGAGGCGCCCTCGAAGGCGCCTCCCGTCGAAGCAGGGTCCCTCGATCCTCTGGTCGAGCGCATCAGCCAAGCCTTGAGCAGAATCCTCCCTGATTCCCTTCCAGACCGAGGAACTCCAGAGGCCTCGCCGGCCGCGGAAAGGGAGGTTCGCCGTTCCCTGGCGCAGATTTTGGTGGCGGCGATTCTAATCGTGCTCATCACACCCCTTGCCCTCTTTGGCCGCGTTGTCTCCGCCGAATACGCCCTTGGACGGGTGCATCTCGATGTCCAGCAAAAACTGGCTCGAAAGCTCCTGGCGCTTCCGCTCTCGGCCCATGCACAGCGTCGGCGGGGCGATCTGCTGGCCCGGCTTCAAGTAGATGCTGAATCCCTTCGCGAAGTCCTCAAGTTGGTCCTTCAGGAATTTGGCGTCTCGCTGATCATGATCGCCATTGGCCTGTCCACCCTCATCTACATCTCGCTCCCCCTCACCCTGATCTCGACAGTGGCCGCTCCGCTGATTGCCGGAGTCTTGCTCGGCTTTGGGCGTCGAATTCGCCGGCGGGCGGCCCGTCGACAAGTTCGGATCGGGGAGGTTTTTTCAAGGCTTGTCGGCATTCTCTCTGGGATGAAGGTCATCAAGGCGTACGGAGCGGAGGCCACGGAACAAAAGGCTTTCCAACGCGAGGCCACTCGAGTCTTCCGGGCCGACATGCGGGTCGTTCAGGACCGAGTCCTCTCCCGGGCGACGGTCGAAATGCTGAACAGCGCGGCCGGTTTTCTGATGCTGGCCCTGGGGGCGCTCTTGGTCCTCCAGGGTCGTTACGCCCTCACGCCCGGGGACGTCGCCGCTTTTGCCACGGTGCTGGCCACGACCTATCGCCCCATTAAGAACTTGGCCAAAGGGTACTCGCAGTTGATGGAGCACCTCGCTTCTGCGCAGCGCACCTTCGCGATTTTGGACGCGAAGGAGGATCCGACCCACGAGTCGGGCCGCCGCCCCATCCATGAGATTCGAGAGGGCCTGACTTTCGAGGATGTCGGACTCGTCTATGAAGATGATCAGGGACGTCCCCAATCGGCTCTCAAGAACATTCAGCTCAACCTAAAAAGAGGCGAGGTCGTCGCCCTGGTCGGTCGTAGTGGGGCAGGCAAGACCAGCCTCGTTGACCTGATTCTGAGCCTCGAACAGCCCTCTTCCGGCCGATTAACCTTGGACGGTCACGACTTTGTCGCGCTCGACGCCGCGAGCATCCGTAGTCGGATGGCCGTGGTCACCCAAGATGCATTTCTCTTCGACACCAGCATCGCTGAGAACATTCGGTACGGCCGCCCCTCGGCAAGCGAGTCCCAAATCCGGGAGGCAGCCCGAGCGGCCCACGTCGACGAATTCTCGAAAGACCTGCCCGATGGTCTCGACACGGCAGTCGGCGAGCTGGGCGTCCGCTTGTCCGGCGGCCAACGACAACGCATCGCCATCGCCCGGGCGCTGCTCCGCCAACCCGACGTTCTGATCTTTGACGAGGCGACGAGCGCCCTCGATCCGCTGACCGAGCGCATCGTGCAAGAAGCCATTCAAGCCCTTCGCGGAGATCGCCTCATCGTGATCGTTTCTCATCGCCTTGGCAGCGTCCGAGATGCCGATCGAATCGTCGTTCTCGAACAAGGACAGATTGTCCAAATCGGCCACCACGACACCCTAATTGAAGAGGCTGGAACTTACCGGTCGCTCGCGGCCTCTTGAGGGCGCCGCTCAGCGTAAACTTTGATCCCGATCGCGATTCCAGGCGACGCAATCTGCGTACCGCACGCCCTGCCCGCCAAACAAATCGAGTGCACTGCCGAAGACAAGGTCAACACGGCCCTCGCTCAGCGCATCGACTCGGTTCAAGTCTTCGATCGACCGGCCCCCTCCAGCATACGTACACGGCAAGGGTGTGGCCTCGCCCAGCAGCGAAACCAGCGACTCATCGATCCCTCCTTGAAGACCTTCTCGTGAAGCGGCGTGAATCAGAAATCCGCTGCAATGCTCAGCCAGAGCGTTCAACGTCTCCGCCTCCACTGCGGTCTCCGTCACAGTTTGCCAACGATTGGTCGCCACCCTGTACACGCCATCCACCTCACGGCAGCTGAGATCAACGACCAGCCGTTCCGGGCCAATCTGGCGAGCCAGGTCTCGGACACGTTGAACAGACAGGCGGCCGTCAACGAACAGCCAGCTGGTCACGATCACTGCCGCGGCTCCGGCGTCGATCCAACGCTGAGCGTTGCCCTCATCAACTCCGCCCCCAAGCCGCAACCCGCCCGGCCAAGCGGCGAGCGCCGCTTCTGCGGCTTGATCATTCCCGGGTCCCAACCGAATCACGTGCCCCCCGGCGAGCTCGTCATCCCGGTAACGCATCGCGTACCAAGCCGGATTCCGGTCGGAAACAAAATGCGTGTGCGGGGCCGCTCCCGAGTCTGAGAGGGTCCCCCCCACGATTTGCTTCACCTGACCATCATGGAGGTCGATGCACGGTCGAAAAAGCGTCACGTCGTCAACCGTACCCCATTCAAGCGAGCCCTCGCGGACGACGCGCCACCTCAGCGACGAGGCAAGGGCGTCAGACCGTCCTCGGGCTGGACCCCGAAGGTATTGAGGGCCATGGAAACGAGATTGTATTGGCCCACCGTGAAAACGAAATCCACGCACTGCGTCTCACGATACCCTTGGCGCAAGGCGTCCCAAGTGGGATCACTCACGAACGCGTCGGCGTGCAGTTCGTCGGTCGCCTGCAGGAGTACCCGATCCCAGGCACTCCAACCCTCCGCATCGGGTCCATCTGGGATCCGCTCAATCTCCTCGTCCTCGAGTCCACAGCCTCGACCGATCGCGACATGCTGCCCCCATTCATAGCCCGACCGACACAACCAGCCGATACGGAGAATCACCAATTCCCGTTCGCGAGGAGGCATGGAATTGTGGCCGAGGATGTGATTCGCAAAGACCAACCAACGGCTCAGAAGCTTGGGAGAGCGAGCAAGGGTCCGGAAAATATTGAGCATCGGGCCGGAGCCGAATCGGTCCCGCGTCGAGGGATCAATTTCTTCATCCGCCAAGGGCGGAACGCGCGGCGTCGCGAGTCTCATGGCATCTCCTCAAGGCCAACTTTTCTCCATGATACCGCCAAAAACTTCTGCATGAAGCCTGTGGTCCTGCGGGCCGTCGACGATTAAACTCGCCCTCCTCGGGAACCGGGAGCCCCACTGCGGGGACAAAAATCGGTTCGGCTATTCCTAGGCCGCACCCGCTCCCCCGAGACCGCCATCCGATGCATCCCTGACTGAGAAACGCCAACCGAGAGGATCGACCCAGAGTGAACACCGAAAAATCCGCCCCCCCCGAGCGGGAGACCACCTCATCGAGCTTGTGCGCCGACGTCCAAAGTGAAGTGGCTAAAGTACTTGTCGGACAGGATGAGATGGTCCGCGGACTACTCGTGGGGCTTCTTTGCGGGGGCCATGTCCTACTCGAGGGCCTCCCTGGACTGGCCAAAACCTTGACGATCCGGACCTTGGCAGAGGCCATCGACACAGGGTTTTCGCGCATCCAATTCACTCCGGACATGCTGCCCGCCGATGTCGTGGGCACTCAAATTTTCAATCCGGGCGATGGCACGTTCAGCATCAAGAAAGGCCCCATTTTCTCAAATCTCGTCCTCGCCGATGAAATCAATCGCGCCCCAGCCAAAGTTCAAGCTGCCTTACTCGAAGCCATGCAAGAGCGGCAAGTTACGTTAGGAGGGGAGCAATTCTCTCTATCCGATCCTTTTTTGGTCCTGGCCACTCAAAATCCAATCGAGCAAGAGGGCACCTACCCGCTCCCCGAGGCCCAAGTCGATCGGTTTATGCTGAAGATTGTGATCGGCTATCCGAGTGCCGAAGAGGAAAGGCGTATCCTCGACCGAATGGCCGGAGGACAAGCGCTGGCCTCGGTGAGCGCCGTGGCCGATGCCGAGTCCATTCGGACAGCTCGGAAAAAGGTGGAAGAGCTTTTCGTCGATGACAAGGCTCGGGACTACATCGTTGACCTCGTACAGGCTACGCGCGATCCGTCGGCAGCCGGTATTCATGGACTCGACGGTCTGATCGAACATGGAGCCAGCCCCCGTGCAAGTATCGCTCTAATGCGAGCCGCCAAAGCCCATGCTTTTCTTCAGAGTCGTGGATACGTGACCCCCCATGACATCCAGAGCATGGCCCCGAGCGTCCTTCGCCATCGAGTGACCGTCAGCTACGAGGCTGAGGCCGAAGGTATGACCTCTGCGGACGTGGTTGAAAAAATTATGAACAACCTGCTCGTTCCCTGAAGCGAACGCGAGACCCTCAATGCTCCCTCAGGAGATCATGCGCCGGGTCCGAGAGATCCAGCTTCGAACGGGCAAGCCCGTCGCGGACGTCCTCGCCGGGGAGTATGTCTCGGCTTTCCGGGGAAGCGGAATCGAATTCGACGAGGTGCGCCCCTACCACGCCGGCGACGACATCCGAAGCATCGATTGGAATGTCACGGCACGAACCGGAGAGCCCTACGTCAAACGATACGTGGAGGAACGCCAGCTCACCCTGATGCTCATGGCCGACGTATCCGCCTCCCAAGATTTCGGATCCCAAACCCGGTCGAAGCGAGAGTGCGTCGCCGAACTCTGCGCACTTCTGGCCTTCTCGGCGACCCGCAATGACGACAAAGTCGGCCTTCTTCTATTTCATGGCGAAGTCGAGCAGTACATTCCACCTCGAAAAGGCCAGCGCCATGCTCTCCGCGTCGTCCGAGAAGTTCTCAGCCACGGAGAGGATGTCGACCCCCTCCCGACTCCCCCGACGCGCTTCCGCGATTGGATCAAGGGCCTCGGGCGACGACGCTTTCGAGAGGCTAGACAATCGACTCACATCAGCCGGGCGATTCAATATTTTTTATCCGTGCACAAAAGAAAGTGCGTCGTTTTCGTGGTCAGCGATTTCATCGATCAAGACTTCGAAAAAGCTTTACGCAGTGCCCATCGAAAGCATGACGTCATTGGGGTTCTCATTACGGACCCCCGGGAACTCGCCATTCCTGACATCGGACTCGTGAGCCTAGAAGACCCTGAAACCGGAGAAAGGCGCGTCGTCGACGCAGGCTCGAAGAGCTTCCGCGAACACGTCATCCGAGCCGGAGAAGAACGCGTCATAAAACTCCGGACCCGCCTGGCCACGTCAGGCATCGACCTGATCCATGTTGATGCATCCGGATCAGTGGTCGAGCCCTTGGTGCGTTTCTTTCGAGATCGTGAAAAGAGAGCGCGCCGATGAAACCCCGGCGAAGCCCGAGCCAAGACCGAATCCGAGGGCTACTCGGAACGGCGTTTCTGATCCTCTGCCCCGTCCAACCCAGCCAAGCCCTCGAAACGACGGCCCGGAACGGCCCGGTGGAAGTGGTCATCCGGCTCGGCCCGGAGGCGCCGATCATCGGAGACGCGCTTCATCTCGAAATCGAAGCCATTGCCGATCCTCAAGTCGAATTACTGATGCCGGAGTTCGGCGAGGCCCTCGACCGCTTCAAGGTGGTCGATTTTGTTCCGCGCGAGAAACTCGATACGCAGGGACGACTTCTGGCTCAACAGCGCTACACCCTGCGCGTCCCCGCCTCGGGGCCCCACCGGATCCCTTCGATCTTGGTTGAATTCGTCGACCGGCGCCCAGGGAAACCACCCGCCCCGGACGGACAAGACGCCTACGAGATCCTCAAGGACCCCATAGCCTTTGCCGTGGAGAGCGTCGTACCCGAGGGCGCAGCCGCTGAGCTGAGTCCACCTCTTGGACGCCTCGATC
>JAQWNI010000037.1 GCA_029268645.1 Myxococcota bacterium
CACCTCGTCGACGGCATGAGTGACATACAGAACCGGAATCGAGAATTCCGAGGGAAGCCGGGCAATCGTTGCCATCACTTCTCGTTTTGTTTCCGCATCGAGGCCACTGACGGGTTCATCCATCAAGAGGAGTCGGGGGCGAGCTAGCAGGCTGCGCCCGATGGCGACGCGTTGCTGCTCGCCGCGTGAAAGCGATTCAGGTCGTCGGTCGAGGAAGGGCGCGAGATTGAGGGTTTCGATTACCTCGTCGAGCGATGTCTGGGCGTCGCCGTCTTGAGCACGTCGGACTGCAAATCGAAGATTGCCTGCCACAGAGAGATGCGGGAAGAGTCGGATGTCTTGAAACACCATGCCGACTCGGCGTCGGTTGGGGGGAACGAAGACCGAGGGGCGGGCCGAAGTGGAGAGCCAGGGTGTGGTCCCCCAGGCGATTTCACCGTGGGCCGTGCGCTCCAGTCCAGCGATGATTCGGAGGAGTGTGGTCTTTCCGCAGCCGCTTGGACCGTACAGGGCGGTGATGCCCTCCAGCGCAAAGCCATGCTCGACTTGAAGGCAAAAATTGTGAGCGCTGGGAAGGTTTCTTAAAGCTGGATTCTGCGTTCGATCGAGTCGAACCCGGACTTGAAGCGTGCTCACGGCTGTCGCCCCCGGGCCAGAAGACCGTTGCGGTTGCTCGCGTACACGAAAACCAGTGCGAGAAATGAGAAAGTCAGCAGACCGAGAGACAAGGTCTGAGCAGCGGCGTAATCGAGCGTCTCGACGTGCTCGTAGATCGCGATGGAAAGCACGCGGGTGCGTCCCGGAATGTTGCCTCCGACCATCAAGACCACCCCAAACTCGCCGAGGGTGTGGGCAAACACCAGAACAGCCGCGACGAGATATCCCCGGAGGGCCATCGGTGAAGCGACACTCAGGAAGCGGTCCAGGGGAGAGGCGCCGAGGGTGGCGGCGGCCTCAAGGGGAGCCGGGCCGACGGCTTCGAAAGCGGCTTGCAGGGGTTGGACAGCGAACGGAAGAGAGTAAAGGAGAGACGCGATGACCAGGCCCGAAAACGAGAAGACCAGAGTTCCTCCTCCCGTGACCTGTGCCCAAAGATTTCCGAGGGCGCTTGCCGGATTGAAAAAAACCAAGAGATAGAAGCCGAGGACGGTGGGGGGCAGGACCAGGGGCAGGGCGGTCACGGCTTCGACCAGCGGGCGTGCCCGAGAAGAGGTCTGGGCGAGCCACCACGCGATGGGGGTTCCGATGAGGAGCAGGCCGCCTGTTGTGACCCCGGCTAGGCGCAGGCTCAGCCAGACGGGAGCGAGTTCGAGGTCGTTCATGGGGTGGGCGTTTCATAACCCGCTTCGCGGATTCGCCGGCGAGCCGGTTCGCTCTGGAGGTAGTCTAGAAAAGCCCGTGCGCTGGCTTGGGTCTCGCCCGCTTTGAGCAAGACCGCTTCCTGAATGATCGGGGAGTGCAAGCTCGGGGGAACCGGCCAACCCACCCCGCCCGCAGCGGCCGGGGAAGTCTTGCGTTGTGTTTTCGCGATGAAGCCGGCGTCCGCGGCTCCAGACGCGAGCAGAGAGAAAGCCTGGGCCACGTTTTGTGCGAAGACGATTTTGTCTTCGAGTGAGGTCCAGAGACCGAGGCGCTCAAGAGTTGTCCGGGCGGCGAATCCATAAGGGGCCAGCCGAGGGTTGGCGAGGGCCACATGTCGCACGCGGGGATCCAACAGCCCCTCTGGCCCTTGCCGAATGGGGGAATCGGCCCGGGGGCTCCAAAGGATCAGCTGGCCGATCGCGTAGACGAACCGGCTGTCGACAACGGCGAGTCCGGCTTGTTCCAGACGAGCCGGTGTCACTTGATCGGCGGCCAGTAGGATCTCGAAGGGCGCGCCGCTTTGGATCTGCGCAAACAACTGCCCGGTCGAACCGCTGGCCAGGATCACCCGATGCCCGGTGCTTGATTCAAAGCCCGGGGCCAGTGCTTCGGCGGTGCTCAGGAAGTTTGTGGCCACGGCCACCCGTACCGAATCAGAGCGGGCGGGTTGGGAAAAGCTCATTCCGATCAGCAAGATCCAATATGCGAACTTGTTCGCACTCATGGTACTCGGGTGCCGATCCCGTCGAGTTCGTAACCGCCGACATGCTCAAGCGTTCGACGGAAGTCGGCGCTCTGCAAAAGCTCCGCGAAGCGGACCAAAGGAGCTTCCTTGCAGAATTCGGGGCGAATCCAGAACTCCACTTGATGGGTTTCGAGGGCGTGAAAGTCAGCCCCGACCGCTCGAGCCGCAGGCTCGATGGTCACCGCAGCGAGGGCCGAGGTCATACAGCGGCGGCTGGCTGCGAGGTGACTGGGAACCCTTGGCCCGGCCAGGGGCGGTAGGCTGAGGTGGCGGGAATCGTCTGTTCGAAAGGCTCGCCGTGCTCTTTCAAAAGCTTGTTGCGCGTGAGCATTCGGAGCCCGCTGAATGACATCCGATTCGCCCGCAAGCACCGCTTCCCACCAGCGACCTGGCCGTCGGGTTCCGGTTGCGAGTCCCACCCGCCATTGACCGAGGCGAATCCGTTTGACGCCCCCTGTTGGGATCGGGGGAACGGCGCCGCCTTGAAAATGCACGGCGGCGAGATGAACCCGGCCGGCATTGAGTGCGGCCAGAGCTTGCTCGGTCGTCGAGGAGATCGCCATGACCTTGAGGTCGGGCCGGCCCATGAGCTGTTCGGTCAGTGCGAGGGAGGGTTCGCAGCCGGCGACCACGAGCGCGGGGCTGCGATGCAGGTCAAGACCTATGCCCTCGTCGTTGCTCATCCAGTCGACCGCCTGCCAACCGGCATCGCTGTGTTGGGGCGGGGCCGTGACGGCCTGTTCGCCCACAAAGGCGACTCGAAGTGCCGTCCCTTCCTCGGGCGGCAGACCACTCAGCGCATCGACCGCACCCGTTGCCGGGGCGCCGAAAAGAAACTCGCCCGAAACGCCGAGAATTCTGGCGATGGCGAGCGCCGCGTCCACCCTCGGTAGGTGCCGCCCACCTTCGATGGCCGAAACCAATGCCCGACTGACTCCAGCCCCTTCGGCGAGCTGGGCCTGGGTGAGGCCAGCCTCCCGACGGAGACGGCTCAGAGTCAAACCGGCTTTCATGTCAGTATTCTATCAGAAAATGACAGGAAACTAGAATCTAAGGCGAAACGTAATTCATCAGAGGCCTCCCGCTCTGTTGGGGCCGGGGAAAGGCCTGGTCGACCTATTCAGCCGCGGAACTTCCCGCGGCATCAGCCCATTTGCGATCTCCGAACCCCGCCCTGCCGAGGCCGATTCAGAGTTCCGGGTCGTGCCCGCACCAAATGTGGGTAGCCCCGATGGCCCCGATGGTGAGCGGAATGCGCTGGTAAAGGGGCAGCTGCATTGGCCGCCAGCCGCTGTCCCGAATTGTGAGCCCCACGGCCTCAAGCTCCTGTTTCCATTGCTCGCGCGAAAGGAAGCAAACCCCGACGCCCGCCGTGTTGGCTCCGAGTTTCCGCGCCATCTTGGCCAGGGGTCGTTTGGAGGTGATCTCAAAAATGGCTCGGGCGGGAAACCCATCCCAAAAGGCGCCCTCGAAGATGTTTTCCCAGATCGAAATTCGCCCTGTTTCAGCGAGCAACCCCGAGATGTCCTGCAACACACCTCGGATCACGTTCCGGCTCGAGTGGTAGCTGCTGCTCACAAGATGGTGGAGCAGGCAGTTCACAAAAATAAAATCGAACTTTTGATCACCGAGGTGGGCGGGCATCTCGGTGGCCGACCCGAGCACAAGAGTCTTTCGATCATTTGGAATATTCTGCTTGAGGAGATACTCGCTGTTGTCGAGCACCACAGCACGTGCTCGTGGATATTCGGCAAGCAGACGGTCCGAGAACCGGCCATTGGCGCCCCCGATGTCCAGCGCGACGAACTCCTGATCGGGTTGGGCGATTTCGTTTGGGATTCGCCCGGTTTGTTCTTTCCACTGCGATTCGTAGACCCTGTGGCCATCTTCAGTGAAGTAGTCCAGCTGATCTTGCTCGAGTTGTTTTAATTCATCGACACTCATGATGATCGCCGTGTGGTTGCTTATGGGGATTCAATTCACCGCCGTATTCACGACTAAGACCCCGAAAATAGCATATGAAGCCGCTTCAAAGTTGACCGATCACTCGTGAAACTCTCGCACGGGACCCTCTAGCCGATGAATCCAAGGCGCCTTAGCGTCTCATGCATGGACAACGCTGAGAAAAATTCGATTGAAAGAGCCTGTGAGCGACTCGTTGTCGCTTACACGCATCATGTCGACCACGGACAGGCTTCTCGCATCCCCGAACTTTTTACCCAAGATGGCCGATGGAGCGCGCCCGGAATCGAGATGCTCGGGCGGGAGCAGCTGCGGTCGGGCTTCGCACGGAGAGAGGCCAATCGGGGTCGCATGTCGCGACACGTCTGCACCAACTTTCTCTGCGAGGTCGAAGACGCCGAGCATGCTTCGGGGGTTGTCTACCTGACCCTCTACCGGCACGACGGCGCAGTCGACCGTCGTACCTCGCCCCTCGAGTCTCCTGTCCTCGTGGGTGAGTATCGGGATCGATTCGTGCGCACCCGCGAGGGCTGGCGTATGGCCTCCCGGCAGCTGGAGGTGTCCTTTTCAAAGGACGGCCTCGATCCATGAGGCGCCTGAGTTCAGAATTTGTAATTAGATTCTAATTTACATATCGTGATTTCATGCCTTCTTCTTCGGATACGGCCGGTCGTCGTTCGCCAGGCCGCCGGGGTGCCCGGGCCGCTCGCCAGGCCCTTTACCGGACCCTGATCGTCGACGCCGCGGAGTCGCTCTGGGCCGAGAAGGGCTTCGAGGCGACCAAGATGGAAGAGATCGCCGAGGAATCCGGGTTGGCGCTGGGGACTGTTTACGCGGTGTTCCGCGGCAAGTCGGCCATTGTGGACGCGTTGCATGAGAGCCGATTGGGTGAACTGATCCAGACTGCCCAGCAGGCCGCCCAGGACTTGGAAAGCCCCCTGGATCGGTTGGTTGCGGGCGTGCGCGCCTACATCGAATACTTCCTGGCCCATCCCGAATATCTTCAAATTCATCTCGCGGAGGGGACCAGCTGGGGCTTGCCGGTGACGGGTGGTTCGCCCCGGGCTCAGGGTTGGGCCGAGGGCCACGCGATGCAGGTTCGTCTGTTTGAGCGAGGCATGACAGACGGAGTCTTCTACGTCGATGACCCAAGTCGCATGGCCAATACGCTGGCCGCCATGCAGCAAATTCGGCTTGCCGAGTGGCAGTCCGGCGGACGGGTGGAAGACCCGGACCAGATTTTATCCGGAATCGAGTTACAGCTTCGACGCGCTTTTTGCCTTAGGCCGCGCGATCGGAAGGACCTTTGCTGAACCACGGGCCGATTTGATCCGTTCGCGACGGGTTTTCGTCGAATCTTCTAGGAGAACTTCATGGAGCCGGCACGGCGCATCGAACGAGGAGGGCAATTCCCTCCGCGGCTGTCCGGTCGCTGGCCCTTCTTCGGTCACCTCTGGGAGATGCGTCGCGACCCGCTCGCACTCATGTCGCGCCTCCGTGCCGAATGCGGCGAAATCGGAACTTTCGATCTTGCGGGTCATCACATCGCGCTGCTAACCGGAGTCGAGGCCCAGGAGGCCTTCTTCCGGGCACCGGATGAGCAACTTGACCAAGCTGCCGCCTACCCCTTCATGAAACCGATTTTCGGAGAAGGGGTCGTTTTTGATGCGAGTCCGGAGCAGCGAAAGCAAGCCATGCGAAATCAGAGTCTTCGCGACTCGTTTATGCGGGGGCATGCAGAGAAGATTGCGGCGGAAGTCGAGCGCGCGACGAAGGACTGGGGAGAGACGGGTGAAATCGATCTCCTCGATTTCTTCGCCGAACTCACGCTCTACACCTCGACCGCCTGTTTGATCGGGCCTCAATTTCGGGAGGAACTCCCGCCGGAAGTGACCCGCATTTTCATGGACCTCGAACGGGGCACCGACGCTCTGGCGTATGTGAACCCCTATCTGCCCATTCCGGCCCTTCGCGCTCGAGACCGAGCACGTAGAGAATTGGTGGCCCGCGTGGAGGCGATCTTCGAGCGACGTGCACAGAGTCAAGAGGAGTACAGCGACCTCTTTCAGATCCTTCACGGATTACGGGATGCATCGGGCGAGCGACGCTACAGCGACGATCAGATCACGGGCATGTTTATCTCGATGATGTTTGCAGGGCATCATACGACCTCGGTGGTCTCGGCCTGGGGGATTCTCGATCTTCTTCGGCATCCGGCATGGCTTGGGCGAGTAGTCTCTGAACTAGATGATCTTTACGCCGATGGGCGAGATGTCAGCTATCAGGCTCTGCGCGAAATTCCCCTATTGGAATGCGCGCTCAAAGAGACTCTCCGTCTCCACCCCCCTCTGATCATCTTGATGCGAAAAGTGACTCATGACTTTCACTATAAGGGATGGACAATTCCCGCCGGCCATCTGGCGGCCGCATCGCCCGCAATTTCCAACCGAATGCCTGAACACTTTCCGGATCCAGAGCGCTACGCGCCCGAGCGTTTTGCACCGGGGCGGGCGGAAGACCGTCAATCCTTTGCGTATCTCCCTTTTGGAGCTGGCCGGCATCGATGCGTGGGGGCTGCTTTCGCGATGATGCAGCTGAAGGCGATTTTTTCCATTCTTCTGCGTCGCTTCGAATTCGAGTTGGCTCAGCCCGAAGCCACCTATACGAACGATTGCTCGAAAATGGTGGTGGCTGTTCAGCAGCCTTGCCGAGTCCGTTACCACCGCCGAACCGCCTCGACCCGGCTCCGATCTGACCGGACCCCAGCTTCCGGTTCGCTGTCGAGGTCTAATGATGCATATCGAATTCGTCTGGATCCCGATCTGTGTCAGGGCCACGGTGTCTGTGTCAACGAAGCGCCGGAGGTCTTTGCGCTTGAACGAAACGAGGGGGGCGAGGCTGAACTGAGGATTCGGCGGGAGCGTCCTGGGGCTGATTTGAGGGAAGCGGTTGAACGGGCAATGCGACACTGTCCCACCCAAGCCCTCAGTATCGAAACAACAAACGATGAAAACGAGGCGCTGGCGATGGAATATCAAGAGGAGACGAAATGACAGCTTTTCCCAGAGATGAAATGGAAGAGATGGTGCGTCGTTGGGTCGCGGCCAACAACGAGGCGGGCCGGACAGGCGACTGGTCGAAGATGTCTGCGTTCTTTACTGAAGACGCGATCTACAGTTGGAATAACGGGGCCAATTGGGAATTCGTCGCCCGGGGTCGACAGCAGATTCACGACTTTGCTTTCGATTCGGAGATGAGTGGCCTCGAGCATTGGACTTATCCCTACGTTCGGACCTTGATCGATGATCAAAAAGGTGAGTTCGTCGGATTCTGGCGTCAGGTCGCGCCGGTCGAAGACCCCTCGGGCGTTCCTTACGAAATTGCCGGGACCGGGGGCTCCTGGTTTCGCTATGCAGGCGATTTTAAGTGGTCTTGGCAGCGGGACTTTTTCGATCATGCCAATGCCGGCGCCGTGTTTGGTGCGATGGCCCAGAATGGCCAACTCACCGATCGCATGCTTGAACGCATGAAGCGCGGTTCGAAGATGCCCGGCTGGACCCGGCGAACGGATTTCGACTGGTTCAGTTCACTCGCCGACCCGGAAGCCTAGTTGAGTCCTCCTACGGTGGGTCAATCAGGCGGGTTGCTTGAAGGTCGCGGGGCCATCGTGACCGGCGCCAGTCGAGGCATTGGTCGCGCAGTCGTTGAGGCTTTGTCCTTGGCCGGAGCATCCGTCGTGGTCAATGGCCGTCACCCCGAACCCGTCGAAGAGGTCGTGGAACTGATCCAGGGAAGAGGCGGAATCGCCGTCGGGGCCGTGGGGTCGGTGGCCGATTTCGATTGGACCCGTGAACTCGTAGAGGAAACCGAGGGTACTCTCGGGTCAGTCGACATCTTGATCAATTGTGCGGGCATTGCGGAGCCCGCGGGTAGCTCGATTCTCGATCTCAGTTTCGAAGATTGGTCAGAACTCATCGGCGTCCATCTCACAGGCACATTCAATACCTGTCGACACGTCACGCCGCGGATGGTGGAACGTGGCCGGGGTGTGATTCTCAACATGAGCTCCCATGCCTACACGGGACGCTATGGCGGAACCGGTTACGCGGCGGGCAAGGGTGGCGTCAACAGTTTGACCTTTGCACTGGCCGCTGAGCTCGAGGAATACGGAATTCGGGTAAATGCGCTCTGCCCCGGCGCAAAAACACGTCTCAGTGAAGGTTCGGCCTATGAAGACCACATCGCGCAGTTGCACGCCAGAGGTCTCTTGGATGAGGTGGCCCGCGAAGCTTCCCTACACCCACCCCAAGCGGAACACGTAGGCCCGATGGCGGTTTTTCTCGTCAGCGACTTGGCTGCTGGGATTTCAGGTCGGCTCCTGACTGCGCGGGGAGGTTATGTGGGACTCCACGCCGGCCCTCGAGAGTCCCTCCTCGCCTTTCGAGATGAGATGCAGGGGCCCTGGCCGGTGGAAGAGTTGGCGTCGGAATTGTCCGAGCGCTTCGAGAAAGCGGCGGTCGCTCAGACAAGGGGTAGAGAACGATGAAGGCATTGGTCGTCGGAGGCAGCGGAGCAAGCGGGCCGTTGATCGTGCGCGGTCTGGTCGAGCGGGACTATGAAGTCACCGTATTGGGCCGTGGGGTTCATCCTCCCTCGGTCCCGGAGTCGGTTACGCAGATCCGGGCAGACCCCTTCGAGCTGGACTCGCTCCAGGCGGCGCTGGAGGGGCAATCCTATGACTTGGTGATCGCGATGTATGGTGTCCTTCGTCATGTTGCCACGGCCTGTGTCGGCTTGACGCCGCGCTTTATCTCTGTTGGAGGTCTGGCGCCGATTTATAAGGGTTGGGGCGAAATGACTTCGATCAATCCATGGGAAACCACCTCTTTAACCCCTCTTCTGCTTGAGGAGGCGCATCCCCTTTCGAGCGAAGAGGGCATCGATCGTTTTGCGGGTGCTGTCCGCAAAGCAGAAGGGTTTGTGATGCAGGCCCATTCCGATGGGCACTTCAATGCAACCCACTTCCGTTATCCCTTGGTGTACGGACCTGGAAATATCTGTCCCGCTGAATGGGGCTTGATTCGTCGAGCACGAGAACGACGTCGTCCGCTGATTCTTCCGGGGGGCGGGCTGACTCTCGTTGCCCGTGGATTCTCGGAGAACATGGCGCATGCTCTTCTGCTCGCAGTGGAGAAGCCAGAAGCTTCAGCGGGACAGATCTACAACATTTGCGATACCCGCCCTCAGTACAATGCGGAGTGGGTCCGAGCTGTTTCGAACTCTTCCGGGCATGAGTTCGAGCCTGTTCCCATTCCCTTCGACCTCCTCCCGCCCGGATTCCGCGCAACGCCGCCGCAGCTTTTGTACCGACACCACTGGGTCCCCAGTGTTCAGAAGGTGAAGGACCAGCTCGGTTATCGGGATCGGGTCGACTTTGACGAGGCGATTGAGCGGACTGTTCGCTGGTATCACGACCACCCGCTTGAACCCGGGGCGGAAGAAGAGCGGAACTTGGGCGATCCGTTTGACTACGCTTATGAAGACGCGGTCATCTCGGCTTATCGCCGGCTCGCCGGCTCCTTCCGTTCGGAGATTGCCTCACTGCCTCATGTGGAAGTCCAATGGCGCCACCCTTACCAAAAACCTCAGGAACGAGGCTGAAAGACTTTTTGATCGTATCCGAAGGCAGGTCCCCGATGTACCCAGGATGAGTTCCGCAGGTGATCCGGTTCTTGCGAAACGCTCGTATGCGCCATGCTCCGAATCGGCATACCCCCGGTCTGCGTCGCAAGGGAATCCGAGCGGTCCCTTCGCTCATGGCCGATACCCAGGGGTTCGTCCCATGTGTGCGAAGCGTTCTCGGTCCAGCAATCCGGCGTCGTTTCGAGATCGGAAATCCACAGACATCGGCGTCTTCCCGCGTGACTGATGTCGCTGAGTGCGCCAGCATATGCGAGCGGTCAATTCATTTTAATGACCCGGCGGACCGGCAGCCTGAGCTGCCCCGAAGCCCGGTCGATCAAGGCGGCCATGAAGCTGCCTTCGGAGGGTTTCTCCCATGCTCGATGATTCGAACTGGCCTCGTCATCCGCTGATCACACTGGCGGGGCGCTTCTGTTTTACGCTGATTTTCTTCATATCCGGCATCACTCACTTTACCGACGTTGATGGCTATGCCGCCCTGATGCCTGAAGGGGTGCCTTGGAAGACTTTTTGGGTGTTGATCTCAGGGGCGGTCGAGTTGGCGGGGGCGACGATGATCTTGTCGAATCGCTCTTCCCGTTTGGGGGCTTGGCTGCTCATCCTGTTTCTCGTCCCAGTGACGCTGGTCGTGCACGGCGTCGCGGCGGTCGCGGCGGAGACCGAGATGATGCAAGCCATCCAGAGTTCCTTCTTTCTCAAGGGCGTCGCGATGACCGGCGCAGCTCTGCTGATTTCGCAATCGGGCGCGGGTCATCCATCGAAGGGCCCGATCGTCGATTGAAATGATTCGTTCCGACGAGCGCGATCTGAGCGCCTTGCCTCCGGGGTGCACGGAACGTCTAGCCAGCGATCGGGATCTCTGGTCTCAGTGCGGTCCGCTGCTACGATCGCGCGCCGCGAGGGGAGTCCACTGACCACCATGCGAATGTCCAGGGTTTTGAAGCGCTCTATTCTCGTCGGGCTACTGATTTTTTTTGGGGTAGCCGTGGCGACGGCGGAAGAAGAAGCTGCTGTGGTGGAGACAAGCTCTCCCGCCGAGGTGGTGGAGTCCATTCATGAGGCCCTGATCGAATGCATGAAGGGATCGTGTGGGCCAGGTTTCCAGGCGCGCTACGACCGCATCGTCGCCGAACTCGATGAGGGCTTCGACTTGCCCTTTATGGCCCGGATCTCGATCGGCCGAGCTTGGCAGGCCCTCTCTCCGGCGCAGCGGAAAGAATTTGTTGAGTTGTCCCGGCGATACTCTGCCGCCAACTATGCCTCCAACTTTGACGGCTATTCGGATCAGTCTTTCAAAACATTGGGTGAGGAACCGGCCGCTCGCGGCACAATTCTGGTCAAAACAGAATTCGTTCAACCCACCGATGACAATGTCAAATTCGACTATCGCCTAAGAAAGACCAATGGCCGCTGGCGAGTCATCGACGTCACTCTTGATGGCAAGGTGAGCGAAATGACGCTTCGCCGTGCGGACTATACGTCGGTGATCGATCGGGACGGATACCCTGCTCTGGTCGAAGCCGTCCAGCAAAAAATCAACAATTACGCGAACGAGTGAAAAGCGATCGGTCCCGGGTGTTTGCTGACCGCCCCGTATCCGTTCTGACGATTGACGATATGCGAAGGGGCGTTGACGAAGATGAGTTCCTTGCTCTCGAGTTTGAGAGGCCTTTCAAGCCATGAGCGCAGCGTTCTGGCTGCGACATGTTTGAGTTCGCTGGGTAGTTTTTACTCGATGGCCGTAGCGGCCTTTGCTCTTCCCCAGATTCAGACAGGCTTGGCGATTCCGGAAGAAGAGGTGGGAGAGCTTTTTGCCCTGATTCGCGTCGGAGCGGTTTTTTCGCTTTTTCTGGGTGTCCTAGCGGATCGCCTGGGCCGTCGTCGTTTGTTGATCGCCTCGGTCGCGGGCTGCGCGCTGTTCAATATTGCAACGGCCTTTGCTCAGGAAGGCTGGGTGCTGGCTTGGCTTCAGCTGGGTTCCCGCTTCTTCATGGCCGGGCAGATTTTGCTTGCGGGGGTGGTGGTGAGCGAGGAACTCAAGGCTGAAAATCGGGGTCTTGGTTTGGGGCTTCTCTCGGCCATTGGTGGTCTCGGAGGGGCGTTGACTCTTCTCGTATACGCCTTTGTGGACGACTTGCCCTACGGGTGGAGGTCGCTCTTCGTCGTTGGCGGCTTCGGGCTCCTCTGGGTTCCTTGGTTACTCGGTTCGCTTTCCGAAACCCGACGCTTCAAGGCGCATCACACAGATGCGATGTTGGCCTCAGCATCGGATTCAGCTGAAACCGTGCCGTCGGAGCTCTCTATGGGCGAGGGGTTTGCGGAGTACCGCTGGCGTTTTCTTGCACTTGTCGCCATCGTCCTCCCCGTTTGGATTATTGCTGAGCCTGGAAGCTTTTTCGTCTCCAAGCACATGCAGGATGGTCTCGGTTTTTCCCCGGGTGGGGTGAGCTTGATGATCGGCTTGTGTGGTGCTGCAACGCCTCTCGGAAATTTATTCTCCGGGGTACTTTCGGATCGCTTCGGACGCAAGCCTGCGACCATCGGTGTTTGCCTGATGTTGTCACTGGCGGTTGGCCTCTTTTACAACGCCACGGGACCGGTGAGTCTAGGCATTGGTCTCGGTTTGATCTTTCTTGGCATCGGGAGCCTGATGGTGTTGCAAGCGGCTTTGGCGACGGAGCTTTTTCCGACCGGGCTTCGTTCAAGTGC
This sequence comes from Myxococcota bacterium, assembly GCA_029268645.1. Lineage (GTDB taxonomy): Bacteria > Myxococcota_A > UBA9160 > UBA9160 > UBA4427 > TMED88. Next base: position 12,482 of record JAQWNI010000037.1, read on the forward strand.
CTCGGGAGTGCGAGAGGCTTTCGCGACCATCGGAGCGGCGGCCGGCCTTTATGGCCTGGGCGCACTCTACGACGTCACCCAGAGCCACTCGGAATCGATCACATGGCTTCTTGTACTGACACCGATTGCGCCGCTCGCATTGCTTTTTATTCCGGAGACGGCCGGCCGGGATCTCGAAGACATCGCTCCGGATGGTGGCACCTAGGGGGAGGATTGAGGGTGCTGGCTTCGGGCTCTCCCAGAGACAGCCTGACTCGCTTACGGGCGGTCAAACAGGTGGACTTCAACCAGCTCGCAGATCAGATGTTCGATGGCGAGGTGACATTCCTGAATGTGCTGGGTGGAATGATGGGGGACGGCGATGGCCGGCTGGCAAAGTTCGAGCATTTGCCCGCTCTCACCCATTAGTCCGATACTCGGCATGCCTAATTTCCGGGCTTCCTCGATGGCGAGGATGACGTTCTTTGAATTCCCGCTGGTGCTAATGGCCAAGAGGATGTCTTCGGGCTTTCCGAGTGCCTGGACTTGGCGTGCAAAAATCCCGTCGTACCCGTAGTCGTTCGCGTAGGCGGTCAAAAAAGAGCTGTCCGTGGTGAGAGCAAGGGCCGGTAGGCCAGGTCGCTCGCAGGTTGCATCGAGCCGGCTCGTCAACTCCGCAGCCATGTGTTGGCAGTCCGCGGCGCTGCCGCCGTTTCCGCAGAGCAGAAGCTTGCCGCCTTCGCGAAAGGATGCGCTGATTCGCTCCGCGGCTTCCAGAATCGACTTCCCGCAGGTTTCGGCGAGTTGTCGCTTGACCGCGGCACTCCGCTCGAAGTGGGCGGTCATGCGTTGGTGGAGAGCTTTGCTCGAAGACGCCAATGGGCTTTCCTCATCGATCATTTTTTTACACCCGCCCTCGCGGGGATGTGGCTCAAAAAAAGAGAACCTCTTTCACGATTCTACCGGCTGCCCGCGGGGGGCGGCGGCAACTTACCGGCAGAGCCAAGGCCCGAGGATCGTGCGGCCCAAAGCTTCGAAGTCCTCTCCGGTTGCCCCCTGGGAGGAGCGCTGACATACTCTAGCGGACCGAGGAATTGGGGGGCCACGGTTGGACTTCCCTAAAATTGTGGACGTCCGAATGTCCCCGCCCGTGAAGGGCGACGCGCACCGTAAAAGGTGTCGATTCTCGTGAGGCAAATCCTGTGAGGCGTGCTCGACCTGTGGCCGAGATCGGTTTGGCTCAACATCAGACAAACGAATTGCATCCCCTGCAGCAGCTTCTGTCGGATTTCGATGGCGTCCGGGTCGTTTGCCTCGGGGACATCATGCTCGACCAGTACATCTATGGTCGAGTCGAGCGGGTCTCCGCTGAGGCACCCATCCCCGTGATCCATGCCAGCAGCCAGCGCGCCATGCTCGGCGGTGTGGGCAATGTCGCCCGAAATACCTGCGCGCTTGGCGCTCAAGCGGTGCTGATCGCCGTCACAGGGGATGACGAATCGGCGGACCGGATTCGGAGTTTGAGCGCGGGGGAACCCACTTTAACGGCGCGCTTGGTTCGAGAGCCCACTCGAACCACGACGGTGAAGACCCGCTATATCGCGGATGGTCAGCAGTTGCTGAGAGCCGACGAAGAGAGCACCGAGCCGATTCGGCCTGAAACCGCCGAGCAGATTATCAAGGTGCTCGCCGAAGAGATTCGAGCGGCGGACGCGCTGGTTTTATCCGATTACCTAAAAGGGGTCTTGACCGACGACGTGCTCGCTGCGGCCATCGCCGAGGCGCAAGCCGCCGGTGTCCCCATTGTCGCTGACCCCAAGCGAAACAATTTCTCGGTCTATTCGGGCGTGACGGTCCTCAAGCCGAACCTGGGTGAACTCGCCGCGGCGGCTCGGACACCCTGCCAGACAAATTCTGAAATTGAGGATGCAGCGCGCAAGATCATGGAAGATTCGGCCATCGATGCAATGATGGTCAGTCGCTCTGAGCGCGGCCTCAGCCTGATTGAGCGGGACGCAAAGACGGTTCACTTTTCTGCTCGCGCCCTTGAGGTTTTCGACGTCTCGGGAGCCGGAGACACCATGGTTTCGACGACAGCGGTCGCTCTCGCGGCGGGAGCAGATCTCTCCCTGGCGGCCGAATTGGCCAACGTCGCTGCCGGGATCGTGGTGGGGAAGGTTGGCACGGCAGTCGTGAGTTGCGATGAACTCGCCGAGCGCCTTCTGGAGATTGAGTTAACAGGTCCTGAGGAGAAGGTAGTTTCAGCCGAAGCGGCCCTAGCCGATGTCGAGCGCTGGCGTCAGCAGGGAAAGCGAATTGGATTTACTAACGGTTGTTTCGACCTGCTGCATCCGGGGCATGTTTCGCTACTCACTCAAGCTCGGTCAGCGTGCGATCGTCTTGTTGTTGGGCTGAATAGCGACGAGTCAATTCGCCGACTCAAAGGTGAAGACAGGCCGGTACAAACTGAATTGGCAAGGGCCATCGTTCTTGCCTCGCTGGGCTTCGTCGACCGAGTCATCATTTTTTCTGAAGACACTCCTGTTCATCTTCTCGAGAGCCTTCAGCCCGATGTCCTCATCAAGGGCGCTGACTACAAGATCGATGAAGTAGTTGGAGCCGATGTCGTCCGCGCCTATGGGGGCGAAATTAAACTCGCCACGCTGGTGCCGGGTCAAAGCTCAACCGCGGTGATTGCCAAGATGTCGGGGGCCGATTCGTCCAATCGCTCGGCCCTGCCCCGTCGTTTCCAGGCGTAGAAAGCGATGGCGAGATCGGCAGACGTCGTGGCCGATGTAGTCATTTTTGGCGGCGGTATTGCTGGGCTTTGGCTGCTCGATCGACTTCGCGCTGACGGCTATTCGGTGGTTCTGTTGGAGGCTGACCGATTGGGCGCCGGCCAGAGTGTTGCCTCTCAGGGGATCATCCACGGAGGTGCGAAATACACCCTCGGCTTCGGTTTCGATGGCGCCGTTCGAGAGTTGCGGGAAATGCCCTCAGTTTGGCGGGCGAGCCTGGAGGGACGCTCCGGGCCAGATCTCGGCAAGGCACGACTGCTCTCGCAGCGCACCCATCTTTGGATTCCCTCCCAACTGGGGGGCGGTTTGATCGGTGCTTTCTCTCGGCTCATCATGCGAAGCCGAGTCCGGGCTCTGCCGCGTTCGGAATGGCCTGAAGCGCTCCAGCTGGGGCAGCGCAGAGGGGCCGTTTACGCCTTAGACGAGGTGGTGGTGGACGCTCCCTCGGTGTTGTCTGCCCTCGAGTCAGCCCACCCAGATTGTATTCGCCGGATCCCGCAGGGGGTTTCTCCAGTGTTCGAAGGGGGCCGGGCTCGATTGGGGGATCTGACCATTGAAGCCCAGCGATTCGTTTTTGCCGCGGGGGGTGGAAATGAGGAACTGCTTGCTCAAGCGGGTATGGGTGACTGGCCGCATCGCCGTCGCCCTCTCCATCAACTGATGCTCGGCGGAGTCCAAGAACCGCTCTATGCCCACTGCGTTGGAAAAAACCCCAAGCCTTTGGCCACTGTCACGACCCACCCCACCGCGTCGGGCGAAGGGGTTTGGTATGTCGGCGGGCTGATGGCGGAAGACGGCGTCGGGCAAAGCGGCGAAGCATTGATCGAGCATGCGCGGACGCGACTCCCCACGCTCTTTCCAGCGGTTGATTTTCAGTCGGCTCGATGGGCCACCTTTCGCGTCGATCGCGCGGAGGGGATTCAGCCGTCGGAGAGACATTTGGGGGGACCCATCTTCGCTGAAAAAGATCCATTCTTGGCGATCTGGCCAACGAAGCTGGCTTTGGCCCCTGCACTGGCCAAGCGAGTGCGGCAGCGCTTTGGCGAGCAAGGGCTGAAACCGAGCACTGGGGATCTTGGAGCTCTCCAAAATTGGGAGCGTCCTGTGGTTGCCCGTCCACCCTGGGAAGAGGCCACGTGGATCGATTGAGGCCGCTGGGTCGCACAGGTCTTCGAGTGAGTCCATTGGGGCTGGGGACCACCAAGTTCGGCCGAAATGAAGAGGTGAAGTATCCGCGGGAATTCGACCTGCCGACAGACTCCGAGATTCTCGCATTGCTTGAGTGTGCCCGGCTCTGGGGAATCAACCTGATCGATACTGCGCCTGCCTACGGGACGAGCGAAGAACGGATCGGCCGCTTGCTTGTGGAACGAGAAGATTGGGTCATTGCGACCAAAGTGGGGGAAACTTTTGACGGGGGTCGATCACGCTTCGACTTTAGCCCGGAGGCCATCCGGCGGAGTGTTGAGGAGAGCCTACGTCGCTTGCGCACCGATTGGCTTGATCTGGTGCTCCTTCATTCAAACGGGGACGACCTGTCGATTCTCGACCGAAGCGATGCGCTCGAAACACTGGAGTCCCTCCGGGAGTCCGGAAAGATCCGAGCCATCGGGGCTTCGACGAAGACAGTCGCCGGTGGCCTTCGCGCGACTGAGTTGTGCGATGTCGTCATGCTTTCGCTCAGCCGCGCAGACCTGAGCCAGCGCCCGGTGGTCGAAGCCGCTCACCGGGCCCGGGTCGGGGTGCTGGTCAAAAAACCCCTGGCCAGCGGGCATGATCCCGACCCGGCTCTGGCCCTCGCCGAAGTCGCGGCGAGCCCCGGGCTGACGAGCATTGTGGTCGGAACTCTTTCCGCCGAGCATCTTGAGCAAAACGCTCGTGCGGTGGGCCTAGAATGTAGCTAAAAAGACACACCGCAACGGAATGTGGCCACCCACTTCACGGCTGGCCGGTTGTGACGGGGCTTCCATTTCGCGAGAATCTGGGCCTTGGGGAGCCCTTGCATCGATCTGCGCAGACCCCGGCACAGCCGGGAGGGAGCGGAGGCAGGGATCTCTTGCGTCGCTCCGCTGGGTACGGCGGAGCATCGCCGATACGGGCAGGGGGGCCCACGAACTTTTTGGATACACGCCATCGAAACTCGATGGAACGTCTTGGGAACCTCTGCCGGGCAGTCGGCGGACGGTCTCCGCGCGGTCGTATCGCCTCCTCCCCCAGGCTCTTCACGACTCAAACCCATCACTCATTCTTCGAGGCTTCATGAAAATTTCACGCATCGTCTTGGTTTCCCTGGCCGTTTTGGTTGTGGGGATTCTTTGGTTCGTCTTCTTGGCGGGCTCAACCGACTATTCCGACGCCGATATCAGAGAGGTCGACCGGGCAGAACTCTTCACCGTGACGGAAAAACTTCTCGCTGACTCCGAGTCGTGGCCGCCGGAACTTGAAGCCGAGCAGGTCTCCGTGTCCTCCTCCCTTGAACCCTACCCTGTCCGGACGGTTCGTTACTCGGTCGAAGTCGAAGCCGATTTCGAGGAAGTCGTGGAGTACATCAAGGATGAGAACTACTCCGGTCCTGGCCGTCGGGACAAGCCTGAAAAATCTAAGTATGAAGTAACCCTCTACCAGAAGGACGTGGAGGGTGTCCCGAACGAATGGGTCCGGCGCTCGGTTCATATCGCACCGCCGCCTGGCGGGAATCGAGACGCAGTGGTCGTCTATTACGAAGATCGCCCCGATCCGAACACCTACCGGGTGGCGTTTCAGTCCATTGAAACGATTGACGGTGAAGACGTGCCGGTGGTTGAAGACGCGGTTCGCTTCAAGGTTTTGCCTTCGATCTACAAAGTCGAGCAAACGGCCCCGGGTAAAGTTCGCGTGCGAAAGATTGAAGCCGTCGATCCGCGAGGATCCATGAGCACGGCGATGAATAACTACTTCATTTCACTGCTTTTTTTCCGGGACTACATGTTCGAACAGGCAAAGGATATGCGGAAGAACCTGGGAGGCGGCTCTTAGAGCTGAGCCCGGAGAACCTCTCCGCGCCTTCATTTCTCTAGCCCTGGGACTTATCGGCTTCTGGAGACGGATGGACTTGATTCCAACGAAAAGGCACAGCCAGCTGCTTCAGGACGGTTTTGGGCATGTTGTACCCCTCCTCAAGCCCGAGTGGCCCGAAGTCGCTTTGGTCTTCAGGCAGGTAACGGGTTCCAAAGATCCGATCTGCGAAATTGAAGAAGCTCCCGTAATTCGAACGGCTACCCGGCAGGCCCACCGAGTGGTGGGCGCGGTGATGCCCCGGCGAATTCAGAAATTTGTCAAAGAACCCGCACTTCAGGTCGGCATTGGAATGATTGAGCAATCCCGTGATGCCTGCGAATACGTTGTGAAAGACGATGATCTCGTAATCGACTCCGAAGAACAAAAGGGACAAGGTACCGATCGCGACTGTCAAGAAAATATCAATCGGGTAGAAGTAGGAAGCGCGGAGCATTTCCAAACGATCCAGGCTGTGGTGAATGGAGTGGTAACGCCAAAGGAGCGGCACCTCATGAGTCGCACGGTGGTACCAGTACTTCGAGAAGTCGACGATCAACGTGACGAGCAGCAGCTGGAACAAGATGTGAGTATGGCTAGGCCAAATGTCGAAGACGGTGACGTAGTGGTGATAGCTGGCCGTGCTCGCCAAGATGCTGATCAAGAGAAAAACGTGCAGGTAGTCAATCGGCGCCGCGGCCATGAAGTAGAGGACATCGGCCCGGCTTGCTTTGCGGACCGTGCCCCAGTTTTGCTTATAGGGAATGTAGAATTCCAGCGCGCCAATCAAGATAAGCATGAAGATGTAGAGGCTGTTCGCCACGATGCCCAAGGAAAAAGGCCCCCCTCCATCGACTCCCCACCAAAGAACTCCGAGAGCGAGAAGCAAGATAGGCCCATACGCAAATCGACTGACGACGTGGCGGATTCGGTTCGTCTCGAAGCCGCCCTGCGTTCCGTCCATCAACTGTTCGCTCATCTTCAGTCCTCCACTTCCCAGGCCCTCCCGGCGAGCCCGGGTGTTGGCGCGCAGAGAATAGGGCGCTCCGACCAGCGTTTCACGGATTCTTATCACTGGGGGCGGGGAAGATTTAAACCCTGCCCGCGGGTACATGCCGATCGGTCCGAAATACGGGCGTTGTCGAAAACGCAGGAGTGCCGAAAGCTCCTCTGGAGCCGGGACAGATCCGGGAATGAATTGAGGGGCGAGAGAACCATGCGAGGAATTCAATCATGAGACTTCTTTTTTCCGCCGATGGCTCGAGTGGAGACCTGATTCCGATGGTCTTGATGGCCCGAGAGTTCAAGCAGGCTGGATACGATGTATGTGTTTGTGGATCTACGGAGTTTGAGGGAATGGCTGTCGATTTTGACGTGCCATATGAGGCCTATCCACACTCCTATTCCGACATTTATCTGGACAACCAGAAAACCGGTTACATCCATAACATTCGAGAGAACATTCGCCACCGGGAGCGTCTATTCAAAGGCGAATTTGAGCTTTTGAGCAAGATCGCACCGGACTACGACGTTCTCTTTAACTTTCTTGGTGAGATCCTCGTGCCCTCCTTCGCCGAAGCTTTCAATATGGCGAACATCAAGCTCTTTACTTTTCCAGTCATCCCCTCTGAGCGCTACGGACCGCCCATGGGCTTGCCGTTCGTCACTGAAAACAAGTGGGTTAATCGACTGGAGTGGGCAGCTGCTGTCTTTTCGGCCAAACACCTTTTTTCCTACAACAAAACCATCGATCGAATGCGGGAAGACTTGGGCTTATCGCCGAGCCGGAACTTGTTGGCGGAAAACGCCCATTGCGATCACATGATGATCGGTTTGTACGAGGAGCTGGTGCCGCCCTGTCCGTCGTGGTCTTCGATCGACTATTCCTACATCGGCCCGTGTATCCCCAGCCAACCCGCTGAACTCTCGGATTCCCTTGAGCAGTTCCTGTCAGAGGGATCTGCGCCGGTTTACATCGGGTTTGGCAGCATGCGGCACCAAAATAGCGATATGTTGACGCGGACTTTGGTGGAGGCGGCTCGTGCAGCGGGCGTGCGGGCGGTGCTGGCGCAAGCGGGTTCGACGATTGGCGCAGAAGTCGAGGGTTCCGACGATGTATATGTCCTCCGCGAATACCCGATTCCCCACCATAAGCTTTTCCCCCGTTGTCGAGCAGCGGTTCATCACGGGAGCTGGATCACCACGCATTTGGCTGCCCGAGCGGGCGTTCCTCAACTGGTTCTTCCGCAGGCGAGCGATCAGTATATGTGGGGAGAAATCATTTATAAGAAAGAGCTGGGCCCCAAGTGGGTTGATATGAATAACCTCAGTCAGCGTAAGCTGCGCGTGGCGCTCGAGCGTCTTGTGACGCGCGAAAATTTCGCGCGTAACGCAGCGGCTTTTGCGGAACGCGTGGAGGGGATCAACGGGGCGAAGAATGCTGTGCAGTCCTTCGAGCGCGTTAAACCCAGGCTGAAGCGTTGAGAGAGCGCCAAACCGACAAAGGGCCTTCCCCGAGAGGAAAAACTCCCCTCGAGGGACTGCCACCCGTTGTGGCGGGGGATGCACAGTGCCGCGGCCCGTTGCTAGTCTCCGCCCGGCGGCGAATTGTTTGTCATTTCATTTTGAGAGCGTAGAGGGGACATGATGGGTCATCGTTTTCCTTTTCCGTGTTTACCAACAGGGTGGTACGCGATTGCGCTCAGCCAAGAGCTGAAGCCCGGTCAGATTTTGAGCCGGCGCTATTTTGAGCGTGATCTCATCGCTTACCGGCTCGACTCCGGTGAAGTTCGGGTGACGGATGCATTCTGCCCCCATATGGGTGCAAACCTCGGGCGTGTAGGGTGTGTCGAAGGCGACCGGGTGCGGTGCCGCTTTCACGGTTTCGTCTACGACCAGGACGGTCGTTGTGTGGAAACGCCCTACGGAGGACCCCCTCCGCGCGGAGCGCGGCTGGGGAACTGGCCGGTGGAAGAAAAGAGTGGCCTAGTTCTGGTCTGGTTTGATGCGGTGGGGCGGGCACCTTTCTGGGATGTGCCTGAGTTGGAACTCGAGGGCTGGACGAACCTTCGCTTCCGACGCTTCACGATTCCGACTCATCCGCAAGAGACCACTGAGAACAGCGTTGATTTCGGACATTTCACGCAGATTCATGGGTTTACCGACGGGCAGATCACTGAACCCGTCATAGTCGACGGCGAGCTGCTGACGACGAGTTATCGGGCAATGCGAGGGGTTCCAACTCCGAATCATTCATGGATGCAGTTGCCCGTTGATTACGACGTCATCGTCAGAGGCCTCGGGTATTCCCAGGTAAACGTTCGAATCGATCCCTTGCGGATTCGATTTCGAACCTTTGTTCTTCCGATTCCCATCGACGATGAAAACCTTGACCTGACGTTGGCCGTCTCTTCTCCCTTTGATCTCGGTCCCCATGCGCGATTGATTAGTCGGATCATGGTCGGCATTATCGGGCGCGAAATAGAACAAGACCTAGACGTCTGGACTTATAAAACCTACCTGCATGCACCGAAGTTGGCGAAGGGCGACGGGCCCGTCGGAGACTACCGCCGTTACGTGAAACAGGTCTATCCGCTCGACACCGACGGCAATGAAGTGTCGGATCCTCAAGCGCCGGCCCCGATCCGTCAGCAATCTACGGTGCGTTGATCGCTCGCCGCGGGCTCTGCCGACGGCCCGCATTGGCCACCCGAGAGAGGCCCTTCGTTTTCGGTTAGCCCCCAAGGGCAGGTTTCATGGGGCTCTGAGCAGCTGGCTCACGCTATGCTGATCGATCTCGGCACGAGGTCCGGTGGGGGCTTGGTCCCCAGGATGATCCCGAGAACGGACCCCCGCGGCCCCCCCCAGCACGGAAGCATCGAGGAGTATAAGGGTGAGCCAAAAGACAGACTTCGACGTAATCGTGGTCGGGGCCGGCTTCGCGGGTCTCTACATGGTGCACAAGATGCGCAAGGCGGGGCGAAGCGTCCGAGCTTTCGAAGTTGGAGATGGAGTGGGCGGAACCTGGTACTGGAATCGCTATCCGGGCGCTCGCTGCGACATTGACAGCATGGAATATTCGTTTGGCTTCGATGAAGAGCTTGAACAAGAGTGGGAATGGACAGAGCGATACTCGACGCAGCCTGAAATTCTTTCTTATCTGGAGCACGTGGCCGATCGTTTCGAGCTGCGACGCGACATTCAATTCGAAACACGTGTTCTTTCTGCAGAATTCCGTGATGCGACTACTTCGAGTCACCCTGGGAAATGGGTAGTTAAAACAGATGACGGGTGCGAGTGGAGCGCCCGTGCTCTTGTCTCGGCTGTCGGCTGCCTTTCGGCTGCAAACACACCGAATTTTGAAGGCCTAGACGATTTTGCTGGGGATCTTTATCACACCGCCCGCTGGCCCCACGAAGGAGTCGATTTCTCTGGGCGACGTGTCGCGGTGATTGGAACCGGTTCTTCGGCCATCCAGTCCATTCCGCTGATTGCTCAGCAGGCGGAGCACCTCACGGTTTTTCAAAGAACACCGAACTATTCGATTCCGGCTTGGAACGCTCCCCTTGACCCCAGTGTCCAGCGAGAAATCAAATCACGTTATCGTGAACTTCGAGCCGCCAATCGTGAAGTATTTGGAGCCTTTGGTGGTTTGGGCAACGAAGAAGGAATCGAGCTGCCCGAAGCCGCGGCCTTGACTCCCGAGCAGCAGCAATTCGTTCTTGAGGAGTTTTGGAAGGTCGGAGGCCTTGTCTTCATTGGCGCCTTCGCAGATATCACACGAAATCCCGAAGCGAATGAGATTGCATCTGAATTCGTTCGTTCAAAGATTCGCGAAATCGTCAATGACCCGGCGACAGCCGATCTGCTCTGTCCCAAGACCCATGCGATCGCGTGTAAGCGGCCGTGTGTCGACACGGGCTATTTCGAAACATTTAATCAGGCTCATGTCGATTTGATCGATTTGAGCGAGAAAGGGATTGAGCGAATCACGCGCGACTCAGTGGTGGGCGGCGGTCGTGAAGTCAGTGTGGATGCTCTAGTACTCGCGACGGGATTCGATGCGATGACGGGCTCTTTGAATGCCATTGAAATTCTTGGCCGAGGAGGGCAAACGCTCCGAGACAAGTGGTCCGCGGGTCCTGTGACCTACTTGGGTTTAGGTTCGGCCGGTTTCCCCAATCTCTTCATCATCACGGGTCCGGGCAGCCCGTCCGTGCTCACCAATATGGTTGTGTCGATCGAGCAGCACGTCGAGTTTATTTCCGACTGCCTCGACTATATGGACCAGCAAGGACACAGACTCATCGAGCCTACAGTCGAAGCCGAAACGGATTGGGTGGCGCATGTCAACGAGGTCGCCTCGGAATACGTGTACCCCACCTGCAACTCCTGGTATTTGGGAGCGAACGTTCCCGGCAAGGCCCGAGTCTTTATGCCCCACCCGGGCTTTCCGCCCTATCGCGAGAAATGCGAAGAAGTGGTCCAAAAAGGTTACGAGGGATTCACTTTCGATGGGATCTAGCGTTCGAAGTTCCCATGTGATCGATCTGCCTTCGGAAACAATTTTGCCTGTTCGAGGCATCATTTTCGATATGGATGGTGTCATTGTAGACAGCGAACCACGACATCAGCAGGCCTTTCTCGAAGTCTTTGCCGAACTGGGATACGCCGACTCCCATGGCGTCGATTTCGATCTGTACTTGGGTAAAACGGACCGGGCGGTTTGGCAGGACTTTCTCAAACGAAATCAAACCGCCGAGACCCTTGAAGCCCTGCTTCGCCGCAAGGAACTCCGGTTGATTGAGCTGATCCAATCGGATCGGCCCCTCTTTGAACCCATTCCCGAGTTGCTCCGAGATTTGGCGTTGGATTATTCGCTTTCTGTCGCCTCGGGATCGCCGCATCGGGTGATCGAAACGGTGTTGGCCCTTGAGGACCTTTCTCGCTATTTCCCGGTTGTTGTCAGCGCCGAGGATGTTCCCCGAGGAAAGCCTGCTCCTGATATTTTTCTGGAGGCGGCCTATCGGATGAAAATGGACCCGATAGAGCTCTGCGTCGTAGAAGACTCTGCCGCTGGGGTGGCCGCGGCCAAGGCCGCCGGTATGCAGGTGATCGCGATTACCAATAGTCTTCCGGCAGAAAAGCTTTTCGAGGCCGACTGCGTGATCGCGGATTATGCTGAGATTTTTCGAATTCTCTGCGATTCAGGTGAGGGCTGAGCAACCGATTGCTTCGAACATGAGCGGTCGATGCGCCCACCGTTCAAAAACGACTTAAATATTAGAGAGGGAGTCCTGAGATGATTCTGCTCGATCCGAGAAACCCCGACCGAGCCGCCGATGATGATCGAACCCGTGAATTGATGCGGGAGACCGTCGAGTTTTTTGAGAACAAGGGCAAGGGTCGGCTGATCGGCGACTACTACGACCGCGGGTGGTACTCGGATTTTCTCGACTACGCTAAAGATCATCGCCTCCTCGCCACGATGTGCACGCCGCAAGGAGAGGGAGCCGCCGACGCTCGCTGGGACACTTGGCGAGTGTGCCAATTTGCTGAGATCTTAGGATTTTACGGTCTTCAGTATTGGTACACATGGCAGGTTTCGGTCTTGGGCTTGGGCCCCATATGGATGAGCGAAAACCAATCGATTCGACAGAAGACTGCCCAAGCCCTTGAGGACGGCGGTATTTTCGCCTTCGGTCTGTCAGAGAAGACACATGGCGCGGATATCTATTCGACGGATATGGTCCTGACGCCTGAGGGCGATGGATGGCGAGCAAATGGGCGGAAGTACTACATCGGCAACGGGAACGAAGCGGCCATTGTTTCAACCTTTGGCCGAATCGACGGCACCGACGAATACGTGTTTTTCGCCGCAGAGCCTCGTCATGAACGTTACAAGTTGATTAAGAACGTGGTGGCGAGTCAAAATTACGTCTCCGAATTTGAGCTCGACGACTATCCAGTCAGCGAAGCGGACATTCTGCACCGGGGCCGCGAGGCGTGGAACGCAGCGCTGAATACCATCAATATCGGGAAATATAATCTCGGATGGGCGTCGATCGGAATCAGTACCCACGCTTTCTATGAGGCGATCACTCATGCCAACAATCGGGTGCTCTATGGCATGCCCGTCACCGACATGAGCCACGTGAGGCGAATGTTTGTCGACGCCTATAGCCGTCTAGTAGCCATGAAGCTCTTTGCATTGCGGGCCGCTGATTATATGCGAGTCGCATCGAAAGAAGACCGGCGCTACCTGCTCTACAACCCAATGGTGAAGATGAAAGTCACGACGCAAGGGGAAGATGTGGTGAACCTTCTCTGGGATGCGATTGCGGCCAAGGGGTTCGAAAAGGACACCTACTTCAGCCAAGCGGCTGTAGATATTCGCGCTTTGCCGAAGCTGGAGGGGACGGTTCACGTCAATATTGCATTGATCGTTAAATTTATGGCGAATTACTTCTTTAACTCGGGCGAGTTTCCTGATGTTGAGCAGCAAACCCAGCCGGCGAATGACGATTTCCTATTCGACCAGGGTGGGACCGGCGGGCTCGGTCAAATTCAATTCCATGACTACCGCGAAACGTTTTCCCGTTTTGATCGAATTCCCAACGTCGTTCGATTTGGCGAGCAAGTCGAGGCCTTTCGAGACCTGCTTTCCAACGATCCGCCGGGACCGGATCAAATGAAAGACATCGACTTCTTGCTGGCCGGTGGCAATATTTTTGCCCTTGTGGTCTACGCGCAGTTGATTCTTGAAAATGCTCCGATCTACGAGATCGACGATGATCTCCTCGGCGAAATTTTTGACTTCATGATTCGGGACATGTCCCAGCATGCGCTGAGCCTGTCGCTCCAAGCCAGCAGCACAGAGGTTCAGGTCGCTCAGTGCAACAAGATGCTCCAACGCCCGGTTCAAGAAGACGCCCGGTACCAACGTGTTTGGGAAGGGCAGGTCCGTGTGCTGGATGGCGCGTACGAAATGAAACCCTGACGGAGCCTGGGGTCGAGCCCCGAGCGAATCACTTCAATGATTCGCTTAGGGACTTCCCTGTGTTTCGCGGGGTCAGCAGGACCAGCCCAGCGGTGATGAGTCCCGTCGCCGCCATTGCGAGGAATGCCCCGCTAAATCCCGCGAAGGTTTCGACGCCGAAGATGATTTGGCCGCAAAAGGCGCCTCCGACGTGACCGAACCCGTCGCTGAGGGAGACGCCCGTCGCGCGAATTTCTGTGGAGAATGATTCGCCGGTAATGGTGTAGAGCAGCGGCACGATCAGTCCGATCGTGAAAGACGCAATGAACCCAAGGATGGGAATTGTGCTGGGGGATGCCGTAAAGCCGATGGCTGCCAGCACGCCGGTCCAGACTAATGCGGCGATTGTTGACGCGATTCTTCGGTCGATTCGATCGCTGATCCAGACAGCGGTCAGAGCACCGGCGACAAACCCGAAACCCGTGAAGATGAGAGATCCAATGGTTTGCGACAGACTGATGCCATGCTTAGAAAAAAGCTCAGCGGCCAGGGTGAGCCAAGCGTAGTTTCCGACGTAGTACACAAACCAAAGCATTCCGAGGACGAAGAGACGATTCCGTTGGGGCGCGACCAAAAAAGCCTTCATGCCGAGGGCAGCGGTTTGCGCTGCTCCGGGGGCGGCTGTCTCTCCGCTGGTCGTCTCGACGGCGGGGAGAGAATGACCGAGGCGAGCTTCAGCAACCGACTCCGCCTTCTCAAGTGTGGCGCGAGCTTCGTCGACGCGCCCTTGGTCGAGAAGCCAATGGAAGGAGTTCGGCATCCCCCGTCGCATCAGGGCGATGATGATGCCTCCGATGGCTCCGAGGACGAAGAGCGCCCGCCAGCCCCAGGCAAAGTTGGGAACAAGATAGAAGGCGAGGGGGGGCACCGCGGCAAAACCCATGAAGGCCGCGACGATAGTCCAGCCGGTGTAGCGACCTCGAAGTGGAGCCGGTGAACATTCCGCCATGTAGGTCGTGACCAGGGCGATCTCGGCGCCGATCCCCATTCCGGAAAGGAAACGCCAGAAAATGAGCCAGTCAAGGCTCGGGCTCGTGGCCGAGAGAAGGGATCCGAAGGAGAAGAATCCGACAGAGAGATAAAGGCTGACTTTCCTCCCGTAGCGATCCCCGATTCGACTGTCGAGGAACGACCCAAAGATGTACCCGATCAAACCACTGGTGACAGCCCAGCTGGCCTGTTCTTCAGTCACACCAAATTCATGAGTCAGAACTGGAAGTGCAAAGCCGATCGTGACGATATCGAAAAAAGCGAAGAAAAAGCCGGCGCCCACGATCCAGATGATCGAACGGCGGTAGGGCCAGACAGGGATCCTGTCCAGGCGGGCAATTAGACCGTTGGCCACACTCGAATTTTTCGACACCACAAGACCTCCAGCGCGGGAAGGCCAGACACTACCCTAAAGCGGAGAGCGATTCGGGCCGATTTTAGTGACATGGAATCAGCCAGCCGGAAGGGATTTGTGGACCCGTTTGTTGCTAACGCGAACGGGAAAAAGGTCGCTTTCATACAACCGATCCGATGGCCGTTTCTCGCGTGGGCCGTTTGTGTCTTGAGTTTCGGCTTCGATGGGGGATGCAATCAAGCGGTTGAATCCGGTTCGTCAGTCGAACGTTCCCTATCGCCTTGTGAATACCCCATGGAAACCATGAGCACGATTGGGAGCCAGGCCCAGAGCGTCGGTTCTCTGGTTTGCGAGCCTGTTGTTGTTGTGCGCCGGCACGCCCCTGATGCTGAATCAGGAGACTACAGGCCCGCGCAGGTTAGCGGAGCTTTCTACTGGGAGTATCCGTTTGTGGGAGGTGGTGCTCAGGCCACGCCTTGGAGACGCTTGACCGATGAGGGAGATCAAATCGCCCAATACTTTGGTTCGAGTCTCGGCGAATTGCTCGCTGACCAAACAATCGTTCGAGCCCTCGACGGAGTTGAGGAAACTCGTCACCCTTGCCCCATCGATCGTGTCATCACCATCGACCCGACGTCGCCTGATGACACCCAGAACCCCTTTGAGACGGCTTACCCGTTCATCATTGAGCAGGGATTAGCGCTGGATCGGGTACAGATGGTTTCAGAGGAAGCAATTCGCTCGGACATGTCGCCCGAATCGTTTCTCGGCGACTCGGGCGGTTCGACCCTCGTCGTTGCAACCCGAGAGGCACTCTGGGCAAGGAGCTCTGATGACGAATCAGAGCCTCGGAACCGGCTGATGGGTCGGTTGGTTCGGTCTTGTGCTTCGGCTGAACTGAACTGCGGCTTATCGGCCGATTACGAGCCCCGGAAAGAGAGAGATTTTTTTATCTTCAGCAATTTCTGTGCACTTGATCATCGGTTTGAAGTTAAAAAGGTGGCTTTCGAAGGACAAGCGACGCTCCTCCCGGCTGCAACTCCACAGTGGGTGAACGACTAGCCGTTGGACTCTTTAGGCCGTCCGCCCCAGCATGGCGCGAACCAATTTTTCGCCGTCAGCCTGACCGAGATAGCGCGGGACCGGGTAGTTGAGGTGGGCCTCGGCCAAGGCCTGTCGCGTGATCGCCGCGACATCCCCTTCCTGGAGAGCCTCAAGGTTCTCGGGAATCTCAATCTCTCGCATCAGAGTGCGAATCGCCTCGATGACCCGATCTGCTTTTTCGGCCTCGTTTGCGCCTTTCAGTCCAAGGCGGTCGGCGATCTGTGCCAAGGGTCCTGCGCATTGACTTTTGGAGACTTCGAGGACGTGGGGCAGGGCGATTGCATTCGCCAGTCCGTGAGGGGTTCGATAGTAGGCCCCAAAGGTGTGGGCGAAGGCGTGCACGTATCCGACACTCGTTCGAGTAAAGGCGAGCCCCGCATAGTAGGCGGCGAGGGCCATGCCGCGACGAGCCGACTCATCGTGACCGTTCGAATAGGCCCTCGGTAAATTTTCAAAGATTAAATCAATGGCCGAAAAGGCCCATCGCTCGGTTTGCGGTCGTGAGGTGCGGGCGATGATCGACTCCACCGCGTGGGTCAGAGCGTCCATCCCCGTTGCGGCGGTAATGGCGGGTGGCAGGTCAAGCATCAAGGTTGGATCGAGGGCCACCATTTCTGGAAGAAGCTTCGGGTCAACGAAAAATTTCTTGACATGGGTATCCGGCTCGGAAATCACCGCGGCGACTGTGGCTTCCGAACCCGTTCCGGCTGTAGTGGGAATGGCGCAGAGCATACACGGTGGATGCTTCACCTTCATGATGCCTTCGAGCTTTCGGGGACTGTCGCCATTCCCTGTGGCTGCAGCGATCACTTTCGCGGCATCCATCGAGGACCCGCCCCCCAAAGCCAAAATGGTGTCGCACTCTTTTTCGCGATACAGAGCCAAGCCTGCGTCAACATGGTCGAAGGTTGGATCCGGTTGGACGCCGCTATAAAGAAAAGGCTGAAGCTTCGCGGCTTTCATCGCCTCAGAAAGTTTGGCCACCCAGCCCGTTTGGACCAAACCTTCGTCGGTCACGATCAAGACTCTCTGCGAGCCGGTCTGTGCCATGGATCCAAACAACTCTTGGGTCGCGGAGGAACCGACAAACGCCAAGGGTACTCGGTCGGGCATGAGGCCTGAGAACAAACGAGTCAGCCGAATCACGAAGCCGTGGATCATTTTTCTAAGAAAAAGCATGATGCCCCCGCCGATAAAGATTGCTGGACTTACGCTGCCACTCGATTTTAGCGCTTTGGCTAGGCCTGACGCGAACGATTCCACCAAGGAATCCAGACTGAGGTTCGGGCACGATAGGCGCGGAAGGCTTCGGTTCTTTCCGGCACAGCCATCATTCGTCGTTCGGTCATGACGGTGACGGCGGCCAGAATGATTGAGTTGTAAGTGGTTCCGACAATGACCCAAGCTTCGCCGCAGACGACCCCGAGCCCCGCGATGGCCCACCAGAAGAGCTGCTCTCCGAAGTAGTTGGGGTGTCGCGAGGAGCGCCAAAGGCCTGATTCCAAGAGCCATTGCTTCGGACGACCCGCCGCGATTCGCCGCTTATTTTCGCGCATGAAGGCGTCGAGTTGGTTGTCGGCAAGGCCCGCGATGAGCAAGCCTGCACTCGCGGTGATCAGGCAGATCGCATCACCAAAGCCGAGAGGGGCAGCAAAAAACGCAATGGCCCAAAAGGGCAGACTCAAGCCAACCAGCATGCCATGCTGGGCGACATAGACCACGAAGAACTGCTCGAAGCTAAAAAATCGACGCTCTTTACGCATTTTAGCGTATCGCCAGTCTTCTCGAAAACCAAAGCGCCCTTGCTCTCGCCGGAAATAATTGGAGGTGAGTCGCAGGGACCACAGGCTAAGCAGAAAAAGAGACGCTGCCGCGCGGAAGCCTTGGGGATCAGCAAGGGGGTGCAAGAAGAAGAAAAGCGCGATCAATGGGGGCAAAAGTGTCCAATAGGGATCGATCAACCAGGTGCTCTTCTGGATGAGCGCAATCACCATGAATTGGATGTCAACAAACAGAAAGAACAGGAGGTTGACCGTTAGGATTGGATGATGAAGCAGCAAGGCCGCCGCCTGATTGAAGTTTTGGGGCCAACGCCAACCGGGGTCGATCGGGATTTCGCCTTCGGGAAACCAATTGAAGAGAATCAGGGAGCAGGCCAGGGCGGGGATGGGCACCCAAAGCAGAAGGCATAGGTTTAAAATATTCCGGCGACCCCAGCGCGGTTGATCTGCCATCTGGGGATAGCCCGTTTCGATGCCGAAAGCGGTCGGGTTCATGGTGCCTCACGGATGGAGGTCTGTTGGTCAGGCGCTGTTCCGGTCTCCCATGATCTCGACCACCGCCTGAGCAAGCGCCTCTCGTAGGGGGGTATAGACCAGGTCCAGCTCCACTTCAGACTTCTTGGCCTCAAAAATCAACGAGCCCGCCGCAGAGGTAGAGACCACGTCGGCGGGGACCCATGGGGTCGTTCCTGTCCAACGGGCGACGCGTTCTCCCCATCTGGCCCAGGGCAGAATCCAGCCTTCCGGGATATTCCAGTTCGGGGCAGGCACGCCCGCGAGGTCGCTGATGATTTCGAAATATTCCCGGGTGGTTGCGCGCTCGCGACCGACGAGATAGCAGCGGCCTACGGTGTGGGGGCGAAGCAGCGCTTGAACAATGGCTTCCGCTGCATCGCGGAGGGCCACATATGTGAATGTGGTGTCCGCACCGACTAGGGCGGGCAGCCGGCCCTTCGCCGCGCGTCGAATCTCCATGGTGGACTGGGGGTCGCCGGCGCCGATGACCGCCGCCAAGTGGACCACCGAGAAGGGCAGTCCCGCGCCATGATGAAGCTGCCACCCCGCTTCGTCGCCCAGATGCTTGCTGCGCGCGTAGTCACTCGCATGAGGGCCCGGCGGATCGGTTTCATCAAAGGGGGAGCGTTCGGGCATCCCGAAGGCGAGGGGTGTACTGACCTGCACAACCTTTTCGCAGTCGTGATCAAGGGCCGAGCGAAACACGGCTGCCGCGCCTCGCTCGTTCAAATCGTAGTAATCCTTGGTGGAGCGGGCCCAGAATCCCCTCAAGCCCGCCAGATTGATGACCCCCCAAGCGCCCTCAAGGAGGGGGCCTAAGGTCTTTGGGGCGCAGACGTCGCCCGAGACGATTTCGACCCGCGGTCCTCGCTCGTCGAGTCCTTTCGGATTTCGTCCTTCGCGCACGAGACAGCGCAGCTTCAGCGAGGGTTCTTCCAGCAGTCTCTCGACGACGGCCTGTCCAAGAAATCCAGTCGCGCCGGTCAGGGCAATGGTTCGCTCCATGGGAATCTTTCTATCAATCGATCGTGGGTTTGAGTTCAGGGCGTAATGGGAATGAGGATCTCGTTTCGGCGCAGGAACCAAGGCATGAAGGGCGGGTCATAGCGCGCCCAAACCGGCTCTCCCTCGGCGAGCAATTGGCGGGAATCCATCCAAGCGAGGAGCGTGTCGAGTTCTTCTTGGTAGCGGTTTTGGCTCCAGAAACCCGAGTAACGGATGGCCGCAAATCGCTGGGCCGATTCTTTTTCTAAACGCACTCGGGCATCTCGCGGAGCGGGCAGGTCTTGGAGCGTCCGGCCGGAGGGCATCATGAAGGTCACTCGGTATCCCTTTTGGGTGGCCTCTTGAGTGACAGGCGCCGTCATCGCAATGCGTTCGCTGTCTTGGTTTTTTCGGTTCAGTCCGGCGGGCTCAAGGGATTGTTTCTTTTTGTTTTCTCCTGAGATGTATGCGGCGAGCACCCGAAACGCCGGTCCGCCGACCTCTTCGAAGTCTCCCTCCAAAGAGATTTCGGCCACCACGGCGGGTGCGTAGTCGCGGATCTCAATCGCGTCTTGCCTTTCGACCACTTCGTAGGCTCTTTTCTCGAAAGCCATTGCGTCGACTGCTCCCAGGAGACCGAAAAGTGTCCCCACTACGCTGACGATGCTTCGTTTTCTCATTGATCCGCTCCAGTCCGTGCGGAGGGGCCCCTCGGTTCTGTCCGAGAACCCTAGAGGACGGATCACCCTTGGCACGGGGTGGGCGATCCTTTCGCCGGTTGTCGGAGGGGACACCACATCTTGCAGAACGGATCGCGGGAAACGTTCCCTTTTTTGCCGACCCGAGCCCGATTCCTAAGCCGGCGTTCATAGGCGGGCGGGACCCCAAGCCCCGCTCCGGAAAAATCAGCAACCCCCTTGGGGAAAGTGTGTTGTTTTTGATTCATCTTTCCGGCGGTGTGTGAGACGATGCACATCGACGTTTCCATGGGAAGGGATTCGACAATGCGGACTTCTGCGATTTGCGCGGCCGGCTTGGGTCTTTTGGCGGCTCTGCTGTTCTCCACCCCGGCTTGGTCCGGCGCCTACGCCATTGACCTGGATTTCACTGGCCCGGACTACGGCTCCTCGAGCATGACATTCGTCAATGGCTCCGGCAGTGCCCCAGGCTACGTGACGGATCCCAGTATCGGGGCGCCGTACGGGGGCAACAAGCGCCTTCGGCTCACGTCCAATGCAGGGGGTCAGCGCGGCAATGCGTGGTTCGCAGACGACTTCGTCGTGGCCAGCGAGGATTGGACGGCCGCGATCCATTGGCAGATGACCTACGGCAGTGGAGGGGGAGCCGACGGAATGGCCTTCCATATGCAAGCCATTGGGACGGGCGCCGACACCTTTCTCCAAGGCCAAGGTCTAGGTTTAGATTTCCTGAGTGTCGTTTTCCGCACCTACAATGGGGGTGGGCCTGGCGATTGCGGGATGGACTTTGCCTTAGGGGTCTACAACAGCTCAGGCAGCCCATCCGGGGGAGCTTGTGTGGACCTGAGCGGTCTCGGCGGAACCGAGCCCTGGTCCTACACGGTCGAGATGGCCCACACCGCTCTGACCGACAACCTCGCCATCACGGTGACCAATACGAACAGCGGCAACACGACGGGTACTCTGAACTTCACAGTTGATCTCAGCGAACTCGATGAGGCGACCCCCGGCTTTTCCGCGCAGACCGGTGGGTCGGCGGAAAACCATGACGTTCTAAGCTTCCAGGCGAATTTTACGGTCCCCGAGCCTGGAACGGCTGTCCTGATGGGTCTGGGTTTGGTGGGCTTGGGCTGGGCGGGCCGGGGTCGGAAGCGCTAGAGCATTCTCGCTCAACCAGCCCGTCTCTCAAGAAGTCACCTCCAGACCGGCGTGCTCTGCCAGCGACAGGTGGCCGGGTGTTCCTGCTGGGTCGGGCCTCAGCCGATCGGGATGTCGGTCCTGAGCGTTTGATGGGCGCCCACCCACCCAATGGGCTTACAATGCAGTCCAGCGAGAGGGGGGGGCGACCTGCGTCTTGGGGTCTCCGGCAGGTTGACGGTTGTCGGTCTCCTTGCGCTTTAAGAGAGGCCCATGAAAAAGCGCTTACTAATTGTTTATCCCGATGTCCCGTATCCTCCCAATCGGAATGGGATGTCGATCCGCTACTACCCTCTAATCCGGCGGCTGGCTGTCGATCACGAAGTGACTTTGATTTGTCGCTGGTCTGAAGAGGAAGAGCCAGATCTAGGAGACCTTGGGGACTGGGTCGAAGAACTGCATGTTCTCCGCTTGGAACCCAAGAGTAAGTCGCTCAGAAACCGGATAGGCGGTGCGATGAGCCGCATTTCGCCTTTTGGGACCCCGTATAAGGCCTACGATTACAACGCCGAGTTGACCGCCAACTGGATCGTCGAATGTCTCAAAGGTCGCTACGACAGCGTCCTCTGCGCGGGGCTCAGTCAGCGCCTGCGGATGATACGCTGGAAAATTGATACTGCGCGCTTTGTCTTAGACATCGTCGATTCGCCTTCCTTGATGATGGAGCGCCGGCCAGACTCTCCCGCTTTCAAGAAGGATCTCAGAGTTCGCAAAATAAAACGCTGGGAAGCCGCATTGATCAATCTGGCTGACGCGGCCGTTTACATCTCGCCGGTTGACCAACGGCAAGTCGAGCACAGAATCGATCCCCGTGTGGAATTGGATTTTATTCCCAATGGCGTGTTCGTTGACGATCACACAGAAGAAGCCGTTGATCTTCCCTCACCCAGTGTCGGAATTTTAGGCAATATGTCTTATCCCCCGAATATCGAAATGGCTCTCTCGCTTCATCAAATGTGGAATCAACTGAGGGCCACCACGCACCCTAACCTTCACCTCTGCATCATCGGCCGACTGCCCCACCCATCCGTCGCGGCGCTCGCGGGGCCAGGCGTGACCGTAACGGGTGCGGTGCCCAACATCTGGAGCTGGGTCAATGCCGTCGACCTCTTTGTCGTGGACATGAAGCAGGGGGCGGGCCTGCAAAATAAGTTGCTTGAGATCATGTATGCCGGCCGGCCGATCGTCGCTTCCCCTGAAGCCAATGGGGGGCTCGGTGCCATCGAAGGGGAGTCGATCGAACTGGCTCGAAACGAAACAGAATTTCTTGAAAAGATGACAGCCCTGCTGGACGATCCCGACCGACGAAGCCGTATCGGCGCCGGCGGACGCCGGTTTGTCGAAGCCGAATACCTCTGGGACAGCGTCTATCGAAAGTTCGATCGATTCATTCGCGGCGCTCAAGAAACTTAAGGGCCATGGGGAAGCCGAGGCCTCGCCGGCTAGATCAAAGCTTTCCTTAGTAGTTCAAAGGTTTTTTGGGCGGCCTCTTGCCGGGAACGAAGCGCTGCCTCCAATTGATGTCGTCGGTGACTGCGATCTTCCCAGAGAGCTGTGAATCCATCTCGGAGCCACTCTTCGTTTAATTCGGCTACTGGAATCTGCCATTCGGGTTGGCCGATTTCGTGAAAAAGCCTCTCGACCTTGGGCATGTAGTTAAGGCCAAGCAGGGGCGTTCCGTTGTTGATTGCCAGAATGGCGCCGTGCAGTCTCATGGCCACGATGGCCTCGCATTGATTCATGATCGCCATAGTGACTGCGGGCGAATAGGGACCTTGCAGCGCGTGGATGCGTTCGCTTTTTCCAAGCTGTTCGGCGAAACGACGGGCGAAAGGACGATCGTCGAATTCAGTCGAAGTCTGCATCGGGACCAAAAGGATCGAGCAGTCGTATTCGGCGATTAGCCATCGGCAAAATGAAACAAGCATCGGATCAAGGCCGTTGGCTTCTGACGCCCTTCCGTAAAGACAAAGGCCGATCATCGGACGCCCCGAGTCCTCGACGCCTTCTCGGGCGAGCGCTTCGAGCGCCTGCTCTTTCTGGGCCGCCTCCAGAAGGAAGACCAAGTCGGCGGTCACCTGTACGCGATCAGGGTCCACGCCACATTCCACAGCCAATTCCGCCGAGGGGCGATCTCGTACGATGAGAGCGTCGACCTGATTCAAGACTTCGCCAAGCCTTGACCGGGAAGCGGCATGATGGAGCGGCCCGATGCTGACGCCGGCCACCGCGACTTTCCGTCCGGACCTTTTACATTGCTCAATCCGATTGAAGAGATTGTCTAGATAGGCATGGCTGTCTGGGTGGTCGTAGAAAAGCCCGCCTCCGCCAAAGAGAAAGGCATCGCAAGCCCGAAAAGCGGTCCACGAGCGGAAGAATTCTCTTCGATTGCGCCCGAGGGAACGAACGATCCAGTCCGCCGGGCGTCGGGGCAGAACCTCGGCCACCGAAGAGATGTCGTGCATCGAGGCGGTGTAGTCCGAATTGCCCGAGAAAACGACGGGGTCGATGTCCGGGATAGCCTGCTTGAGCCCCTTTTGCAGGCTAGCAAGAATGGCTTCATCGCCGGTGTTCTCGTAACCGTAATATCCAAAAATGCCCAGTTTCTTCAAGGCGTGCTCCTGGTGGCATGCACTTAACGTTCCGTTGTCAGCTGCTTGCCTTCCCCACGACCCCGCGCACGCTTTCCCAGATATCCCGAATTCGATTCATCTCATAGTCGCGAACTAGACCGAACATCCAGAGCCAGAGAGGGAAAGTGAGAGCGATCAGAAACTTGATTCCAATGGCCCAAGCCGGATCTTTGATCGGGATAGATGAGGAGAGGAAGTAAAGGCAAAGAGCTACGGAGGTCATCACGAGAAGGCGGAAGCCCTCGTAGGGAATTCGGTAAAGAGATTGGGAATAGAGAAAGATCATGCCCGCGAGAAGGGTGAAGGATGAGGCCGTACTCACCGCGGCCCCCATGATGCCGAGCTTGGGAATGAGGATGAAGTTCATAGCGACATTCAGGCCCGCTACGGCGAGGACAAATCCGCCGAGGTAGAGCGTTTTCTTTTCCAAAAGCAGACCGAATTGAAAATACGAATAGGCCCCATACGCCATGTAGCCAACGAGTAGGAGAGGAACATAACGGGCAGCCGTCTGAAATTCGCTCCCGGCGATCACTTGGATGACGTCGGGGATGAGGGTCGATATGCCCAGCACGACAAACAGCTGAACGAACCAAAAATAGCTGAAGACATGCCCAAAAATCGGTCGGGCATTGGGGTCTTCGACGATTTCGAAACGCTTGGGTCCCCAGATGCGCAGGAAGGGGCTGAGAATGAGCATGTTGGGCATCATGCCGAATTTATACGCGAGGGCGTAAATTCCGATATCGGCCAGCCCATCGAACCGCTGCAGAAAAAAGCGGTCGCCGAAATTTAAGATGTACATCCCGGCCCAGCTGCCCAGCAGTGGGGCACTATAGGTGAGCATTGAGCGGGCAATGGAGGCATCAAAACTGATTCGTATCTCTGTGAGGAGTCGCGAGATCAGAAAAAGACCGAGCAAGCCGGAGGTGATCAGGCCGGAAAGGAGGATGCCCTCCACGCCGAAGTCGAGGTAGACAATGAAGAGAATGTTGAGGCTGAGGCTCAAGAGCAATCGTGAGAGCGAAATCGAGACGAAGAGCACCGATCGTTCCTGAATTCGAAGCAGAGTCATCGGGACGCCGTTCAGCAACTGAATGGCCAGGGTGGCGAAGGTGATGTTGAGGAATCGAGAGAAGTCGGGGGTTTCGAAAACAAGACTGGAGATCCAAGGAGCGGAGAGCATCATCGGAGTGAGGAAGACCGCGGAAACGCCGATGATCGAAACGAGAGCCATTGTGATGAGTTGATCGCGCTGGCGTGCATCGTATTGGTGGTAATAACGAACGACGGCCTGAGTAATGCCGACTTCCATCACAATGCCAAAGACGTACGACACCAAATCGAGCAGCTCCAACACCCCGTACTGCTCGGTGGAGAGATAGTGGGTGTAGATCGGGATCATAAGGAACCCGATGGATCTCGAAGCGAGGTCGCCGAGCCCGTAGATTGAAGAGTGCTTGAGAAGCTGTCGGATCGTATCGAACAAGGCGAGGCTCTATTGGGAAAGCAAGGAAGAAGGTCAGGGTCGTTACAATGTGGAGTCCTGAGCGATCCCTGTGCGGTGCTTCTCTAAACCGCGGCAACGATATGTCAGTAGCGTCACCGTCTCCAACCAACTTGAATAGACAGGACTTTTCGGGCGCTCTTCCATCGTCGGTTCATGATTCGAGGCAGGGCGGATCTAGGGTCCAGCCGATGGGGAGGCTATCTGTGCAAGAAGAAATAGATGAAGATCCCCAGAGGGTCTCGGCTCGTAGCCGTGGCCTCTCGCCCCTCGCGGCGAGCCGAGGCCTTGGGTTCATCCAGATCCAATCGTCGTGCGGTGTAGGCGCCGGGGATGACCCTCATATCCCCCGGTCGCCGCATGCAGCACGCTTCGGTTGTCCCACATGACCACCATGTCGGGTGCCCATTCATGGCGGTAAAGAAACTCTTCCCGGATCTGCCAGGCTTGGACCTCTTGGAGGAGGGGGATCGCTTCTTCGCTGGGCATGCCTTCAATTCCGATGATGTAGCCCAGCGTACTAAAGACCGCGGGTCGCCCCGTCTCGGGATGGGACCGAACCAGGGGGTGAGTGAACTCCGCGAGAGCTTCTTCGGAGGGTCTGATGTCCATGCTGCGCCCTGCCATATCGGCTAGCCCGTAGCTGCCGCCGGGCGCGTAGGGGATCTTGGCCGAGTGAATGGCGCGCAAATCATCAATTTTCTGACGGAAGGCATCGGGCATAGCCGCATAGGCGGCGTGTTGATTGGCAAAGACAGTGTCACCTCCGGACGGGGGAATGATCACGCTCCGCAAGATCGTTCCCTGGGGCGGATGTTCCTGAAAGCTCCAATCCGAGTGAAAGTTTTCGGCAAAGAGCGGCGAGGTCTCGTCCGCATCCCGACAGACGGCTGCGATGTGATCGTGCCCAGGAATCGAGCCGAAAAAGGGATCGTGACCGAAAGGTCCAAAAGAGAGGGTAAATCGCTCGAGGTCGTCATCCCCGATCGCCTGGTCGGGAAAGATGAGGACGTGGTGTTCCAACCAAGCAGCCCGGACCGCAGCCACCGTATCGGGTCCAAGGGGTTGGCCGAGGTCGAGGCCGGACACCCGCGCTCCGCAGGCTCCCGCTGCTTTCTCGATTGTGAGCGCCATGGGGTCTCCTTCCGGAGCGCGTCCGGTTCAGAATGGCCAATGGATTCCACGATAACTGAAGCCGAGCGGACCGGCCGGCCTCCGGGTGGCTTGTTCTTGCCTTATCTTCTTGTCAATCACCCGCCCGGCCCTCCACCGGACTGACGGGTGCCGCTTGCCCCCCCCCGGCGATGAGGAGGCCGACAGATGAGCCAGCCAACCCTTTCGATTGACGTTTTCTGGTCGTTCAGAAGCCCGTACTCGTATCTCGCAACCGGGCGCCTGGCGGCTTTGCGATCGGACTTCAACCTCGAAGTCAATGTGCGGCCGGTGCTTCCGATCGCGGTGCGGACTCCGGAATTCTTCGCGCGCGTGAACCCACTCTTCCCAAGCTACCTCGTTCGAGATGTGATGCGGCTCGGAGAGTTTCTGGGCATTCCAATTCGCTGGCCTCGCCCGGATCCGGTGGTGATGAACCCTGATCGCACGTACCCCCTTGAGCAGCCATACATCCATCGCTTGACACGTCTGGGTGTCGCTGCTGCGGAAAAGGGCCGAGGGCTTGCGTTCCTCGACGAAGTCTCAAAAGTGATTTGGGACGGCAGCGTGACAGATTGGCACGAAGGAAACCATCTTTCCGATGCCGCCGCTCGAGCGGGTCTTGACTTGGATGAACTCGACCGCACCATCGAGGGCAACTCGGATCACTTCGTCGACGCGATTGAAAAAAACCAGCAAGCGCTCGAAGCTGCCGGCCATTGGGGGGTGCCCACCATGGTGTTCAACGGAGAGCCCTTCTTCGGGCAAGATCGGATCGATCTCCTCGTTTGGCGCTTGCAGCAGGCGCGCTCGCAATCTCCCGATTAAAAGGTGAAAGACCTCGAATTCGAAAAGAGGCTTCCAACCACTCCGAGCAGTGCTCCTGCGAGGCTTCGCGCTGAGAGTTGTGGGGAGATGCTTTCTTCAGCGAAAAGCCACGCCGGTGAGTCGCTCGGACTCGGTCCAAAGCTTCCCGGCGTTTTCGGTGTCGTAGGCCCAGGGCGCGTAGCCACTGGCAGCGTTTTCTGCGCTCATCGGTTCGGCCACCTGACAGTCCGCGAGATAGGCCCCGCCGTGGCCGAGTAGAGCATCGGAGGTCGCTGCCCAGACTGAGGTGGCGGCGCCTTGGGGCACGCTCTTCATCTGGATACCTCTCTCCTCAAAACTTGACCGCATGGCCTCCATTAAGGCTTGGGGAACGTGTCGTGAAAGATCGGTCTGGATCACGCCAGGGTGGACCGATAGGGAATGCAGCTGGTCGCCTTTTCGGCGCTGTAACTCGGAGGCAAACCAGAGATTGGCGGTTTTTGCGTGGGCGTAGGCGAGACGAGGGTCGTAGTCGCGTTTTTTCCAATTGAGATCATCGACGTCGCAAGTTCCGAAGGCATGAGCTCCTGAACTCAGCGTGACGACCCGTGCGTTCGAAGCGAGGGCCGGCATTAGACCCGCTGTCCACGTGAAGTGACCTAAGTGGTTGGTGCCGAACTGAGTCTCGAAGCCGTCGTCGGTCTGGCCCTCGGGGCACATCATCACCCCGGCATTGTTGATCAGAAGGTGAATCGGTTGACTTCGGGCGACGATCCGCTTCGCGGCCGCTGCGACACTGGCTTGTGAAGCCAGTTCGAGTTCCTCGCCATCAAATTGCGCTTCGGGCAACTGCGATCGCAGTGTCGCCAGGGCCGCATCGATTTTTTCTGCACTGCGACCGGTAATGGTCACGGAGGCCCCGACTGACGCCAGCGATCGGGCCGTCTCAATGCCGAGGCCACCGGTGGCCCCGGTCACGACGGCATGTTGACCGTCTAGTCGAATACCTTGAAGAACGTCGTCGGTGGTCGATTCGCCATTGAACGCCATGGGGGGCTCCTTACTGGATGATTGCAGGGTCTTGCCGACCCGATTGGGACGGGACGTTACCAAGTTCTCGCCTCGTCTGGCGAGTTCG
This sequence comes from Myxococcota bacterium, assembly GCA_029268645.1. Classification (GTDB taxonomy): domain Bacteria; phylum Myxococcota_A; class UBA9160; order UBA9160; family UBA4427; genus TMED88. The sequence goes on from JAQWNI010000037.1 coordinate 41,192, forward strand.
TTTCTGAAGCGCCCGGGGTAAGGGCCTGCCGGGTCGCTGGTCATCCTCTGAGGGCGACCCCAGGAGGAAGGAAAGGGCCGCGATCCCCCGACTTGCGACCTTCCTCAGGAAAGTTTGTCCTGGGTTCTCTCTAGCGCGTTTGGAGCAGGCGCAAGCAGAGAATTTTGGCGACATTGAGCATGAGGTGGGCCGCACCCTGGGCATTCGACTCTATCGACTTGCGGATCGTGCGCTCGCTCAGGCTAAGAATGCGGCACCGGGTGGCTGCGTACATGTCGACCACCCGTGGCTGTTCGAGGAGGAAGGCCGCGGCCCCGAAGACGTCACCGGGATTGAAGACTCCGAGGAGCGAGTCTCCATCACGAACTTCAATATGGCCCTCAAGGAGCACGAACATATTTCGGGCGCTTCCGCCCTTCTTGATGACATGATCACCCGGATCACAATGAATGATATTGCTCTTGTCGATGACACCGAGCACTTCATCATTCGTTAGGCCCTCCAGGGTCGAGGTTTGGTGTTCGTTGAGATCTTCAAGCGAATGGTTCACCTCGCCCAGGTAGAGACCAGAATCGACGAGCTTTTGACTCACGACATTGCCTTGGTCCGCAAGGAGTCTCTCGGTGCACTCGGGGATCTGCTTTTTGTCGCCCCAATCTCGAGTGGTCTCCGCCGACGGAGAGCCAATGCGCCGCAGGTAGTCAATGTCTTCAACGACGTTGACGATTGGGATCAGATACCCCGAATCGGGGCTGTTGATGTTCTTGGACGCAAAAGTCCGGCTGCCTTGGCTGACGTAGCGACTCAATAGGTGAGGCTCGCATGCGCCGAAGACCAGTTGCACACGCTTTTGGCTGACGAAGGCTTGAGATTTCTCTCCGAGTTCCCAGAAGACCCGACTTCCGCGTAGGTCAGGTCTCACCATTCCGCGTTCACCGACGACGATTTGTTCCTTGGGAATTTCTGCGAGGAACGGCGCGAGCCGGTAGTGCTCAACGAGCCGCTCAGTAAAGGGAGCGTCCCCCCCCCAGTTAAACCGAGAGGTCGCGACCACCTCTCCGTCGGCGGCCGCGTAAAAAATGCGTGCGCTTTCGTCTTCGGGTTCGTAAAAGAGTCGATGCGCGTGATCTGCGATGCCTCGATAGCGTCCCATTTCTTCGACGTAGATGTCGTAGCGAAAGCGGTAAACCGCTTCCTTTTCTTCGCCGCTCTCGGCAAGGTGCGCTCCGTCTCGAATCAACGGGTCCTCCAGCACAGTGTTCTGAAGTCTGCTGACGAAGAAGATAGGCCATTCCGGGTGGGGCGGATGAGGTCGATTGCCCGGTGCGCGGCCGTTGGTTGTTGGGAAGTAGGGCGTTGTATGCTCATGAGGTACGCCAATGCTCGGCCGAAAGCCTCCCTCTGGATTGGGCAAGCTTTTCCAATTGTCGGTGTTCGCTTTCGGTAGGCTGGAGAGGCTGTTCATGCTGCACTTGGATCTGAGAACGCGCACCGCGGTACTGGGAACGCTTTATACGGCAACTGAGGTGGAGGGCGGGCACACCCCGGAACAGCGGAACCTGCTGGAAGCCCTGGCCCGGCACGTTTTAAGGGTTCCGCCATCAGCCGCCGTTGTGATCTTGCCAGAGGCCTCGGCTGCGGCCCTTGAGAAAAAACAACTCCGCAGGGCCGTCGGACAAATTCTTGTGACGCTTGAGCTGGTGCGCCACCCGCCCAGCGCAGTTCTGACGGCTCGGGTCGCTGAGTATCTCGACGCGCTGGAATTCGAAGAGGGCTTTCAGCAATTGGCCGCGGACTACTTGGCCGATGATCGCGAGCGGGTCTACGCTGATTGGGAACGAATCCGGCAGCCCGACATGGTAGAGCCCTTCGCTGAAGGACTGGACGCGGCGAGGCTGACGGAGAAGATGGAGGCCTTGGGCGATCTCCCGCCGAGCTCTCTCGGACGTGGGCTTTTCGATTTCTACCATCGGAACGGTTTTCCATGGGTTCCCGACGAAGACGAGGACAATCTCATCCCGCATGACGTCACCCACGTCCTTGCCGGTTATGGCACGACGCCCGAAGCCGAAGTGGCGCTTCAAGGTTTCTTGGTGGGGGCCGCCCGGGGCGAGGGTCATTTTTCTTCGCTGCTGGCCTCTATGCTTCTCTTTGAGGTGGGCATGCTGCCCTTCCCAGGCATCGAGCCCGTGACTGCAGTGCTGGCGCGGCCAGGTGGGGCGGAACTCTTTGCCGCGGCGATCGAGCGGGGCTTGGAATGCCATGGCGATATCGCGGGAGACCACGAAGCCTTGTTGGCTCGCCCGCTCGCCGAGGTCCGCGCTGAACTGGGGATCCCAGAGCCTGAGACTGGGCCTCATATGTTCATCGTTTAGGATCCGGCGAGGCTCGGATTGGAAGCGAGCCCGAAGCGTCAATGGCCTATGCTCCGGCCGCCAAGCCCCCGGGTGTTTGTCTCGAATCGAGCGCGCCCCAATCGCGAAATGCCGACGTTCATGACTGCAGCCCGACATCCCAGCGCACCCGAATGGTATCGAGAAGCGCTGGCCGTCCCCCGAAGTGACGAGACGATTGAGGTGGATGGGTGCCTCATTCACTACCTCGCTTGGGGTGAGCGGGGCCGGCCGGGTTTGCTCTTTGTGCACGGCGGCGGTGCCCACGCGCATTGGTGGACGCATGTGGCGGCCCGCTATTCGCGGCTCTTTAGGGTCGCGGCGATCGATCTCTCGGGTCATGGCGATTCAGGGCGTAGAGTCCGGTACAGCTTGGAACAATGGACCGACGAGGTCATGGCCGTGGCGGCGGATTCGGGCATGCACGAAAAACCTGTTGTGGTCGGCCACTCCATGGGGGGGTTCGTCACCATCGCAACGTCGGCGCGCCATCCTGATGCCTTAGCTGGCGCTGTGGTGTGCGATTCGCCGGTCAGTGCGCCCGACCCGGAGGTCGATGCCCATCGTATGGGCCAGGCTTTCGGGAAACCTCGCTCTTATCCTTCTCGAGAAGAGGCGATCGCACGGTTTCGCACGGTTCCGCCCCAGCCGCACTATCTCGACTATGTCTTGGCTGACGTGGCCTGGCATTCGCTCACGACAGACGATGAAGGCGGATGGCGCTGGAAATTCGATCATCACGCCTTTTCAGCGTTCGAAGAGAATCCTCGGGTCGCGGCACGTCCCTATCTGCCGAAGGTCACTTGTCGCCTCGCCCTGTTGGCCAGTGAATTCGGATTGGTTGACGGAGAGGTTGGCCGGTACATGTACAACTTAATGGGGCGAGTGAATCCGGTGATCCCGATTCCTCTTGCGGGTCATCATCTCATGCTCGACCAACCCCTTCTGCTGATTACGGCCTTGAACGCTTTGCTGGCAGACTGGTACCACTCGAAGCCCCTCACTCGTTCCTGAGTTCACCGCGGGCGGGCTTTTCGGGGTGTGGCTCAGTTCCGGTTAACCGTGAGCCACGAGGAAAGGCTGCGATCTTTGACACGGTTTGCTGCGTGGGCGGCACAGATGGCAGAGTTGCTGGATCAACCCAGCCCGAGATAGGCTCTCGGGGCCCGGATCGATTCGCGGAGAGGTAGCCAAGCGGCTGACGGCAGCGGTCTTGAAAACCGCCAGGGTGAAAGCCCTCGTGGGTTCGAATCCCACCCTCTCCGCCATTCGGCTCGGGGCGAAGGTCAGTCGGCTTTGGAGCCGGTGTGTTCCTCAGGCAGCGGCGTCACCGCGCCTCGGAGATGGGCGGCGAGGAGCTGTCCGAGCCAGGCTCGAAAGCGTTCGGACTCGGCATTTTTTTGCGGTGTGGCGACTTGAGCGAGTTGGCTGCCGATCAGTGCATCGCCAAACATGGCCAGCACCGCGAGGCGGACCGTAAAGGCAATTTCTTCTCGACTGGGCGGACGACCGCCGAGCGTGTCCTGCTCTTCTTCAAGCCGCACCCGGATCAACTCCACCACCCGGGCGGTGATCTTGCCTGCTTCTTCGTGATCGGCCGAAGGGTCACGCAGGACCCACCAGGCGACGAGTCGGGCGAGCCCGCCTTCGTTCATGGCACGGCCAACGCTCTCCAGCAGCGGTCCACCGGCTTCATCATGGACGCCGCGCCCGCTCAGAAGCAGCCGGCCAACCTCTTCGGTCAGCGCCGAAGTGGCTCGTTTTTCGAGGGCCTCCATGAGGCCCTCTCGGCTTCCAAAGTGGTGGAGAATGGTGGGGTGAGAGATGCCCACGTCCCGGGCGATATCCTGAAGTCGGAGTGCATCGGGACCCCCCTCGGCGAGTCGTCGACCGGCGGCATCCAAGATCTCTGCCTGGGTTTGTTCCGCAGATTGACGGGGTCGCCTGCGGGGATCCGACCGCGACGGTGCTTTCTTGGGGGATTCGACCATTTTCCGAGCTTACAGGATTGTCAGGAGTATCTACTTACAGTATTGTCAGTTCGGAAAAGACAAAAGCGCAAGAAAGAAATATGCTCGAAAAGGAGCCCGAAATGATGACCGAACCCGCCCTGAATCGACCTGACGCTGCACCGGATCGGACGACGGTCTCAGCTCCCCCGTCGCCCCGCGATCAGCGCATCCGGCTGGGCGACGCGTGGCGCGCCATGAAACAACTGTTGGTCGATCCCGACGACACCCAGAAGGTCTTTGTCATCATCCAGGCTCTGTCGGGCAAGAGCGGCGAACGTCAGTTTCAACGTTTCATAGCCAGTGAGATTGGCCGCCAAGTGTTGGCGGAACGACGCGACTTGATCGCCACGTTGTCGGATCGAGAAGCGCTGGAGGCCATGCCGGCCGGTTCTTTTGGCCGCGCCTATGCGGACTTCATGAATCAGGAACAGATCAGCGCAGACGGTCTGGTTGAGGCCAGCGAAGGGCCTCAACCGGAGGGCCTGGTCCAAGATGAAGATCGGGATCGATTTGGACGTCGCATGCGCGATAGCCACGACCTTTGGCATGTGCTCACCGGATACAGTCGTGATCTCGTGGGTGAAGCCTCGCTTTTGGCCTTTACCTTTGCGCAAACCCGCAACCCAGGCATTGGCTTCATCGTTCTGATGGCTTATTTGCGGTCCAAGGGAGAGATCGCCTTCGGACGCCAAATGATTCGGGAAGGCTATCGTCGCGGTCGCCGAGCAGGCTGGCTGCCCGCCTCGGATTGGGA
>JAQWNI010000038.1 GCA_029268645.1 Myxococcota bacterium
GGTCGGCATCGAAAGCTTTGAATCCAAGATCCGCCATGGGTCGAACTCCTATTGAGACTAAGGGACAGCCCCGCACGAAATTGGGCGGGCCCGTCCTGCGTCGTAATTATAATGCACGATGCGTACCCGCGACGTGAAGCTGCCCCCTGGCAACTCAGCCCATCTGCGCGATGGTACACGCATGCCAAAACGGCCAAAACGCCTTCCTGGCTGTGTGAGAAGGGAAATTTTCATGTCAGACGAGAGAGGGGTCACCCATTACGACCTCATGCCCATCCCCCCCATCGATGCGCAAACTCAATTTTTCGAAGCCGGCCCAATCGTCATTGGCGTTGAATACCGGCTTCTCGATGACGCGATTGCCGCCGCGAGTGAACTGGCCGCGGCCCAGGGGTCTCAGGTCAGCGCAGCGACGGGGATAAACGATCGAGGCGTCTCTCTTCACGTCTATGCGGTGGAGGGGAGTGAGCGATTGGAGCACCTGCGCTTCGACTGCTTCGAAGAGGATCCCCATTATCACTACGTCTCTTGGGAAAATCGAACCAACCAAATGGTGCACATCGACGTGACCGCAGTCGGGGATCCCGTAGATTGGGCGCTCGATTGCATCGGGACCCGCCTTCCTCAGATGTTGGAACGAGCTGGTGCAGCCGAGGCGGTGAAGCAGCTCGACCTAATCGCCCTGCAGGCCCTTCTCCCGCGTGTGACCGAAGCGGCTTACCGAGCGCGTTTCAACTCAGACGAAGAAACGATCCGTGCAAGTGCTTTAGGAGGGGCAGCCTGATGGTTGGATCCCGCGAAACTCGCTCCGCCGATTTGCGACAGAACCTCGGCCACCCCGTTGTCGACGCGGATGGCCACTGGATCGAAACCGCCCCGGTGATGAAGGGCTTCTTTCTCGATTTTGTAAAAGACCTCGGAGGCGCCGAACTCGCTGCCCGCTTCGAAACGGCAGGCGGGCTCGATTATGACGACACGGTGCTGCGCCCCTGGAGCCGGATGAGCGAGGAAGAAAGACATCAGCTCTGGGCCACGCGTCCTCCCTGGTGGACCCTGCCCACCGCCAATACCCTCGACCGGGCCACCGCGCACCTCCCCAACCTGCTTTATGAACGACTGGACGACTTCGGCATCGACTTTGCTGTCCTCTACCCCAGCCGAACGCTGACAACTCCGGCCATCAAGGAGGCCGAACTTCGCCAAATTGCCTGCCGGGCCCTGAATGTCTACCACGCTGAGCTTTACGGCGGCTTTGGCGATCGCATGACCCCCACCGCCATGATTCCGATGCATACCCCGGAAGAAGGGATCGCAGAACTTGAACACGCGGTGGGAGAGCTCGGCCTCAAAGCCATCATGATCAATGGCCTCGTCCATCGCCCTATCGGTGAGTCCAGCGAGGCCAACAGCGGGAGCGGTCAACAACCCAACTGGGGTGCCGGTTCCGGTGAGCGGATCGACACCCTCGGCCTCGATAGCGCATACGACTATGACCCATTTTGGCGCCGCTGCATTGAGCTGAAAGTGGCCCCGGCCTCCCACACCCCCGGAATGGGATGGGGAAGCCGCCGATCCATTTCGAGCTATGTCTCCAATCACATCGGTTCGTTTGGTGCGAGCATGGAAGCCCTCTGTCGCTCGCTATTTCTGGGCGGCGTCACCCGACGGTTTCCAGAATTGTCTTTCGGACTTCTAGAAGGTGGTGTCTCCTGGGCGTGTGAGCTGTATGCAGGACTCGTCTCGCATTGGGAAAAACGCAACGCCCAATCCATTCACCAGCTGGACCCGGCCCGGATTGACCGAGAGCTGCTTCTCGATCTTTTCGATCGATACGGCAACGAACGGATGAAAAAAGAAGGCGAAGCCATCGCAACAGCGTTCCAAAGCCTAGAACCGGAACCGCCGGATTTGGACGAATACGCCGCCTGCGAGATCGAAAAAAAGGAAGACATACGCGATCTCTTTGTGCCGCGTTTCTACTTCGGGTGCGAGGCCGATGACCCGATGGTGGCTTGGGCCTTCGACGGACGGATCAATCCCATGGGGGCGCGGCTTCGCGCCATGTTCAGCTCAGATATGGGCCATTGGGACGTGCCCGAGATGAGTGGCATCTTGGAGGAAGCCTGGGAGCTGGTCGAACACGGCAGCCTCGACGAAGCTGGATTCCGAGACTTTGTCTTCACCAACCCGGTACGCTTCTACACGACGGTTAACCCTGATTTTTTCGTGGGCACCCGGGTGGAACAACAAGCCGCCGCGATCATCTCCGAAGAGAGCGAATAGAGTGGCCTCGCTCTCGGGATCGATTGCCGTTGTCACCGGGGCAAGCCGCGGAATCGGGCGGGGCTGCGCCGTGGAGCTAGGCCGGGCGGGGGCGACGGTGTACGTCACCGGTCGCACCGTCGAGCCTCGGACCAACATGCCTGGGACGGTCGGCGACACGGCCGCAGAAGTGACCGAGGCGGGGGGGCAAGGTGTCCCGGTGGCCTGCGATCACCGGGACGATTCGGCGGTCGCTGCGTTATTCGAACAGGTCCGGTTGGAACAAGGGCGCCTCGATATCCTCGTCAACAACGCCTTTAAAATCCCGCCGGAGCTGACCTCGGGGCGGCCTTTCCACGAGAACCCTATTTCGAATTGGGACGACATGGTCGGCGTCGGGACCCGCTCGGCCTACGTCGCGAGCTGGCACGCTGTGCCCTTGATGGTGAATTCAGAGGGGGCCACCATCATCAACATCAGCAGTTCCGGCGCCCAGGAATATGCATGGCACGTCGCCTACGGGGTCGGCAAAGCGGCGCTAGACCGGATGACGGCGGACTTCGCCCACGAGCTGAAACACAAGTCCATCACTGTCGCCTCGCTCTGGCCAGGGCTGGTTCGAACCGAGCGGAACGAGGGAGCCGAGAAGTCGGGCGGTCCCGCTCTTGATTGGGAAGGGGCCGAGTCTCTCTACTTTACGGGCCGCGCTGCCGCGGCCCTGGCCGCAGACCCCAAGCGGCTCGAACGGACCGGGCGAGCGTGGACTTCCAGAGAACTCGCCGACGCCTACGGGTTTCGAGATCTAGGCGGCGGCCTTCCCGACGGACCTCTCTCGCATCGACCAGAATGACTGAGAGGGAAGCCGACCCCCCCTGGGCAAACGGCGCAAAATCCGGGACACCGAGACCACAGAACGCCGCCAGCGCTCTCCCCGGTTTCAGGGCGTGGACAGAGAAACCGCGACCCGCTGGGCTCCGCGCGGGGGAGCCGACAATGTCCCCGTGGGATACCTCGGGAGCCGCGCTTTCGGCGTGCCGGAAATGCAGAAAATTCCGTCCCTCCATTCCGATTCCGTCACCTCCGGCGTCGGACGCGCACTTACATGAAACCGTTCAAGTTCCCGCTGCCTTCGAGGGGGGGATCGTGATACGGTTTGCGGTCCGCCGGGATCGTTCGCGGCGCCGGACTCCGGTGCCCCAGGATGCAGCCCGGTGGTTTTTGTTTTCGGTCGTGATGCCCTTTCCGATGACGGGTGCATATGAAGTCGGAGAAGGAATCCAAAAGTTTTTGCCAACCCGAGTGACGACTTCGCGAAGCGTCGCCGGACATCCATGCAGGGGGGGGATCCAAATGACCTCCAACGAGAAGCTAAAAAACTGGGTTAATGAAATGTCGGCTCTTTGCGAGCCCGACGAAATTCGCTGGTGCGATGGATCACGCGAAGAGTACGACGAAATGTTCGCGTTGATGGTGGCCAGTGGAACGGCTCAAAAACTCGACGAGAAGCTTCGGCCGAACTCGTATCTTGTGCGCTCAGACCCGGCGGATGTGGCCCGCGTAGAAGACCGCACTTTCATCTGCTCGGAAAATGAGCTGGATGCCGGGCCCAACAACAACTGGGCCGATCCCACCGAAATGCGCTCCAAGCTGACCGAGCTCTTCCGCGGTTCCATGAAGGGGCGCACCATGTATGTGGTCCCCTTCAGCATGGGGCCTCTCGGCTCTCACATTGCGCACATTGGCGTACAGCTGACCGACTCGCCTTACGTGGTTGCCAATATGCGCACCATGACGCGCATGGGCGCGAGGGCCCTCGATGTCCTGGGCGAAGACGGCAACTTCGTCCCGTGCCTTCACTCTGTCGGCCATCCTCTTGTTGCCGGCCGTGAGGAAGTTGCATGGCCCTGCGATGGGGAAAACAAATATATCGTTCACTTCCCGGAATCCCGGGAAATCTGGTCTTATGGGTCTGGCTACGGAGGCAATGCTCTGCTCGGCAAGAAATGCTTTGCCTTGCGCATCGCCTCCGCAATGGCGCGAGACGAAGGCTGGCTCGCAGAACACATGCTGATCCTCAAACTCACTTCGCCCACTGGCGAAGTGAAGTACGTCTGTGGCGCCTTTCCGAGTGCCTGCGGCAAGACAAACCTTGCAATGCTGAACCCAACGGTCGAAGGCTGGAAGGTGGAAACAATCGGCGACGACATCGCTTGGATGAAGTTTCGCGAAGACGGGCGGCTGTACGCGATCAACCCTGAAGCGGGTTTTTTCGGGGTCGCACCGGGCACGAGCAACGACTCGAACCCTAATGCACTGGGGACGCTCGGCGAGAACGCCATTTTCACCAACGTCGCACACACCCCGGACGGTGACATCTGGTGGGAAGGCCTTAGCAAGGATGCGCCAGACAATTTGATCGACTGGCGGGGCAACGAATGGTCGCCCGGGGCCGAGACGCCCGCCGCCCATCCGAACGCTCGCTTCACGGTGAGCGCCAGTCAGTGCCCGGTCATCGCATCGGAATGGGAAAACCCGGACGGCGTTCCGATTAGCGCGATCCTCTTTGGAGGCCGCCGCGCGACCGTGGTGCCCTTAGTCTGCGAGGCACGAGATTGGACACATGGCACCTTCATGGGCTCGATCATCAGCAGCGAGAAAACAGCTGCCGCAGCGGGCAAAATTGGTGAACTCCGACGAGACCCCATGGCCATGCTTCCTTTCTGCGGTTACAACATGGCCGACTACTGGGCGCACTGGTTGAAGATCGGCGAGCGACAAGGTGCCGACCTCCCCTCCATTTACTACGTGAATTGGTTTCGGAAAAGCGATGGTGGAGATTTTCTCTGGCCGGGCTTTGGTGAGAACAGCCGGATTTTGAAATGGGTCTTCGAGCGCTGCGAGGGAACCGCGAAGGCCGTTGAGACCCCCATCGGAAATGTGCCAACCCCCGATGCGCTGGACCTCTCGGGCCTAGATCTCGATCGAGAAGACATCCAGAGCCTACTGGCCGTTGATCGAGAAGGCTGGCTCACCGAGCTTCCGTTGATCCGCGAATACTACGAGCAGTTTGGCGAACGTGTGCCCCAAGCCCTTCACCGGCTTGTGGACGAACTCGAAGCCCGGCTCCAGTCGGGCTGAGCCGTCACGCCCGCCCCCCGAAAGTCAGGCCGGTGTCCGAATAAACCAAGTTCTAGCGCTTAAGTCGTCGACCCAGTTCCCGGTTCAAGATCTTAAGCACCTCAATCCGGGCTGTCTTCTTGTCCTCGCTATCGACAATGTGCCACGGCGCATCGGATGAATGCGTTCGATCGATCATCTCGCTGGCCGCGTCTTGGTATTCCTCCCAGCGTTCGCGATTTCGCCAATCCTCATCGGTGATCTTGTGCCTTTTCCATGGCGTATTCCGGCGGGCCTCAAAGCGTAGAGACTGCTCCTCTTTCGAAATCGAGAGCCAAAACTTTTGCACAATGATGCCCGAATGCATCAACTGCCTCTCGAAGCTGACGATTTCCGTGTAGCCGCGGCCCCATTCCGCCGAGTCCGCGAAAGCCTCAACCCGCTCGACCAACACCCGCCCGTAGTAACTCCGGTCAAAAATCCCCACCCGGCCAGGAGCCGGAAGATTTACCCAAAAACGCCATAGGTAGGGATACAGCCTCTCATAAACGTTGGGCGCCGAGTAGGGGTGCACTTGGAACGAGCGAGGGTCAAGGGCCTCGGAAATCCTTCGAATTACGCCCCCCTTACCCGCAGCATCGGCGCCCTCGAAAATCAACAACAGGCCCCGCTTCTTAAAAGCAGAGGAAGCGATCCGTTTGAATAATCTGCGTTGCTGTTTTTTAAGGGCCGCCTCGTAGGCCTCGGAATCGAGGGGGGCTTGGGAATCGAAATTGAATCGAGAGGAGGAAGTACCCTTTTCTAAAACAGGCGAAGCCACTCCCGTGGCATCGGCGGCACCGTCCTGTTCCTGTTCCATTACCTTGAGAATCATCTCGCCCACGCGCAGATCACGACTTCTAGGTTGTGCGCCGTCAATCCGAACCCAGGGCGCATGACCGGTACTGGTCATCGTCAACATCTGCTCGATGGCGGCATTCCAGACGACGCCACCCGATCCGAAGCACCTCCAACGCCCGGCCCGGCCCAGCGTTTTATCCACACTCGCCTCGTCCTGGTCTGGGGCTAACCAAACTTTAAGAATCCGGATGCTCTCCAAGGAGAGCATCCGCTCCAAGGCGTTTATGCGGCGCAGTTGATTTTCGAGATATGCCTCTCCAAACCCCTCACCCACTGTGCTCGACAAGGCATCGTTGTACCAAGAACCGTAAAAGAGGCCAGTGGTTCCCTTGGCGGGCAGGGATCTCCAGTAACGCCAGAGCCAAGGCATGCTTCGTTCGTGCTTTTTGGGCGCATCGAAAACTCTCGTTTCGACAAAACGCATGTCGAGCCACTCCGCGAGCCGATGACCCAAGGCGGCTTGAGACTGGGGATCGGGCCCCGCCACAACGAGCAGCAGCGCCGAATCCGCGCGAGCACGGAGATCGAACTGGGCCTCGAGCAATTGCTCGCGAAGCTCGGGAACACGCTCACGGAAGGCTGCCTTGCTGACCTGCCCCGGAGATTGGCTTTCTTTTTTCATGACGAATCCTACGAGCGGTCGAAACGGATGTCTCGCCCCTTCCACTATAGACTTTTCAGCCGGAGAGCCGAGAGATTCCCCACCCGGCTGAGCTAGAGTCGGTTAACCCGTCTAATCGGGTTTGCGGAGAGGAGAACTGACTTTGCGCCAAACCCACTTCGACGTCGAACTATTCCGCCGAGCCTTTTTGCTGCTGCTCGTGACGGTGATTTCGATCGCTTTTCTGATCATGATCCAGGGCTTTCTCACCGCGTTACTTCTGGCGGCGATCTTTTCTGCCCTCTGCCAGCCGCTGCACTCTCTACTTTTGCGTTTGTTTGGCGGCAGGGCGGTGCTTGCCAGTCTGGCAACGATCTTGATTCTCCTCATCGGAATCATCGGGCCCCTTCTCGGTTTTTTGGGCATCGTTACGAGTCAGGCCGTTGAGGTAAGCGGCGCCGTGCAACCGTGGATCCAAGAACAAATCAGCGGTCAAGGAAAACTCAGCGTGGAGAGGTTTTTTGACCTTCCCGATGAACTCGAGCCCTATGAATCTCAGGTCTATGCAAAAGCGGGAGAATTGACTTCTCGGGTCGGTGAATTTCTGCTCAACAGTCTTGCCGCAGCCACTCGGGGGACGGCCAATTTCTTTTTCATGCTGTTCATCATGCTGTACGCGATGTTTTTCTTTCTTCGTGACGGATCGAAAATCCTAGACAAGATCCTCTATTACATGCCTCTCGAGAGCGATGATGAGTATCTGATGGTCGACAAATTTGTCTCCGTGACGAGAGCAACCCTAAAAGGATCCTTAGTGATTGGAATCGTCCAAGGGGGTCTCGCCGGACTGGCTTTCGCAGTCGTAGGCATCGAAGGGGCCGCGTTTTGGGGAACCGTCATGGCCGTCCTCTCGATCATTCCCGGCATCGGAACGGCGCTTGTCTGGGTCCCTGCAGCCATTTATCTCGCGGTCAATGGCCAAAGTGTTGCCAGTGCCGGGCTGACTTTCTGGTGCGTGGTCGTCGTGGGCACGGTCGACAACGTCCTGCGCCCAACCCTCGTTGGCCGGGACACGCAAATGTCCGATCTCCTCATCATGCTCTCTACGCTGGGGGGCCTTCTCCTATTCGGTCCGACGGGCCTCGTGGTCGGACCCATCATCGCGGCGCTTTTTGTAACCGTCTGGGAAATTTACGGTGAGGCTTTCTCGGCCTATCTCCCCGCCACCGAGAACAGCGACGGTCCGTCCCCTCCCGCGGGCAAAGCCGCACTGGACGAAACGACATCGTAGGGTCCAAGATGGCTCGTCAGCGCGTAAAGGCCTGAAAGGCGTCCTCGGTCGAGATCGTCGGCTATCTTTTTGAAGTCACACATCGTTCAATTCGACTTGACTCGGGGTCACCATGAAATTTTCACAGGTATTTTCGTTCAGACCGCGAGCCATTCTCTATGCCCTAGTCGGCACGGCTCTCGGCCTCGGTTTCATCTGGGGAGGCGGGGCTCAAGCCGAATCACTCCGGGTGGGAGACGCCGCACCTGCCTTCTCGCTTTCGGGAAGCGATGGTCAGACCTACACCCTCAAGGGCCTTCTCGCCGATTCGAAGGGTCTGGTCCTGGCTTGGTTTCCCAAAGCCTTCACACCCGGCTGAACGGCGGAACTCACTTCGCTGCGTGACAGCGAAAAAGCGCTCGCCCGTTTCGACGTTGCCTACGCCATGGTGAGCCTCGATGAAGCAGAGGCCAACCGGGCCTTCGCTGAGTCTGTCGGAGCTGCCTTCCCGATTCTGAGTGATCCGACCCAAAAAGCGGCCCAAGCCTACGGAGTCGTGAGCCCGGGAGGCCGGTATGCCCGCCGATGGACCTTCTACATCGACCAGAAAGGCATCATCCGGGCCATCGACAAACGCGTCAATCCGTCTTCTCACGGCGAAGACATGGTCGAGCAACTGAAGGCCCTCGGATTTCCACAGCGGTAATCGGGGCCCGTTCGGAGACTCCGGGCTGGTTCAGTGCACCCTTACATCTCGTCGAAAAATCGAAAAAGGCCAGACGCTCTTTTTCACATTCCACCGTCGCCCCCGGAGTCGCCCCAACCATCAACACTTTGGGCCGGAGGCTCAGGGGCGGAGCCCGAGGGTTGCTTTTGTAAAACCCTCGACCGAGACGACTTTCGGCTGAAGCAGGCGTAAATGAAAACAACCGCAAAGCCGACAAAAATCAGTTCCAACATCTTCACCTCATCCGATAAAGAAGGGGAAGCGCAATCGCCACGAGGATCAATTCACTTCCGCCGGCGACCGCAAACGCCATTCCATAGCCTTCCTCCCAATGCCCCTCGGACCCAAACCAGACGCTGATCGCTCCGCCAACCACTGGACCGACGATAAACCCGAGACTCCCCGCGGCGTTGAAAGCGGAGAGGGCCGTAGATCTCAGCTCGTCGGGAGCATACTCCGTGACCAACAACATCGTCGGGACGAACATGACCGCCGCTGCCACACCGATCGAGGCCATTGCAAAGGGCAACCAAGCTGTGGGCCACAGAACAAGAGTCGCCGTACCGATCCCATACAGAACGCTGCCGACCCCGAGCAATCCGACACGGGAGGTTCGCTCGGAAAGCAGGCCAAATGGATAGGAGAGGAGTGCGAAAGGCAACATGAAAGCGCTGATCAAGAGACCGATCTGCGGAGGGTCCGCGCCGTGAATCCGGCTGACGTAGAGGCTGAACGTTGTGGTGTAGAAACCAACGGTGAATCGATCCGCGAAGGCAAACAAAAGCGGAATCACTAGGCGCCGATGCATTCGAAATGCGGCCAGCAGGCGAGAGAACGTCCAAGTCTCGCGATCGTTCATCTCTCCGTCGCGTAGGATCGTGGCAGCGAGAGCCGCTGCAATCAAAACGATGACGCCTCCAAGCCAGAGGGTCCGATCCGGGTGGAGTGCCCCCACCACGCCACCGATCGGTGCACCGATCGCGACCCCAAACAAAAGGCCCGCGCCCACCCAACCCATGGCGCGCCCGCGATGAATTGGCCGAACACTTGTCGAGGCCAGCGAAAGCAACATCGACAAGGCCGTAATGTGAGCGGCTCCCTCGATGAACCGGAGACCCATAAATGCCGAGAAGGGAATTGCAGCCGTCATGGCCAAAAAGCAGACGGCATCGAGGCCTAGGGCCCAAAGTACGATGCGTTTCCGCTGTCCCCAACGATCGGCCAACGCACCCATCAGAGGAGCGGCCAACACGGCCCCGACCATATTAATCGACATAAAGAGCGAAGTGAGAAATTCGGAAACCTGAAACCGCTCGTGCACCAATTCCCGAAGGACCGGAACCGGCAGAGTCACAGGAATCAACATAAGAACCGCAACGATTCCCTGCATGACGAGACCGCTTGGGCTCTGCTCTACTCCCTGAAAAGACGATTCAACGTGATCCACGCGACTCCCGAGTGGGCTCAGTCCCCGAAGAAGGTCCCGTCAGGGTACCATCTGGTTGGTATCAAGGAGAATACGCATGTCTGATCCGTCGAATGCGCGGGACGATTCCGAAATCCAGAGGGTCTCGGCGCACTTTCAAACCCTGCAGGACCAGATTTGCACGGCCCTCGAAGCAGAGGACGCCGGGACTCGTTTTCGACAAGACGAGATCCCACGCGACGGCGGAGGCCTCTCCCGGCCGAGGGTCCTTGAAGATGGATCGATCATTGAAAAAGCTGCGGTGAACTTCACGCACACCCATGGACACCGGATGCCCCCAGCCGCCACAGATCGACGGCCGGAGCTCGCCGGGGGCACCTACCAGGCCGCATCAATTTCCTTGATCGTCCACCCCCAAAATCCGTATGCGCCCACCTCACACGCCAATTTCAGATGTTTCTTCGCGCAGCCTCCAGCGGACTCGAAAAGAGAAGAACCGACTTGGTGGTTCGGCGGCGGATTCGACCTCACGCCTTACTACGGTTTTGAAGAGGACGCGATTTTCTGGCATCAAACCGCACGAAACGCTTGTTCGGCCTTCGGATCCGACCTCTATCCTCGCTTCAAGAAAGCCTGCGATGAATATTTCTTTCTGCCTCATCGCCAGGAACCGCGAGGCATCGGAGGTCTCTTCTTTGATGACTTTGACGAAGGCGGGTTCGACTCGGCCTTTGCCTTCGTGCACAGGGTGAGCGAAGCCTATCTCGAGGCCTACTTGCCCATTCTTCAGAAGCGGAAGAACACGCCCTACGGTGAGCGCGAACGCAACTTCCAGCTCTATCGCCGGGGACGGTACGTTGAGTTCAACCTGCTTCAGGACCGAGGCACACTGTTTGGCCTGCAGGCCGCGACCCGGGTGGAATCGGTTTTGGCTTCAATGCCCCCGATGGTGAGCTGGCGCTACGACTGGCATCCCGATCCAGGCACGCCAGAAGCCGCCCTGTATACAGACTTTCTGAGGCCTCGCGATTGGGCTTCAGGTTCGCCGTAGACAACCGCCTTTAGGCCGGGGCCGGGCGCTCCCCTCGAATCAGGCTCCCAGGCAAAACACCTGTCGGTTCTCCGTCTTGCATCGTAACTTGACCGCTCACGATCGTATATCGGTACCCCTCTGCACGTTGCAACAGCCTTCGCCCCCCCGCCGGGAGGTCAAACTGCATTTTCGGGAGGTGAAGGCTCACTCCGTCTAGATCAATGACATTGACGTCGGCTTTGTAGCCGGGCTTCAGCAAACCGCGGTCGCAAAGTCCGTATAGCTCGGCGGTGTCCCGAGTCATCCGTCGGACGACCAATTCGACAGGGATCTTCGGACCCCTTTTTCTGTCGCGAACCCAATGAGTCAGCATAAACGTCGTGATGCTGGCGTCGCAAATAATGCCGCAGTGGGCGCCCCCATCTCCCAGTCCCAATGCGGCCCGCGGATGGTGAATCATTTCATAAATCGGGTCGCAATTTCCATCGCTGTAGTTAAGCAACGGAAAGAGAATGAGCTCCCGACCGTCTTGGTCAAGCATGCGGTCATAAAGAACTTCCTCGGGCGAACGCCCTTCCCTCTCGGCAATGGCGGCGATGCTCTGATCCGGTGTGGGCTCGTAGTCTAATGGATCGCCCAATGGAAAAAGCTTTCCAAAGCTCGACATGATATAGGCCGCCATGGGATCCGCATGCTCGGCTTTTTCCGCGAGAATCGCCTGGCGAACTTCCGGTCGTCGAAGCTCGACCACCCTCTTCTCGAAAGGCAACGACATCAGGGCTTCATAGCTCGGCCGCTCACGAAAGGGGTGGTACTCGCATTGATGCCCGATCAACATGCCAAAGGGGCGACCTGCAACCTGAGGATAGAGGTCCGCCCCTTCAGCAAGGGCCTGCTGCGATTCATCCAAAATTTCTCGCCAGAGATTGGGGTCAGAATCCACCTGAAGAATCGCAAAGGAAACCGGACGACCAATCTCGGCCGACAGCCGGCGCATCCAGTCCATCTCCTCACGTGCGCCGATCACATCTTCTCCTGCAGCCCCGACCGGCGCCAATTCGAACAGACCCCGGCCGAGCTCTCCGAGAACACGACCAATTCCGAAAAGTTCGTCCTCCGCCGCAAAAGTACCCGGCATCGGGTCACCACTCGCGGCCTTATGAACGATGGTTCGAGAAGTAGAGAATCCAAGCGCACCGGATTCAATCCCCTCGCGCACGAGGTCCGCCATTTCGGCAATGTCTTTCGGAGTCGCCGGCTCGTTGTTGGCGCCCCGTTCCCCCATCACGTAGGTGCGGACTGCACCATGCGGAACCTGGGCCGCCACGTCCATTCCGAGGGAGAGCTTGTCGAGCGCATCCATGTATTCAGGAAACGTCTCCCAATCCCACTGAATGCCCTCGGCGAGGGCCGTGCCCGGAATGTCCTCAACGGATTCCATCAAGGAGATGAGATAGTCGTGATGATCCGGACGAACCGGCGCAAAGCCGACCCCGCAATTTCCGAAGACGACTGTCGTGACGCCATGCCAGCAGGACGGCGATAGGTGAGGGTCCCAGGTCACCTGACCATCGTAATGGGTATGAATGTCAACAAAGCCAGGCGTCACGGCCATTCCGGAGGCATCAATTTCCTTCCGGGCTTCTCCATCGACAACGCCGACGGCACGGATCACTCCATCCTGGATGGCCACGTCGCCTTTGCGGGGTTCATCGCCGCTCCCGTCGACCAGCGTGCCCCCTCGAATGATCAGATCGTACATGGCATTCCTCGCTTTCCAGCGGCTCCGACATGGGGGCTCGCGTCTCACCCAGTTTACGAGAGGCACGGGCCTTTGCGCGAGGGCAAAATTCGCTGGCTCCCCGCGTTCTCCCAGAGACCTTCGCTGGGACGAAATAGGGGCGAGCGCTACTCTCTGTCGATGGCGTCTCGACCCTCAAGCGGAAACCAACCCACATGCCGTCACCCCGCACGGACCCCCCGATGGCTCAACACGGATTCTCCCATCCGGGTGGGCGTCTCGCGATGCTTGCTGGGGGACGAAGTCCGCTTCGATGGAGGCCACAAGCGCAGCCGTTTCGTCACCGATGAGCTGGGTCGCTTCGTGGATTGGGTCCCGGTCTGCCCTGAAGTCGAAGCCGGTTTGGGGATTCCACGACCCTCGATTCGAATCGTGCAACCAGCCGGCACCGAGGGCGAGACGCAACAACGCCTCGTGGAAACGGCCTCGGGGCGCTCCCATACGTCGGCCATGCAACGCTTGACGCGGCGGAGAGTGAAGGAGTTAGGCCAAGACGACCTCTGCGGATTCATTCTCAAAAAAGATTCCCCGAGCTGCGGCATGGAGCGTGTTCGGGTGTGGTCAGACTCTGAGAAAGGGGGAGCCACCCGAAACGGGCGGGGTTTTTTTGCCCGGGTGCTACTCGACCGAATGCCCAACCTACCGGTCGAAGAAGAGGGCCGCCTTGAGGACCCTTCGCTTCGAGAAAGGTTTGTCGAGCGCATCTTTGCCTACCGGCGGCTCAAAAGTCTTTTCGAAGGCAGCTGGACCCTCGGAGAGCTGGTTCAGTTTCACACAGCGCACAAGATGCAGCTTCTCGCCCATGCTGAAAAGGACTATCGGACTCTCGGCCGCGTCGTCGCCGAGGCCAAAGGCCAGCCACGAGCAGAATTGCGCAAGGAATACAGTGAGCTCTTCATGAAAGCTCTGGCCTCACGCTCCACGACGCGTCGCCACGTCAATGTTCTTCAACACATGATGGGACACCTTCGAGACCGTTTGGATGAACGCGGTCGTCGCGAAATGGCGGGAATCGTGGAGGACTACCGAAATGGTCTTCTTCCCCTCGTCGTCCCGGTCACGCTCATCCGGCACCACGTCAGAAGACTCCAGATCGATTATCTGCTGGGGCAGGTCTATCTTGAGCCACACCCCAAGGAATTAATGCTGCGCAATCGGGTTTGACCTGACGAGCCAATTCATCAGCGCGGCAGCGGGCCGGCATCCAACGCCACTTCGACGCTCACCTGATGGACCCGGTCGACCACTGAGCGACCGATGTGAACGCGGTACCGACCTGCATCGAGGTACCAACCCGCTTCCTCCCGATGCGCATGTCCGGAACCCGCCGGGACCGCATTCGCCACCCCTCCACCGCCTTCGCGACGTTTCACAAAGTCCGGATCAGCGTCGTCCCAATAGGCAAAGGCGCGCTCGTCCAGTTCCAATTCAACCAAGGTCGACTCACCCGAAGCCAAATGCACTTTTTGGAAGGCCCGCAGTTCGCGAAGCGGGCGAAACAAGCGAGGAGCTTCCGGCTCGACGTAGCATTGAACCACTTCGACTCCATCCCGCTCACCGATGTTCTTCACCGGCACCCTGAGCACGAGAGTTTGGCCGGACTCAAAAGTCGCGGCAGAGAGTTCGGGCACACCCATTTCAAAACGGGTGTAGGAGAGGCCGTGGCCAAAGGGAAACCGGACGGGCCAATGGCGAGAATCGTATCCGCGGTAACCCATCAAAAGTCCCTCGCCGTAGCGCAATTCCGAATTCTCTCCGGGAAAATTTCCGTAGCACGGCGTGTGTTCGACCCGAAGCGGATGCGTTGTGGGCAAACGTCCCCCTGGATCTCGCTCACCGAGAAGAACCTCGGCCAAACCATCAGCCATTTCCTGGCCACCAAACCAAGTTTGTAAAATCGCGCGGGTTTGATCGATCCAATCCATCCGAACCGGCGCACCGGTATTCACGCAAACCACCGTATTCGGATTCGCCGCGCAAACCCGCTCGATCAAGAGATCCTGATCCCCGGGAAGATCCATCGAAAGTCGGTCGTGGCCTTCGGATTCCCAATCGCCGTTGGTCCCGACAACCAAAATTGCCACATCCGCTTCACGAGCGGCCTCAACGGCCCGCTCGAGGAGCTCGGCACCCACCGGCGGGCGGTGGCCAACTTTGACGCCCGCTAGAACATACGCCTCTTGCGCCGCGTATTGGATTTCAAGTTCCACCGCTTGACCCGCCGTAAGCGAAACCGTCGCTTCAATTTCCTCACTCGCCATGGAGAAGAACGCCTTGCCCCGGGCCGGTGGATTTTCGAAACCGTCCAAAACGACATCTCCGTCGACCAACAATCGAGCCCGCCCGGCTTGAACAATCGTGAACGTGTGATCTCCGGTCTCCTCCACCACATAACGCCCGACGGCCCGAAAAGAAAAAGCCGCTGGCTGGAGACCTTCGGCTGGCGGTCCGAAATACATCATCTGCGATCCCTGGTGACTCTGCCGATGCGCGACCGGACCTTCGGCCTCCAAGCCACTGAAGAGCTCAACCGAAAAACCCTCTCCTCCAGAAATGGACGATGCAGGGAGAGCCGGCGTGGTCATTTCTGTCCAACAGCCTCGCTCATGGCGAACCTCAACACCCTGCCCCAGTTTCTCTCGCAGAGCTTTCAGCGGCGAACGCCAATAATGGGGGCGCAATGCGGCGGAGCCTCCCCCCATGATTTGCGCGCGATCGGCATTCGGGCCGATGATCGCGACCCGCTTGAGGCTTTGGGCATCAAGGGGCAGAAGTCCGTCGTTGTGCAGCAAGACCATCGATTCCGCAGCTGCCTCCCGGGCAAGGGCCCGATGCACAGGTCGATCGATACTGTGCTCTTCTCCGTCACCGGGATCCTCGAGTGCGCCTAAGCGCGACCATACCGAGAGCATGCGCCGAACGATCGCATCCACTTCGGCCTCTTCAATGTCTCCCGCTCGGACTGCGTCCGCCAAGGCGGCACCGAAAAACCGGCCAGGCCCTGGCATCTGAAGGTCCAGACCCGCTTTCGCTGAACCCACCGTCGAGCCTGCAGAAAACCAATCCGTGACGACGAAGCCCTCAAAACCCCAATCTTGACGAAGAATTCCGTTCAGCAACTCTGCGTGCTCTGCACACCAGGTTCCGTTCAACCGGTTGTATCCGGTCATAATTCCAAGAGCCCCACCCTCTTTGACGGCAATTTCGAATGGCCGCAGATAGATTTCCCGCAAGGTTCGAGAATCCACGACGGAATTGATCGTCTGGCGCTCGAACTCAGCATCATTGGCAACAAAATGCTTCGCGGTCGTCGCGATGCCTTGCGACTGAACTCCACGAATGAACCCCGCGGCAATTTTCCCGGAAAGAAGGGGGTCCTCGGAGTAACACTCGAAGTTCCGCCCACCCAAAGGAGAACGGTGAAGATTGATGGTCGGCGCCAGCAGGACACGGCACGACTTGGTTCTCGCTTCCTCACCCAGCATGACGCCAACTCGCTCGACCAGTTCGGGGGAAAAAGTCGCGCCCAGGGCTGCACCGCACGGGACACAAACGGCGCTCGCCTCCCCCAGTCCGAGCAGGGAAGAGCCCCGGGCACCATTCGGACCATCGGTCACCCGGATCGATGGAATCCCGACGCGTTCGATGGCCGGGGTCGACCACATGTCCGCACCAGAGGTCAAGAGCGCCTTCTCATCCAGATTCATCGCCTGCAGGACCTTTTCGGGATCCATTTTGCCCCTCCTCTGACTCTTTTTCAGCGTGCCATCCGTCCAACCGGCCCGGCTGCGCTTCTCAATTTTTTGGAAGACCAATTCTACACAGCCCAAGGACTTCGTGTCCCGAGGGAGATTCGCATTTGTGGAAGCCCCGGCCCACAGATATCGTTCAGCTTCTTCATGCAAGGGGAAACATCATGCCGAATGAGCCGATCGACCAGGTCCAAAATGCTGAAGCCTGGAACGAATTTTGCGACCTCCTCAAGAAGGCGGGGAATGTTCTGCTTCGAGAAGATCTCGAGACCAGCCTTTTCGATCGGGGAGAAGGCTTGCGTTATTTGGCCCGCTTGCTCCGCGCTGGCCTCTTCTCCTTCGTGGAAAATCCTGGGCCGCTCTATCCCCGATTTCGGACCATGCCCGATGGTGTCCGGATGGGCCTCGACAATCCCGACAACTATTACGTGAGCGCCAGCGTCAACCCCGCCTTCACTTACCGAATACGCGGTACGCGCGGCACCATCCACTACATGAGCTTTGCCGCTCAAAATCAAAATTTTGCCGCGAAAGACAAGATCACCGGGGGAGCGGGGCATCTCAACGACGCCGAACTCAAACTTGAGCCCGATGGCTCGTTTGAAATCATTGCAAGCCAGGAAGAGCAACCGGGAAACTGGCTCCGCATGACCGAACAGACCCGGCAAATTCTGCTCAGGCAAACCTATCTCGACCGAAATAGCGAGAAACCCGTTGAAGTCGAAATCGAATGTCTGGATGCCGAAGGTCCCCCTCCGCCCCTCGACCCGGCAGAGATGCCGGGGCGCCTAATGG
>JAQWNI010000039.1 GCA_029268645.1 Myxococcota bacterium
ATTGGCCTTTTTACACTGAGGGGCCTGACGTCTGCATGACCCCGTGGACGATTCATCTCTGCGCCTTCGCCATTCTCGTGAGCCTGCTGAGCTTCGGGCCGGGCCGGGCCGTGGCCGATCCCGCGCCCCCAGAGCGCAAGAAACTCGACGTCCTCGAGAAGCCCAACCCCTACCTTTCTCCCAGTGTGAAGTCACCGGCGCCGACGGAGTGGTTCCGGCAATACCACGATTGGGGAAGCGGCACCCTCACGGGAGATTGGTTCGGCGTCCGCAACAGCCTTGGGGACCATGGCTTTGCTTTCGGAATCCGTTACGTCTCGATCTCAACGGGCAATTGGTCGGGTGGGCTCAATCAAGGCTTCTATGGCGGTCAGCCCATTGGTTTGACGATCACCGTCGACACCGAAAGCCTCTTTGGCTGGGAGGGCGGAACACTTTTTTTTGATTGGGAATTTTTCAATTGGTATAACAGCCCGTTTTCACCGACCGGTGACTATGACGCTTCCGGATCCTATGTGGGCAGCAATACGAATTTTATCGACAGTTCTCAGTCGATGGTTTACGAGATTGCGCAACTGTTTTATCGCCAGGCTTTCTTCGATGATCGCCTCGCTTTTGAATTCGGAAAGATGGATAGCAATCTCACTTTCTCTTCGGTGGGTGCCGCGGCAGGTTTTCAGAACAACATCTCGATGTACACCTCAACGTTGAACCCCTTCTTTCCCACCTATCCGAATGAGACGGTGGCGCTGCTTCTGCGGGCAGCGCCTTTTGACTTCTTCGATTTTCAGGCGGCCCTTTTTGATGGCACGCCGGCGTCTTATAACGTCGTGACGGGAACCCCGGAGAGGTCGCCGCTAGGGACCGGCCCGATCACGTTTTTTGAGAATGAAGGGTTTTGGTTCGTGATCGCTCAGGCGAATTTTAGATGGCACCTCGATGCGACGCGCCCGGGTCGTCTTGGGGTGGGGGGTTGGGTGCAGACTGGTCTGACGGCGACGCAGGGCAGTGACCCGAATGGCGTTCGAGATGTCCACGGTTTTTATGTCGAGTGGGATCAGACGCTCTGGTCCTCGGGGCCCACGAATGCTTCCGAAGGTGGAGGTGTCCGATTCTTTGGTCAGTTCGGTTGGAGCGATCCGGACAAGAACCCTGTGCATTGGTCCTTGATGGGCGGTTTCTCCGCCACCGGGGTTTTCCCAAAGCGCCCAGCGGATGCCGTCGGTTTGATGGGCGGTTACACCCAGTTCACCGATCAGCCCGGTATTTACCAATCAGAGTTGAGGAGCGGTGCACCGGGCGCCTCTGGAGGCTCTGAGGGCTCGGTGGAGGCTTTTTATATCGTCCAAGCCACGCCGTATTTGTCCATTCAGCCCGGAGCGCTCTGGATGCGATCTCCCGGAGGGGGAAGCCCGGCCGCCCTCGGCAACGTCATGACCTTCTATCTTCTATTGACCGTCAACTTGTAGGGTCAAGCAGGAACTGGCCCGCTTTCATTTTCTTCCACCCAGGAGAGTCCCGATGAAGAAAAACGACAGCGAAAATAAATCGATCGATCAAGAACAGACGGGGGTCAGGGTCTCTCGACGAGAAGCTCTGTTGGCCGGGGCCAGCTTACCCTTGATGATGGGCTTTGCAGGGAAAGCCCTAGCCTTTTCTGGCGGCCGAGCAGGTTCTGTTCCGGCGCCGGCTGCCCAAACGAGTCCCCCCGCTCAGACGCGTCCCGAAGTCACGCTCTCGTTGACGGATAAAACTGTGGCTCCGCTGGGAGAGGCCACCGCTG
The DNA here is from genome assembly GCA_029268645.1 of Myxococcota bacterium. GTDB lineage: Bacteria > Myxococcota_A > UBA9160 > UBA9160 > UBA4427 > TMED88. The sequence continues at coordinate 1,784 of JAQWNI010000039.1, forward strand.
CGACCTTGGTCAATGACCAGTTGCCCGGACCCGAGCTGCGTTTTCGCGAGGGCGAACGTTTTCAGGTTCTCGTTGAGAATAAAATGTCCGTACCCACCACTGTGCATTGGCATGGCATGATCGTCCCGAACTATATGGATGGGGTCCCGGGGATCACGCAATATCCCATCGATCCGGGCGAGTCGGTTTACTATGAGTACCCGATTCTCCAAGCGGGGACTTATTGGTATCACTCTCATTATGGATTTCAGGAACAAACAGGCCTGCATGGTCCCCTGATTATCGAAGCCAAAAATGAGCCCCATGCTTACGACCGTGAGGCCGTGGTTTTCTTGTCCGACTGGTTAAATCAATCGCCGGAGGGCGTGATTCCCCAGTTTAGAGGCGAGCGCCCCTCGACACCGGCCACTGAGCCGGCCCCGAAAGGGGGATACCCCTTTCCGGGTGAAAAGCCTTTCAATATCGACGTGAACTATCCCGGCTATCTGATGAACGGCCAATCGAACAAGGCCCCCTGGACTTTCGAGGCTCGGCCTGGCGAGCGGATTCGGTTTCGACTCATCAATGGCTCGACGGCCAGTTTTTTTCGTGTGGGTCTGGAGGGTCATGAACTGGAACTGATCGCGACCGATGGGCAACCCATTGAACCGATTCGTGGAGACAATATCGTGATCGGTACAGCGGAGCGGTACGACTTTCTTGTCACAGTCAAGGAGTCCGGCCGCTTTATGCTGCACGCAGCCGCCTTGGGGACACAGCACCAAGTTGTGGGTGTGATTCACACGCCGGATGTGGCGCCCACGGTGACAACCGGGAAGGCTGCCTTTGGGCCCCGCAGCATCGGTTCTGCGGATTATGCGGCCCTACGTTCTCCCTATGAGACGATTCTGCCGGAAGGTCCCGTCAAGACCTTTGATATCGAGTTGGGGGGCGACATGAAGGGCTATCTCTGGTCGATCAACGGCCAGTACTATCCCGAAGCTTTTTCGCCCAAGGGGCGGGCCGAGCCGCTTTGGGTGAACGCCGGCGATCGGGTGCGGATGCGGGTTTCCAATAAGACGATGATGTATCACCCGATGCATCTGCATGGCCACTTTTTCAGACTGCTGCCGAAGCCCGGCGAGTGGGCCGAGCCCCGGGCGCCGATGAAAGACACCTTTGCCATCGGTCCGCGTCAGCGGATTGATTTCGAGTTCACCGCCGACAATCCGGGCAAGTGGTTCTTCCATTGCCACAACCTCTACCACTTGGCTTCAGGGATGGCTCGGGAGGTTCGCTACCGGGCCTGAGACTTCGGAGGGCCGGGGATCGGCGCGATTTGAATACACTGTCAATTACGGATTTAGAACGCTCACGATCTTTTCGCCCAAAATTCGGCCAAAAGAATCGAGTCGGTCTCCGCGGTCGTACTCGGAATACCAGTGTTCCGAGCCGGAGAGTGCAAAGTTGAAGGACCTCGGCGCAGTAGTCGGGCTTCTAAATTGCACGCTGCCCTCGAGCTTGTCCACGCCGCCGTAGATACCTGCCCAAAAAGCGTTTCCTTCGGACCGGAGTCGGAAGTTGTTGACAACGACTTCGAGGTCGACTTGCCCCGATGGGTCGTACCGGCCGGCCTTCTGAAGTGCGGCTGTTACGTCTCGCTTGATGATCTCGTTGCCATTGAGCTCTTCGTAAACCCGAAGCCGATCCGTCGAGACGGATTCGATGCGAACCGAAACCGAGCGAATTTTCCCCACGATGGGGCCGGGTTCGCCGAGGGGTTCGATCTTTCCATGGGTGCAGCCGATCGCCAGGACGGCAAGGGCCAACGTCAATCGGAGAAGTCTCATTTATTCATCCTCGCTGCTGTTCTCCGTCCTTGCGGGCCTGGGTTGGCTCAATTGCCTTCGCAGCCTCGGTGGGAGCCTAGCGATTCAGGATCGGTTCCCTCTAGAAAAAACTCTACAAGCCACGTGACACCACACTTATTCGCACTCAGGCGGCTGATTGAAGAAAAAATGTCCGTGACGGGCCGAATCCATGGGTGCTAACTTCGCCAGCATCACGCTGGCGCCACCGAGTCTTGGGGGTCGCTGGCCACTTCCAGAGGAGAAGAAGATGCAGTGGAGTCGGGTCGGGGCGGTGCTTTTGTTTTGGGTGGCTGGCGGACTACTGGCCTGTGGTGGGGGCTCCGGAGGTTCTCCGTCGAGCCCGGAATATTTTCTCCTCTACGAACAAAACGGTCAGCCGCTCCTGGCCGGTTACAAGGATCCATCTGGCACTGATGTCCAGATGAACTGGCAGTCGATTATTGAATGCATCCAGCCTCCGTATATCGACGGGGACGAAGACTACGGCGTGTCCGACATCCCGGCCTCGGGCGGCCCGACCAGCTTGGAGAAGTTGACCGCTGCTAACTGTCAGCCTCCGATGTTTGACCAGGGCGCATGCGGGACCCTGACAACGTTCGGCGCCGAATATTACCTGACGGACCAGGGGGCGAGCGGGCCGAAAATCACCTGTGCGAAGTCGTCCGTGGGCGGCCCACGAACCTTCCAATTCCCCGCCGGCATCTTCACCATCAAGGAACAGGTTTGGGTGGCACCCACCACCACCATCGTGGGCGCCAAGCCGGTCCCATTCAATGGAACCGACCCCGCTGAGAAAACTGCGGCGCTGAACGAATCCGAGTACACGCTCTTCGTTGCCGGGGAGGGCTACAAGTTTCCTACAAGTTCCCAAGGAACCAACCAAGCGCCGGTGACGTCTGCTAACGCAGCCAGCTTTCCATTTTGTGACGCGAATACCTTAGAGGAGCCGCTGAGTGCGAAGTATGGGCGCATCGGATTTTTGATGCATAACGACACGACTGCCCAAGATTTTGTCTTTCAGGGCAATAATCTCGCGAGACCGGCCGAAAGTGGCAACTTGTGTGGGGGCGGCGCCTTTGAAACTCCCGGATGTATCTCACAGTATGGAGGTACGGGGGTGGAGACGGGCTGTTACAACGCCGGCGGAGGCAACAGCGGAACGCTCGCGGGGAGTCAGATCAGCAATGCTGCTTATCCAGACTCGACAAAATGGATCACGGGCGGGTATGTAGACGTCGCGAGCACTGGAGGCGCCCCTCCCGTTGCGTTGAAGAATATCACCATCAAAAATATTCGTCTCAATGACCCAAGGTTGACTAACGCAGAGGGCGCGCGGTCAGTGGATGTCATCCAGGCTTCTCCAGAGGAAAAGGCTGACTGGGGTGCCTCGCAACTGGCCGTCTATGTTGCTCCGACGCCCGACGGTTCGTACGTCGATAATGTGCTCGTCAGCAATGTATCCAGCATAACTACGACCAGTGACGGTTTGAATCTGAGGTATGTGTATGATGCCCTCGTCGAAAATGTAGTGGTCGCCAACAGCGGTGACGATGGTCTCGCGCTTTGGGCCGACCAAAAAACAGAGTCTCGAGCCGTCTTTAGGAATGTCGGTGCGGTTTACTCTGGTGCTCGCGGTCAAGGAAACGGGAGCGATTTCTATCAATATGGGCAGTGCTTTGCCGTCTACGGCATCGGGCAGCTCACAGTCGATGGGTTGAGCTGTTGGGATCGACGCTGCGAGGAGCCTCCTTCAGATCCGAATGTTGTCCCGTGCTTACCTTCTCCCGCCGTTTCAGATCCGAACACTGGTGACGTGTTCAACGCTCGAAACGGTGCACACGCCGTGATCTTTAACGACAGCGGCTGGTATGAAGGCCGCTATACAAATAATTCAAGCGATATCACCATCAACGGATTGTCTTGGTTTTCTTGGGAAGAGAATGGGGGCACTTCGAGTTGGACAAGTGTGCAGAATTTTCAAACTCCTCCTTCAGGAGGGAATCCTGCAGGTCGAACATATTGCTATTCCCAGTCGGGCGACGCCAAGTTTACTGGAAGCGGGGAGTGCGTTTCGGTTCCGTAGTGGGACGCGCGTTCGTCATACTCGTGATTCTGCTCGGCGGGTCCTCCGCCGAGGCGGCGACTCTTTCGCCCGTGGGCGATTGGGAGGCTATCGACGATGACGGCAAAACGCCGACCTCGATCGTTCGGATCTATGAGGATGGCGATCGGTTATCCGGCAAAATTGTCAAGCTCCTGAGAAAAGACACCGATCGAAATGCTGTCTGCGAACTCTGCCCCGGATCGCTGAAAGATACGCCGGTGGTCGGTCTGCGTATTCTTTGGGGCATGAAGCAAAAGGATGGCCAGTGGGAGGGCGGGCGGATTCTGGATCCGGATACCGGCAAGGAATACAGCTGTCAGATGACTGTCGAGGGAGAT
>JAQWNI010000040.1 GCA_029268645.1 Myxococcota bacterium
GACTTCAAGTCCGTCGGCATCCAACTCCCAAACTTCCCCCGTCGGTCGATCCAGACGTCGATGCAAACGACGATTCGATTCGGAGAGACTAGCCCGAGGCGGCCCATACAGAACGTTCTCGGATAAAGCCGTGCGAGAGGACTCGGGCGATTGCCCTTTTCGGACCAAGCCGAAAAGGTCGATCCCATCGGGAAGTCCTTGCGGAGAAGCACCCGCAAGGGCCAGAATCCCTCGACTCAGATCAACGTGTTGGACCACACCCCGCACTTCGCCTCGAGTCAAACCCGGGCCGTGAATCACGAGCGGAACACGAATTAATTCGCCGTACAACGTGTGGCCATGCTCAAAGCCACCATGGTCAAAAAATTCTTCGCCATGGTCCGCGGTGATGATCACGATCAGGTTTTCCCCACCCGGTTCGGCGTGCAAGCGCTCCACGAGTCTCCCCACCTCCCGATCAACGTATAGGATTTCCTCATCGTAGAGTTTCTCGACGTAATCCCGTTCTTCCGCTTTCAACCCTGAGTTCCGAATCTGCGCCACCGCCGAGTCGGTCCCAAAGGGAACCTCCACGGGGGCCGGCCCTACTCCCGTGAAAGTCCCGCGGACGGATTCCGGAGGATCATAAAAGAGGTGTGGCTCCATGAAGTGAACGACGAGGAACCAGGGGGCCGATTGATTCCCCACCCATTCGAGGGCCGCATCCACCGACTGTTCCGCCGAGCGAATCCTCCACTTGGTAGCGCCCTGATAATCGTAGGTGTCGAATCCTCTCGCTAAACCGAACTCCGGCGCCAGAAAGGTATTGTTCACAATGGCGCCGCGGGCATAGCCCGCTTCTCCGAGGCGCTCGGCCAGCGTTGGAATTTCCGGCGCCAACCGGCCAAAAAGTCTCGGCTCGACAGGGTCGCGACCGACCCGATGCTGGTGGGGAAAGAGTCCCGTCAATAAAGTCGTCATCGAGGGCAAAGTCCAACTCGACTGGGCATACGCTTGCCGGAAGAAGCTTCCTTCCTGGGCCAATGCATCGATCTCTGGTGTCGTCGGCCGAGAATGCCCGTAAACACCGACATGATCGGCCCGAAGCGTATCGACGACGATCAAGAGAATATTGGGACGGGGGGAGCGCTCTTTCAGCGTTTCGTCGCACCCCCCCTGGATCAAACTAGCCAGAAGCAGAAGGACGATTCCCCATCGCTCGGTCGCCTTTCCGCCCGTCACGTGTCCCCCTTTTATTGAAAGCTTCTGGCCTCAGCGGAGTGAAAGAGTACTCAAAGCCGACGAACGAGGCGCATTCGGGCTCTGATACGAATTTTCGTTTCGAAACGCAACCAATCTCTCGCCTCGGTGTTGAGGGGGTATGGGGCCACACGTCGACCCCAAATCCTGAGCTGAATTGGCTGAAGTCCTCCTTGAAAGGAAATGCCCATGCGCCCTCGGAAACTGCTCTCGCTGCTCCTCTGTCAGCTTCTCCTGACTGGACCCGCCCTGGCTCAAGTCATTCCCATCGCTTCGGGGCCTCAGTGCGTACAGCCCGACCCTCGACTGGATGCAAGAAAGTCTCTGTTCGTCACGGAAGTCGACGTCGTCCAGAATGCGGTCTCCCTCGAAGAGATCCTGAGACGACTGACCCGCGAAAGTCAGATTCCCGGCCTTCGCCCGATCGACCTCTGGCAGCAGTGGTGGGACACCCAGAATCTCTCCCCGGGTCTGGGGATGGGGGTTCACTGCGACAGCGTCACCAATGCACAGGGCGATCCGACTCTAAATGGATTTCCCATCGAATGCCCTCGAAGCGAGGGGAGTGAAGTCGCGGTGGATCCTTTCGACCCCGGTCTTCCCAGCTTCTACGAGCCCATTGCCCTCGTGAACAGAATGGACTTGATGCCCGAAGATGGCTCGAATTGCGGAGAGTTTCGCATCATTTTTGCTCGACATTCCGGCGCCCAACAGAGGCTGCGACGCAATCTCGTCATATTCGAGGCGGTCTTGCCAAATCCAAATCCCGGCTGCGAAACCGGCGGCTGCCGGGCGATCGCAGATTTTTGGGCGGAACTATCCAGCATCGACGATCCCGGGATTCGAGCGGCCAGGCTAAGGGGATTTTTCTTGAACGGTCTTCCCAGAGAGGGCGTCGAGCCAGTGATTAAAATCGGTCATTTTGCACCCGGTGCCGGCCAGATTCGAACCAACCAATTCCTGAACAGCAACGGCAATTCGGTCGTCTGGCAGCTGCGCGAATACAAACTCGTTCAATTCTGCGCCAGCGCCCAGGCCACATGTTCCCTCCAATTCATGCCCGTGTCGGTAAAGACCAACCCATGGGGAGAATTGTTCGATGAAACTCCGATGGACATCCAAAAACGGCTCTTCATGCGACACTTTCTCACACAGGTTGAATCGCTCGCCGAACCGAACTTAAATGCATTTTTCAACGAAATTTCTAATCGTTTCAATGCAGGGCAGAGCAACTCCCAAGGCGCCGAGAATGACTACGTGTCCCATTTCGACCCCAGCGGCCGATTCGCGCAAAGAATCGACCTCCAACTCCGGCGCATCGGGAGCGACCTCGATCCCATTGACATCATCCGGCGCTCCCAGACCCAGTCCTGCGCAGGCTGCCATCAGCTCAGCAATCAAGCACCCGCAAACCTCTTGGGTGACGGTCTCGTTTGGCCCCCGTCCTTGGGCTTTGTCCATGTCACCGAGGACGAGACGGAACAGATTGGTGGGCGTGATCATTTCAAAATCTCGGAGGCCCTCAAGAGATCCTTCATCCCCCACCGTAAGCAGGTTTTTGAAACCTATCTTGCCGAGAACCCCTGCGAAGACTGCTTTACGCCGTTGGCATCCTCCGGCGATTCCTCCACACCCATTCTTGAGGTCGACCTCGCCTCCGATGGATTCACACCTCGCCCACCCTCCTCCGACGAGATTGAAGCCCTCGACGCCCTCCTCAAGGAGGGACGTTCAATGAAGACTCTTGGCGGCTCCCGCTTGGCCCACTGACCCAATTGGACCGCGAATCCCGAGGTCCCACCGAAGGTTCACCTCCGGAAGTGGGGCCCGGGAAATTCTATTCCGGGCTGGACGAGGCCCCAACACAAGGAATCCCTGTTAGCATTGGCGCGAATATTTTGGGGGAGCAAGCCTCTCCGCGCATAGGGACTTCGTTCTGGACTGGCAACGCGTCGCATATTCAAGATCAAGCTGGGCCGAGATCGAAAAGGATTGGGACTCGCTCTTTACCGCCCCGGAGATCTCTTTTTTTCGCTCCCGGCGCTGGTGCGCAGCTTGGCTCGAAGTCTTCGGCGAAGATCTTGGCACAGAGATCCTCAGTGCCCATCAGGAAAACTCTCTACGTGCCGCGTGCCTGCTTACTCGAAAAACGGGAACCCTCCTGAAAACGATCCCGCTCCAGCGCGCCTATCTCAATACTGCCGGAGAAGAGGAAGGCTCCGGGGTCTCGGCAGAATACAACGGCGTGCTCTTTCAACCCGGCGCAGAATCTGAAATTGCCCAACACCTTGCCCAATTGCTCCCAGAATTAGGGATCGACGAATTTTTCGCCTCGGGCCTCGCAAACAAAGACCTCGACTTGCTTCAGCTCGCCCTCCCTGACTGGACGGCGGAAATTGCATCGAGTGAAGACCCCTATATCGAGCTCGACGAGATCCGAAATAGTACAGCGACCTATCGACATGCCGCGCTGAGTAAAAACACCCGGGGGCAGGTCAACCGGACGCTCAATGCGTATGCAAAGCGCGGTGAAGTCCGTATCGAAATCGCGAGCTCGGCCGAACGGGCGCTCGAGATGCTCTCTGAGTTAAAAAGCTTTCATCAAGCCACTTGGACCGCCCGAGGCAAGAGCGGAGCATTTGCCTCCGAGAAATTTTGCCATTTTCACGAGATCTTGATCCGATCGAGTTTCGATTATGGTGAAATCATGATGACCCGTGTTACGGCGGGCGACCTTCCCATCGGTTTGCTTTACAGCTTTGTCGATGCGGGCCGAGTTCTTTTCTATCAATCGGGCTTCCGCTACGAAGACGACAATCGGCTTCGACCTGGATTGGCCACTCATGTCACGGCCATAGAAGAATGCCTCGATCGTGGTTTTTCGGAATACCACTTCCTTGCCGGCGAAGACTTGACCCCACGCTACAAGCAGTCTCTTTCCACCGACATCAAGACGCTCGCCTGGGCACGATTCATTAAGCCAAGCGCAAAAAACAGGCTGGTGGGTTGGCTGCGAAGCGTCAGGCGAAACCTCAAGTAAAGAGTGAGTACTTGACCCCTCCCCTGGCGCCCCGCCTTGGGCTGATGGTATGGTCAAACGGGCAATGATCATTCAACCCCGAGACGAGAGCTGGGGGCGCCGCCTCCTTCATTTTCACGGCAGCGCCCTGTCTAAGATCCGATTGCGCCTGACGGTCGTCACCTTGATCGCCTTCGGGGTGACCGCCTATCACCTGATGGAGTTTGGCGACGGCGTACTCGATCTTCACATCGCACCGTTTTCCCTCGTCGGCCTCGCGCTCGGCATTTTTCTCGGTTTTCGAAACAACGCAGCCTACGACCGCTACTGGGAAGGCCGAAAACTCTGGGGAAGTTTGGTCAACACTTCTCGCTCATTTTCTCGCATGAGCCTGAACGTCATCACCGACCACGCGACGGGGCACTCGGAGCCGAACCCCGGCGCAATGAAACAGTTGCAAACCGAATTGGTCCATCGCACCATCGCGTACGTTCACTCGCTCCGACTGCACCTTCGACAGCAAACAGACGATCTATCCGAACTGGAACCCCTCCTCGGCCATCGGGAGGTGACCGAGATCGGCCAGCAACTCAACGTACCCGCGGCCATCCTCCAGCGGACCAGTGCTCGAATCAAGGAAGCGAGGAAGCGAGGCTGGCTCAGCGACTATCACCTTCCCCTTCTCGAGGAACAGCTCACATCGTTCACAGACATCCAAGGGGGGTGCGAGAGAATCAAAAACACGCCCATCCCCTACGCGTATACGATTTTAATTCACCGGATCGTTGCGGTGTACTGCTTCGGCCTGCCTTTTGGGGTTGTCAGCACGACCCTTTGGGCGACGCCGATCGTGGTCTGCCTCATCGCCTATGCGTTTTTTGGACTCGATGCCGTCGGAGACGAGATTGAGGACCCCTTTGGCGAAGAAGTAAACGATCTTCCTCTCTGCCAGTTGTCCACCATGATCGAGATCAACCTCCGGGAGGCTCTTGGCGAAGCAGACGTCCCCGCCCCCGTTCTTCCCGACGATCGACACACCGTTCGCTGATTCTCGCAAGAGCACCCCTCTACAGTGCACGTGGAATTTAAGCCGACGGGTGACACCTGCCGCGCCCGAGGGAGCACTCACTTTGCAAGCCGTTTCCCGATCCGGCTGGCTTTAAAAGTGCGCTTCGTTCTCGGAGCACTGATCGGTCAGTCTCCCGCGGAACCGGGCGCGGTCCGCTGGTTTTGAAACCTTGCGACTCTCATGGCAACCCTGACCCTCCGCATAAACACTGAGCTCTTCCAATGGTGATGCTCATCATTTTCGCGGCGATTGCCTTGACGGCCATCGTGATCGAGCGGCTCTATCCTGCCCGACCTCAGGCCTTTTTTAGAACCGGCTTCTTCACAGACACCCTTCACACCGTGATCAACATTGTGCTTCGCGCCGGCCTCTCGGGCGTCCTCGCGATCTCGGTCACGGAACTCGGCAGACAGTTTTTACCACCGGGCTTTTTCGGCGTTTTGACAAATCAGCCGGTTTGGATCCAGTTTGTCGCAGTCGTCGTCGTTCTGGATTTCATCTTCTACTGGACCCATCGAGCGAAGCATCGCTTCGGGTGGTGGTGGCGGCTCCACGAAACGCATCATAGCTCGGAGGGGCTCGACTGGTTTTCAAGTGTGAGATTCCACCCTCTTGAAAAAATTCTCGATCGGTTGATCTATTTGCTGCCCCTGGCTTTCCTCGGAGCAGGCGACACCGCGCTACTGGCCCTGGCCACACTCGACGCCACGATCGCAAGCTTGGCCCACTCTAACTCTAGGATCCGAATGGGACCGCTGATCTACTTTTTCGTGGGCCCCGAAATGCATGCCTGGCACCATTCGGCGGACCCGGATTGCCAACGTCGCAACTTTGGAAACAACCTGTCTGTTTTCGACTGGATTTTCGGAACCGCCGAGCTGCACGCTGGACGACCGGATCATTTCGGCACAGCGGACCCGGAATACCCCCAAGACCATTGGCTCCGCCAAGTGCTTTATAGTTTCCGCCGAGAAAACCGATGAAAGTGAGCAGCGAAGGAACCGCGCGACTCAGTCTTTTCATCGGCTATGCCCTGATTCTTGCAGCGGGCGTTTTGATTCGAATGCCGTTGCTCGACCCCCCCTCACTCTGGTACGACGACGAATGGGTTGCGGCTCTGGTGCGCTTCACGGGGCCCAGGGAATGGCTTGAATATCGGGCTTCCGTCCCAATGGGTTTCGTTGCGACCCTCAAAGGCATGTCGTATCTCGACGCGGATCCCGAAAGAGGACTCCAACTGCTCCCGATGCTTTGTGGCCTTCTCGCCCCCCTCCTACTGGGTTGGCTGATCCAAAGGGAAACAAAACTCCCTCCCCTGGGCCTTGTCGCCGCCGCCATTTTGGCCATGAGCCCCGTCGCCGTAGGCTATTCGATGCGCGTGAAGCAATTCTCTTGGGATGCCCTCATCGTTGTGGGGGTCCTCATCTTTGGCCTCTCCGCTCTTCAAAAGGCCGCTGCGCCTTCGTGGCGTCAGATTCTTCCCACAACGATCGCGACTCTCCTTTCTTATGCATCGATTCTCGTGGCCGCTCCGATTTTGCACATCAGCCTCCTTCGAAGCTGGGTCCGAGAACGTCCCCCACTCAGCCTCGCTCTCCACCGGGCCCTCCCCACTCTGACCCTCGACCTCATCTGGCTGGGCTACTACTGGTTCCGCCTACGCGCTCAAAGTCGGGGAGACGTCAACTTTTTCTGGCGGCTACGGGGCGTTCTCCCCGAATGGACAGCGGACGGACTCATCGGATATTTCTTTTCAAGCGGGCCGTATGGCTTCACCAAAGCCATGGGGAACGCGCTCCCTTTCGTCGAGCCCGCCTTCGGAACACTCCTCGTCGCGATCAGCCTACTCGTGCTGTGGATCGATCGGCCCAGTCGCTGGCTCGGTGCGTTCTTCTCGAGTTTCTACACGCTGGCCCTCTCCGGCGCCTTGTTGGGCGTCTACCCATTTGGGGGCATTCGAACCGATATATTTTCCTATCCCGTCACGGTTTGTTTAGTCTCACTCGCCTTAGGCATTGGGCTGAATCGCTTCGCGGCCCAGAGGAGAGTCGTCATCGCCTCAATGCTCGCTGGACTTTCTCTGGCGATGTTTCTGATCCAAGTCGTCCGGCCACGCCCCGCTCCCACACCCTATCCTGCCCGATCTGACGCCGAACTCGTGAGTCTTCTCGAGACCACCCGAGCAAGCGATGAATTTGTAATTATTTCACGACCTGCCCACTTTGCAGTCGGCTACTACGGGAACCTCCCCATGCGATACATCGGTCTCCCTAAAGATGGATTCCGAATCAAAGTTATGGACCCGCGGTGGATTCAATTGAAGTGGAACCAAAGCGAATTGGACTTTCCGGAGCTCAAGTCGATCAATCGGCTGTGGTATCTCGACGTCGACCTGAATGGATGGGCCGGCGAGACCAATCAACGCCTTCTCGACTGGCTCTCACAGCAAGGCTTCACGACCGCCTCAATCACCGAAAAGACGAACGGATCCTTGCGACGACTCGACCGCATGGAGCCTGCCAGTCCTCCGCCGAGTCAATAAACCAACATCCCGCTGATCTCGATCCCGAACATTCAGGCCGAAGCTTGCTGTCACTCAGGCCCCTCTCCCCCATCCGGACAGATCCAGCGCCTACAAGGCGACCGAACACTTTTCGTCCATCGTGTACAGCATCATCAAAAACACTCTCTGCTCCGCTGGAGAGCACCGATGCGCAAGACAAGTTCCACGCTGGCACTCAATTGAGGGCACTTGATCTTCCGATTTTTTTCCGCGTCGGACTGCTCGGGCGAAGGGCGTCCTCAAAAAGCCGATGGTCGGCACTCTCCCAGAAGCCCCTCGATCACCCACTTGCCTCAGTCGGCCGAATCATCGAAAATCGCATGAACGTATTTGACAAAGCAAACGGGATCTTCTTTACGATTCGCCCATCCCCCCTAAGGCAGACCGCTTCCGGAAACCTCAGAATTAAAAAACGGGAAACCCCATGAATCAGCTTAATCTCTTAGAGAACAACAAGGCCATCGTAAAAAAAATGTGGAAGGCGCTCGGAGATTTTGACTTCGACTTGCTCAAGAGCTGCCTTCACAGCGAAGTTCACTACGAAGACGTACCGACCGAAGACGCAGGAGCGATTGGCCCCGAAAACGTCGTGCGACGACTCTCTGTCGCTTGGGATCACATCACAAAGCAGGAACAGTCTCTTCATCACATGGCCGCTGAAGGCGATGTCGTCTTTCTCGACCACACGGAGAAGTGGACCTTCAAGACAGGAGAAACCGCTCAGCATCGTTTCGTCACTCTTCACGAACTGCGCGATGGGAAAATCATCAAGTGGAGCGACTTCTGGGACATGTCCAACTTCGTCGGCCAATTTCCTCAGTGGTTTCTAGAAGAAATGGCCAAGATGCAGGGAACTGACTTCACACAATAACGGGCGCGTCGAGACGAAGTCCGGCCTAAAGAATCAGATCGGCAAGGCGCCTTCGTTGATACATCGCATCTCCGAACTGAGCTTCACCCCAAATTGCCCTGCGACGATAGAGTTGCGCATCGCACTCGTAGGTGAACCCGTACCCACCATGGAACTGAATCGCACGGTCTGCCGCAAAAGCCAAAGCAGGTCCGGCCGCTGCCTTGGCCATTCGAACAGCAATTTCGGCCTCTACTCCCCCGCCAAAGACGTGGGCGGCTGCATAAAGGTGGGATCGCGCCTGCTCGATCTGAATATGAGCATGGACCGTGGTGTGTTTCAGGGCTTGGTACGAACCAATGGGACGGCCGAACTGCTTTCGTTGGTTGAGATAATCAACGGTGTAGTCGATGCAACTCTGACCAGCCCCACACATCTCAGCCGCAGCCAACAAGGCCCCCGTCAGTTCCAGCCGAGCCAGTGCATCGCGAACACGGCCTGTCTCTAGCAGCGCATCGGAGGGAACTCGAACACCATCGAGGTCGACTCGAAAGGAGCGGCGAGTTTCATCAATCACCACCTCACGCCGCAACGAGGCCGACTGCAGGGCAGCCTGGTCGAGCAGCACCAAAGCCGGCTCACCCTCGTAAATTGCGGAGACCAGGGCCCAATGGGCCACAGGGACATCCAGCCCCAGACACTTCGTGCCACTGAGGATCAGTCCATCCTGATTCCGAACTGCTTGGCAACGGATCTGCAGCGGATCGAAGTGGCAATGGGGCTCCGACAGCAGGAGCGTACCCGGCGCTCCATCCGCAAGAGCCGGGAGCACCTTCTGCTTTTGAGACTGTGTACCGGCTACCACGATTGCTTGGGCGACAAGGGTCGAAGCGACAAAAGGCCCGGCCATCAGGCGACGTCCCATCTGCTCCACGACCGGAACCACCTCCGCCATATCGAGGCCCGCTCCTCCATCGGCTTCCGGAATCGCAATCCCCAGCCAACCGAACTCGGCCATTTCCTGAAAGACCTCAGCCGAGAAGCCCTGCTCGTCTTCGATCAACCCGCGAACCACGTCAATCGGTGACTGATCCTTGCAATACTTCGCCGCGGACTCCAAGAGAGCCGCTTGCTCGTCACTGAGCCCAATGGGTCCTGAACGGTTACTCATCGCCAATCTCCCTCAGTGCTTCGGTAGACCGAGGACATGCTCGGCGACAATATTGGCCTGAATTTGACTGGTGCCCCCGCCAATCGTGGCCGAAAAGGCATTCAGGTACGCACGCTGAGAGATCCCTCCGTCCACCGCCGCCGGCTCACCCACGTAGTAAGCACCGCCCTGCCCCAACAAGGTGATCGCAAACTCGTTGATTCTCCGCGTCAATTCAGAATTCATCAGCTTGCCCGAGAGCGGGATCGACATGGGTCGGTCTTGACTCAAAGGACCGATTCCCATCCGACGATGCATCAATTCGATTCCGCGTGCCTCGATCATGTACTCAACGAGGCGATCTCGAATAATCGGATCCTGAATGGAGGGGGCCCCATCTCGCTCGGCTCGGCGGGCCAACGCCACAACCGCCCCGTGATCCGGGGCCACAATGGATAGCCCTCCGGCTTGCCCGCCCCTTGAATTTCGTTCGTACTCAAGCGTTCGCATCGCAACAGCCCAGCCCTGCCCCTCTTCTCCCATCAAGCAGTCGGCTGGAATACGAGCGTCTGTAAAAAAAGTCTCCGTGAACCCATATTCGCCTGTCAGCTTGCGAATAGGTCGCGTTTCGACACCCGGAACCGTCATCGGAGCAAGAAAGAAAGATAGGCCGGCATACTTCCTAGCCGTATCCGGGATACTTCTCGCCAGCAAGATCATGTACTTCGCGTAGCTGCCGTGGGTCGTCCAAGTTTTTGTTCCGTTGATGACCCATTCATCCCCGTCCCGAACCGCCCGAGTTTGCGCATTACCCAGATCACTTCCGTTGTCGGGCTCGGAAAAGCCTTGGCACCAGATATCTTCGGCAGTCAAAATCCCGGAGATATACCGATTCCGTTCCTCAGCAGTGCCCATATCGAGAATCAGCGGGCCCGCCCAATTCAACCCGATCGTGTTCAACATGATCGGACTGCCCAGCCGCCGCATCACGTCAGTCGCGACGTCTTGAAAGGCCTGGTGAAGACCGCCGCC
>JAQWNI010000041.1 GCA_029268645.1 Myxococcota bacterium
GCCGGTCCCACGCTCGCCAAATTGAGCACGGTGATGCCTTGAAGCTGAGGGGTCATTTCGGCCATTTTGCTTCGCCTGAATCAGAAGTTCTTCGGTAGGCCAAGTTGACGACGCGAAATAATGTTCTTCTGAATCTCTGAAGAACCTCCTCCAATGGTGTCAATCACTGTGTAGCGGTAGGTTGATTCTGCCCGACCCTTCATCGGCGCTTCCTCAGTGCCCACTCGGAGCTGTCCACCGGGGCCTGCGATATCCATAGAGGCGTCGGCCAGCTTCTTGGAGGTTCCCGTCGCAAACAGTTTGTACATCGAGGCTTCGCCAGTGGGCGGCTTCTTTCCGACCCCAGCTTTACTGAGAAACCGCAATCCCAAGACACGAGAAACTTCGACCTGAGTTGCGAGCTGAGCAATCTTCGCCCGAACGACCGGATCGTCTTTTAAAGGTTCGCCATCTCGTTTTTCATTTTTCACGTAGTCAATCAACGCTTCCAATCTCTGAAGAATCGGAGACACGGTGAACATCGTGAATCGCTCAAGGTCCAGCGCCTCGGAAATGTATTGAAAACCTTTATTGACCTCCCCCACCACGTAGTCGTCTGAGACGAAAACGTCGTTGAAGTAGACCTCATTGGTTCGCTCATCTCCAATCGTCCAGGTCGCGTGCACATCGAGGCCTGGATGATCCATGGGGACGAGAAAAACCGTAATGCCCTTGTGCTTACTGTTGGGGTCGGTTCGCGCGCCCACCCAGTACCAGTCCGCGAAGTGCGCAGACGTGGTCCAGATCTTCTGGCCATTGAGAACCCAGCCTCCTCGCTCTTCGTCACGGGTGGCCTTAAGCTGCATGTTGGCGGCATCTGATCCAGCCTGCGGCTCGCTGTAGCCCACAGCGAATTCCACCTCAGCGTTGAGAATCTTCGGCAAAAATTCCTTTTTCAACTTCTCGCTGCCATGGCGAATCAGAGTCTTACCGATGATCCCCACGCCTTTACCGATCTGGGGACCGCCCCGGTACGCCAGCTGTTCGTTCAGCAGATACTCGAAGACGCCATCACCATCCTGCCCGCCGTGCTCTTCCGGCCAGGTGATTCCCAACCAACCCCGCTCGGCCAGCTTCTTCATAAAGGCCCTGCGAGCCGGGGTATCGACGATCTGCGCCATATTTTCGCGGGTCACGTCGAAGACATCGGGATCGTCATTGGCATCCAGAAACGCGATGACTTCCTTGACGAACTGCTGCTGGTTTTCGGGGAATTCAAAATTCACGGGTTACCTCCATGTTCAAGGCATCAATAATATACGAGACGTAGCGTATTGTAAATAATTCCTCGGGGGGAACTTATCTTCTTCCTAAAAACGGCCCCTCATGGCCCCAAAACCCGACTTCCCCCTTGGGGTCACGGGTCAGATCCCGCCTGGAAAGCGATCTTGGAGCCGACGCATCCCCTCGAGCCAACGATCGTAATCGCCGGCCTTTCTCTTCATGTAGGTTCCCACGCTGGGGTGAGGGAGAATCAGAAATTCCTCGCGCCCCAGCCCCGCTATCACGCTTTCCGCGACGTCTTCAGGCTCAATCATCCCATCCACCCCCGCAACGCCACCGCTGTCCGTCCCGGCCGTCATATTGGTCGCCACGGCTTGAGGGCACAGAACAGAGACCTTGATGCCTTGGCGCCCATGGGTGATCGCAAGCCACTCGGCCAAGGAAACCGCCGCGTGCTTAGTGACCGCATAGGGGGCCGAGCCGATCTGGCTCAATAGCCCCGCCGCAGAGGCGGTATTGAGGAGGTACCCCTCGCCCCGTTCGATCATCCCAGGCAAGACCGCCCGGGCGGCATGAATGTGGGCCATCACATTCACCTCCCAAATTCGCTGCCATTCCTCATCCGGAACTTCCACCCCGCCCACAGCCAAAATCCCGGCGTTGGAACAGAAAAGGTCGATCGGCCCCCCTCTGGCCTCGCTTTGCACAACGAGATCCGCGACGGCCGCGGCGCTCGACACGTCAACACCGAGGCCCAGTCCTCCGATTTCCTCCGCGACGGCCTCCGCGCCGGCCCGGTTTAGATCCGCGACGGTCACGTGACGTGCCCCCTCCTCCGCAAACCGCCGACAGAGCGCACGGCCGATCCCTGAAGCCCCCCCAGTCACCACCACGTGTCGATTGGCCAAATGCATTTTAGACGTTCCTCCCACTTGACTGGGTCGAAGCCACTCACACTAGCCTCCGCGAAGCCGAAATTCTTCCCAAAGCGCCGCTTTAAGGCGGGTATACTTGCGCCCCGCAATCGGCCAAGATCCCAATATTCGGCTCTTCAAAGCAACCCAGAAACGAGGCAATCCCATGGCAAACCGTGTCGACGAAATCTTGAGCTGGTACGAGTCGGACACTCCCGGTGTCATCCGCAATCTACGCTGGCTTATGGAAAGCGGCCGACTCGCGGGCACCGGGAAGCTCGTCATCCTTCCCGTCGATCAGGGATTCGAGCACGGGCCTGCACGTTCTTTCGCCCCCAATGCGCCCGGCTACGACCCGCTCTACCACTACCAGCTTGCCATCGATGCAGGGTGCAATGCCTACGCTGCCCCGCTTGGATTCCTGGAAGCCGGCGCCCGGCAATTCGCAGGCCGCATCCCGACCATCCTCAAACTCAACAACTCTGACAGTCTATGGTCGTCCGAAGATCCGATGCCAGCCGTCACCGGAAGCGTTGATGACGCTTTACGTCTCGGCTGCGCGGCCATCGGCTTCACCATCTACCCCGGATCGGCCAACCGCAATGAGATGTACGGCGAGTTCCGAGAAATTGCAGAAGAAGCCAAAGCGGCTGGCCTTGCCGTCGTTCTCTGGAGCTATCCCAGAGGGTCCGGGCTTTCTAAAGAGGGAGAAACCGGAATCGATGTAGCCGCTTATGCGGCACAAATCGCCGCCCAACTCGGCGCGCATATCATCAAAGTCAAACCTCCGACGGAGCACATTGAACAAGACGCCGCCCGCAAGGTTTACGAGTCGGAGTCGATTGACGTCAGCGACTTGGCCGCTCGCGTTCGACATGTGATCCAAAGTGCCTTTGACGGTCGGAGAATCGTCATCTTCTCGGGGGGCGCCGCCAAGGGGACCGAAGAAGTCTTGGCAGAGATACGAGGCATTGCCGCCGGCGGCGCCTTCGGCAGCATTATGGGGCGCAACGCCTTTCAGCGGCCCAAGGCGGAGGCGATCCAATTGCTCAACGAAGTCATGAACCTCTACCAGGCTCAGTCGTGAAGCGCATCGCGGGTTGAATCGCGCACTTCCCGTCGATTTTCAAGAAGGCCCGAGCGGAGTCACTCAGGAACGAATATCAAGTCCCGGAAGACCCGCTCCGGACCCTTCGACCTTTTCCTGAATTTCTTTTCGTCGCGCCTGAAGCTCGCGATGCGTCAGGGAATCTGCGTCGGCTTCTAGACCCAGACCAGCCTTCATTCCTGTCAGATCGAGTTCGTTTTCGCTCGGGTTGATCCCAATCTGAGCAGCAATCGTCTCAGCGTGGTGAGTCGCGAAATAGAGATAGATCCTCGAAACCTCTGCAAACATGTCGAGATCCGGTGCCAGTTCAGCCACAGCACCGTCGAAGAAAAGCATGCCCTTGGCGTACAACATAAGCGGCTTCGGAAGCCGAGCTCCCTGCTTCATGAGCCCCTTCAGAACCGTCGTGATTTCTGAAGCGATTTCCTCCCCGGACATCTTGGTCGGATCTCGCACAGGTTGATCAAGTTTGAGCAAAGACACCAGGGCATCGAGATCCGCTTCCGGGTCCAAGGCACCCAGGTCACGAAAGGCCACCAACTGGCCTCGAACATCGT
>JAQWNI010000042.1 GCA_029268645.1 Myxococcota bacterium
CCGGCATACCGCTCGACGAGCGAGTTCACCGAATTTTGGCTGGCCGGACGTTTGAGATCCATGATGAAAATCTCAGCGTTGGGTGAAGTGAAGTCTCGAATGGCATTCCAAAGATGAA
This sequence comes from Myxococcota bacterium, assembly GCA_029268645.1. GTDB lineage: Bacteria > Myxococcota_A > UBA9160 > UBA9160 > UBA4427 > TMED88. Next base: position 119 of record JAQWNI010000042.1, read on the forward strand.
ATGGGTCCGCAAGATGGTGCAAGAGACTGTTCGAGATCACCAAATCGAAGGTCGGATCGGTGGGTTCCCAATCGGGAAGTCTTTCGCAGAGAAAATGGATTCGACCGGGCATTCTCAGCGCTCGGGGATCTCGCTTTGCGCAGTCGATCATGGCACTGGCCCCGTCGACGGCTTGGATCGACCAGCCAGGTCTTGCTTCGGCAAATCGATAGGTGATGTCGCCTGGCCCGCAGCCGAGGTCGAGCGCTCGACCTCGGGTTCGAGTGGGGCCGACGCGTTTCTCGAGGAGTTTGATGAATTGCCCGTGTGGTTTCTCAAAGTCGGCATCGGCATAGGCTTGAACCTGTTCGGCTTGATTCATGAGCTCGGGCTCAGGGGTTCTGGGCATCATTCGTCTGACCGCTCGCCCAAGGCGACGGCGAGCCCTACCTCCTGCCCGTAGGAGACCTCGAGGCTATTTCCGTCCGGATCCCTAATCAAGCCCAAGTAGCCCACGGTTTTGCCGAGGTCCTGGGGCTCCATTTCGAGGATGCCCTCCTGCCGGGCCTTTTCGCAGGCTTCGTCGACCTCTTCTCGCGAGTCACACGCCACGCCCAGATGGGCGAAGTGGGGCAGAAGGTGCGTCAGAGCCCGAGGAATGAATCCACTTCCGGGAAAGGAGTTGGGGCTCTCGATGAGTACGATCACGAAGGGACGTGTTCCGTCCGAGATCCAAGCGACGCGTCCGTGGCCGTCTTTGTCGGCCCGATGGTGCACGATGGACATGTGGGCGTATCGCTCGTAAAAAGCGATGCTGGCCTCCATGCTTTGAACCATAAAGGCCACATGAGTCAGGCCGCGATCGATCGATCCCATGGGCGATCCAACCTCCTCTTCAACACGGTGGGTGTTGGTTTTTCGAAAAAGTGCAGATCCGGGCGTGAGTGCGGCGTCGAGTCTGGTCAGTTCCCCGAGTCGCGCCCTTCAGTCTGTTCCACCCGATGAGCCGCCGGTTGCGAAGAAAACCAGCAGGGTGATGTCTTCTTGAATTTCAAAGAAGCTGTGTCCCTGGGTTGCGCCGACGTAAAGGACAGTGCCCGGACCGGCCTCGATGGTCTCGCCGTCGACGTTGAGGCGGGCCCGTCCTTTTAAGACGAAGTAGACCTCATCCTCGTCATGCGGGGCTTGCAGATCTTCGGCCCCGGCCGGCAGGGTATAGACACCACAGCTCAGCGCCGGAACTCGGAGGAATTCTCGGTACGGAGCTTTAGAGGCTCGGACGAGCTCGATTTGCTCTTCGAGCGAATAGGATTTCCACCGATCTTGAGTCACGGTCTTCCATCTCCTGAGGGCTTCGACGGTCTAAGGTGTTGCATTTGGCTATGACGGCTGAGCATCGGGGACGGCGACACCTGCCTTGATGAGCGCCTCGCGCAGGCGCTCGACTCGACGTCGGTTGACGCCGAAGTCCGAGTGTCCCACCCGGGAGGCCGATCGTACTGCGATTTCGCGTTGGTCGGGCCGAAGAGCCAGCTCCAGATCATCGACGAATCGGAAAATGGCACTCTTGCATTCGGCGTGGAGAAAGTCGGGATCGAAACGGATTACCGTGCAGCGGTTCCAGCCGCGAATGACTTCCTCAGCCTTTTGGAACGCCACCTCTGGGGTTCCGACAGTTTGGATCGGCGCGATGGCATGGAGCGGATCCTCAGATTCGCTGCAAACACAGTTGGGAGAGGGCGGGCAAGGCCGCAGCGCACCCGCCATTTCACCGAGCCCCCGAGGTGGATGACTGCTGCATCCGATCAAGCCAACAAGGCTGACAAAAACGAGACCCACCAGGGCCCGGACCACGGGATTCGGCCGCAGGCCGGCACGGCGCCGAAGAAATTGAGGGGCGTACATGGAGGATTTCCCGAAGGGTGCTCATGGATTCTGGCCAGCGATTTGCTTGATCGCACCATTGCGATCAACAGGCTGTCATTGGAAAGCTACCGATGCCCCGGTTCGGGGCAAGTCTGTCTGGCCCCCGGGGTCAGATCGCCCAAAGTGAGAAAGAAGAGGCGCTATGTTGATGCTCGCTCACCGCCCGAGAGGATGAAGAGATGTCTCGTTGTTGGATAGACGGGGGTTCCGAGTTCGAGGAGAAAATAAGCTACGCCCGGGCGGTTGTAGATGGTGACCTTGTTTTTGTCTCCGGAACGACGGGTTACGACTATGCGACTATGCAGATTTCCCCGGATGTGGTCGCGCAGGCGGATCAATGCATGCGTAATATCGGCGAGGCGCTCGAGGCCGCCGGCAGCGATTTTGATGAAGTGGTTAGGGTGAGATACATCTTTCCGGACCGCTCTGACTTTGAACCGTGCTGGCCGGTTTTTCGTCGATATCTGGGCCGGGCCCGCCCTGCGGCCACCATGCTCGTCGCCGGGCTCCTCGATGAGGCCATGAGGGTGGAGGTGGAGGTGACCGCCCGCCTAGGAAGTGCTCAGGCCCCGTCTTGAACACCGCAGCCAGGGAGAGCCTTTCCCGTGTCGCCTTAGCCCCTTGAGCCGTTCGCCAGCTGCTTTCGAACAGCGTCTAGGCGGACCCGTGCGGGCTTTCGTCTCGTTTCTAGGGCCTCAAGGCTGGCGATTTGTTCCTTCAGGCAGGTGGGGCAGATTCCAAAATTGATAGGTTTTTGCCGCTCGGCAGGGTACGAGGACGTCGAGGCGCGACACCAAGCGCACACGAATGCCTCAGCGGGGTTCTGACCTTGGGGGGGGGCAATCGAGAGTTCGACCATCGCCGTGCAGACTACACCCACAGGGTCTCAAATGCCTCATAAAATTGATGCAGTCGATGACTTTTCGACCCTCTCTAATGCGACGCGTCATTTTTAGACGCACACGGCTACCAGCCGCCCGTGCCTCTTTCGCCTTTGAAGGGGCCTCGAATCTCTGGGGTGACCCAGCCACCGTAGAAGTCTCCTGGCTGAGAGGAGACCTCTACGCCGCCCAGCCAGCAAGAGAGTCGCCCAGGATAAACGGCAAGATGATCCGCTAGATCAGCGTATTCTTGGTAGGGATCGGAATAAGACCAGCCCGCGTTCTCTGACCGGAGCCCCCCGCACTCAGCATGCCAATAGCGGGCCAAGCCCTTCCATTCGCAATGGGACTGCCCCTCGGCTTCTCGCAGCATTGACCAGTCGACGTCGGCCGGGGGGATATAAACCGTCGGTGGGCTCGCCGTTTCCAGCAATCGGAGAGCCGATTGACTCTCGGCGATGGGCGTCGAGCCGAGTCGGACTTCGACCCGTCGTTCGTCCGCAACAAGGCAGGGTGGGCGAGGGTAGTCCCAGACCGACTCATCACCGGGCCCGGGCATTTCAGCGAAATCGGGTCGCGCTGTACCGCGGTGAATCCAGGCCGCTCGTCGAGCTTTGGTTTCTCGGCTCATCGTCCCGTTCCACTGCGTTGGCTGGCCGCCAATGCGACGCCGTCCACTGCCCACGGCCCTGATCCCCGAGCTGAGATGTACAGAAAGACGAAGCAGTAGAGGACGGCAAGTTCTCCGCCATTGTTGATCGGAAAAAAATCTTTCAGTCCATGGGCTATCCAATACGCGGCGGCCATCAGCCCGGCCGAAACAAACGCGGCCCACCGTGTCCAGAGCCCTACCGCGACGAGGCCGCCGCCGATGCACTCAAGGGTGCCGGCAACCCAGATCATGAAGGCTGCGGCCTCCGTCGGTGGAGGCGCCGGGAAGCCGACGATCTTCGAGGTGCCGTGGACAAAGAAAAGCAGCCCCACGATGATGCGCATCAGAGCATACGTCGGACCTTCGTAGGGTTTCATGAATCGCGCCATAGCCTCTCCCTTTATCTAGATGGTCGACCGCAGTTTGCAGAATAGGGGACTCATTCCCTCAGGGTTGCTGAGAGGGAGAGGTTGGATCGAGCTTCACTGCGATCGACGCCGACGTGTCGACCGCCCAGCCGAGGATTTGATCCCTCAGTCCATATTTTTCGGCGAGGAGCCGCCGGACATATCGATGGGCTTGGGGTCCGGGGACGGTGGCCGCATCGAAAGTGCCCGACAGATCCGGAGATTGAAAATGCACCTTTGGGTGGGCCTGCAGGTCCTGATACCAGCCATGACCGGGCCGGCCGGCCTCGAGCCAGAGAGCGTTGCCCTCACGGACATACCAGACATGGGTTCTTCGAAGACTTCCGTCGGCGCGCTGGGTTTCAACGATGGCGACGCCGCTGGATTCAAGAACCCACCAAACAATCCCCCCGATAGCGAAGACGACCAGCCCCAAGCCAAGGAGCAAGTTTCGGGTCATGGTCGGGTTTCACCTTTTGGGAATTCAGAGGTCCACTGTGCCGCCTTGAGGTGAACCGAAGCCGAGGCTTGCTTGGGGCGTAAGGGATCATCGTTTCGCGACTTTGGACCGGGGCTGACAATGACCGTGCCGCTGCGAGAAGGAAATTCTTCGATGAAGAAAGAAAAAGTGCCCGCGGTTTCGAAAGTGTAGTGCCAGCCGTCGGCTCGGCCGAGAGCTGGGCTCTTGGCTTCCCCTTCGCCGATCACCACGGTGCAAGGTGCGCCGCTCTGATTCGCGTTGTGGAAGTGCACGGTTGTCCCGGCAATCACAACGAGCCGTTCCGGTTGAACGCGTGCGTAGGAGACGCGGATGGTATCGCCGTGGGCCAGCGCATAGCCCGCATCAACGACAAAAACGAAAAGAAGCAGGCTCCAGGTTGCTGCCCGGATGATGTTTTTCATGAAGATTCCTTTGGGAGCCGGAAGAGAGCGGGGCTTGCCCGCTGTTCTTTATTGAACTGACTGAGGTGACGAAGAAGGGGGAGAGTGGGTGGATGCGGCGGTGAGCAGGGTTCCGCCCAGCAGACCCATGGTGCCCAGGAAGAGAAGTGCGACCAGCTGTCGCACAGGGCGATGACCGAGCCAAGCCAACGGGATTTGCGGAACCGCTACAACCAACGTCCGCTCGCCGTTCTCGGTTCGCACAAGACCTTCGTCGGTGATTTCGAAAATGAGGCCTTCGGTCGTCTCGATGCGGCGATCCTGGGCGGGTCCAAATTCTTCAAAGACGCCGGGTTCGAGAATCCTTTCTACGATCTCACCCCGGACGTCGTAGACCACCCGCTCGGATGGGTTTTCCCGGGCCACTTCAATGAGTCCGTCTTGACGAGCCCTGAGGCGAAACCGGCCCGCATCATGAGCCACCGTCCAAGCGCCCACGGGCCTCCCGTTGGCCTCGTATGCATGAACGTCTCGACCGTCGACGCCTACATAGAGGAGTCCGTCGGAAGCGCTGGCCAAGCCGAAAGGTTCAACAAAGAAGAGTCGCAACGCTGTGGCGGTTCGGTACTGCGCGCCTGACCACGCTCCGAGAATTAAGGCTGCAAAACCGGCGACGAGGAAAATCTGGCCGATTCGTCGCTTGAACATGGTTCCTTCCTCCATTTCATCGGCGACGGCGTCGCGCAATTCGGATCAACCCGAGGGCGCAGAGTAACGCCCCAGCGATTTCGGCCACCTGAAGAGCTTGGACGATGAACCCCGGTGTTCCATCGAGGGCTTCGCTCAAGACTCGCCCGACCGCCAGTCCTGTGAGAGTCAGCAGGGCCATCCAGAGAGCGGGAACAGTCCAACTTGGCCGGCTCACGGCCATGAAGAGAAAAGCGGCTAATCCCGCGGGTACCCCCCCGTATACTGCCCGAAAGTCGTTGAGGGCCGTCGTATTAGTCAACTCGATGCCGAGGAAACCAGCCAGCTCTTGGGGCCAGAAGAGGAAGGCGAGTCCGATCCCACTGAATACGACTGCATCGAGCCAAATGATCCAGCGCTCAAGGGCTCGGGGATCCGGGTTGCTTGCAGTCATGTTTTTTTTTCGAGGCGATCAAGCGCTTGATCCGAATCGGGAGGCAGCGCGGGGAATGTGGGTCGATCGTCTTGGATCCGGTACCAGGGCGCCATCGATCCAGTATTGATGTGGACCACCGGCGGCGTAGTGGGCTCTGTGTCGAGGGTAGAGACCATCAGCATGGTCGCGGCGGGACGGTCGCTCAGCCGATTCCACAAACGAGTTCCACAGTTCCGGCAGAAATATCGCTGGTCGTGTTGCTGAATCCCGGCCTCGCCTGAAAGGATCCGTAGGTTCCGGGTCGGGATGGGCGCCGTGGTCACGAAAGCCGAGCCGTGCACGCGTCGGCAGTCACGGCAGTGGCAGTTGATGATCGGCGGAACTTCGCCGTCGAGTGCGTACTTCACCGAACCACAGTGACAGCGTCCGGTTTGGGTCATAGCCTTTTCCCTTTTTGTGTTGGGTGGCTCTCAGAGTTGACTCAGGACATCTCGGGCAACGCGCTCGAGAACACGGTAGCGGGGTTCGAAGGCGGGCAAGAGGATGATTTCGTCTAGCTTTGCCGAAGCAAGGGCTCGAAGCCTTTGAACGAGGTCGGTGGCGGTGCCGACGGTGCAACTTGATTCGATCAACTCTCCGGTGACGAATCGCTCCTCTTCGGGAATCACCCAGCAGTTGTGCCCAGCGTGGACTCGTTGGTGGATTTTTTCCGGGGAAATGCCGGCGAGCATTTCTGTGTATTCATCCCAGATCGGAGCGAGAGAAGCTGGAGGTTCTTTGCCGAGTTGCCGCCACTGGTCGTATGCGAAATGCACATTGGCCATTGCCATCGCGCCGCATTCTTCTCGGATTCTCGGCGAGCCGGCATCTTGACCCGGGTCCAGCACGGAGAGCGCGGTCAGAGCCGTCGTCCTGAATTGAGATCGATCGAGCTTCCGCCCGACGGATTCGGCACCGGCTTCGATCGCCGTCCAGAAAGTTTCCATCACCTTAGGGTGAGGAGGCATGGCCAGTACGGCGCCGTCTCCGTGCTGGCCGGCGAGCCCAAGGGATCGGGGGCCAAAACCGGATACATACAGGGGAATGGGATCTTCGAAGTTTACAAACCCCTGGTCGGGCATTAGGTGTCGGATCAGGGGATGCGCGGGATCAGTTGAATCAGTGGCCTCCGCGCCGCGCAAGAGCGGACGCAGGGTGGTCAGGTAATTCCCAAAGGCCCCGATTCGATGCGGGGGGCGTCCCATGATGCGCAAAGCCGTGTTACCGGCGCCCAGGCCGAGGAAAGTTCGGCCCGGCGCGAGGGCATTGATGGTCGCAATGGCGGCTGCAGTGACCGGTGCTGGACGGGTGCCTGTGACGGCGACCCCGGTCCCGAGCCGGATACGCTCGGTTCGATCGGCTGCCAGGGCGAGCGTGGCGTAGCAGTCGGACCAAATCATTTGGCTATCCGCCATCCAAGCGGAGGCGTATCCCAATGCTTCCGCTCGGACTACGTAATCGATGTCCCCGATATGCGAGGCCACACAGAGCCCGATTTCCACGCTGGCCTCTCTCTGTTTTCAGCGGCGGGAGCCACCCGTCCGATCCGTGATCCCGAGCGGGTGCTCGACGGTGCTTGCGGAGTAAAAAGCAGGGGTCAGTTCAGCCAAGCGGGGCCGAGCAAAAAAGAAACGCCTAGGTTCAAGATCGTCAAAAGAATACTGGCCCATAGAGCCGGAACGAATCCCCGCACGCGTAACCCGGGCACGACCGATGCGGCCAGCCACAGCATGAGGGCATTGACGACCAAGAGGAACAGTCCGAAGGTAAACACTGTGATGGGTAGGGTGAGCAGCACCATGACGGGTCGGACAAAGGCGTTGACGAAGCCGAGGACCAGCACCCCGAGAATGGCCGAGCCCCAGCCCTTGATCTCGATTCCATCCACCAAGCTGGCGACGATGAGCAGAAGCCCGGCACTCAAAAAAAGGTGAAGCAGAAATTCAGCCATGGCTCAAACCTCCTCCGCCGGCCTCGATGGGTCGGGTCAGCTGGGTGTTTGCTCGAAGGATGGTATTCCCTCAGGAATGTGATGAAAGGGCTGAGCGTCCGCGGTGTAAATGGCGACCGCGGGTGCTTCAAAAAGTGCAGGGTCGTCAAAGGTTCCCGCTTTGAGGAGCACAGTTCCCGGCAGAGAAGGCGCTCGAGAGAGAAGATGTGTGCCGCAGTCGCCGCAGAATTCTCGCGTCACTGGCGTTTCAAGATCTTTTCGTCGGAACTCCTTGGCTTGGCCGTCGGTATAGCCGAATCCCGCATCCGGTAGCGCCAGGGTGACATTCGGTGAGCCGCCTGAAATGTACTGGCACTCTCGGCAGTGGCATTGAATTCGCATCATGGGATCGCCCTCAATTTTGTACCGGACGTTGCCGCAGTAGCACCCGCCTTCGATCTGCATCGTCAGCCCCCTTCCGGCCGCCGGAGAGACGGCCCTATTTTCGATGATGTTGATGATGCAGCCGTTCGCCTCATCAGCCCGCGACACTGCGACCGAGCGTTATGACCAAGTAGTACAGAACGACGATCAAGATCACGACCAAGGCGATTCGGACGGGGTTGCTCATCGGATGACCTCCTGCTCGCTCCAGTTCTCAGAGCGCGTGAACTGAGAAGCCTACCAGATAAGGGGCCTCGTATGGGGAGGCCGCGCCGCCGGCTGAAATCGAATCCAGGCGTTGTTCGGGAGCCCTTTAGGAAGAGCGGGGGCTCAACCGGAAGAACCAGACCCCATCACCGAAGACGGGTCCGACATCGTATTTTTCGCGGGCGCTTACTTTCAAACGATCGCGAACACTCTCGTCGGTTTCACGGACCAGATCGACAGAGTAGATTTTCCCCTGTGTGCGAACTCGAGCGTCGCCCCGCTGGTCCGCCCGTTGATACCAAGTCTTGCCCGGCGGAAATGTGAGCGATGCGGGGATATAAGCCTGGCCCTGATCAACGAGGATCCAGGTTGTTCGTGAGCTGTCGTCGCCGACCAGCTGCATCTCGACTTCCTCGACTGGCTCGACGAACTTCCAATTGGTGACCGGTTCGTTGATGTTTTCTCCCGCGACCAGAGGGCCCCCGGGTATCATGCCGATGGGTCCATCCTGTAGGCGGGCGAAGCCGAAAAGCAGAGCGAGGCCAACCACAATCGCGAGTAGGGTCCCCCCAAAGATTTTTAGAACACGCATGGGCTTCCTTTTTGAGCGCCCGTGATTGGGCCTTGAGGGGATACCTGAAGTTTACTGCTGGGGTCGGTTCTCCTGAACCCACCCGCGCCAGTGTCCGTCGAGATCGTGGACGTCGGTGTAGCCGGATTCCAGTAGAATGGCCTCGGCCTGTTCGGCGCGAGGCCCGGCGTGGCAGTGCACCACGATGGTCGCGTTGAAGTCAGTCGGAAGCTCTGAGATTCGATCCAGGAGTTCATCATGCGGAATATTCATTGCTTGAGGGATATGTCCTGCGGCGAACTCGTTGGCCGAACGGACATCAAGAATGAAGGGTGCTTCAGGGAGGCCGACTTGCGCAGATAGAACCGTGGGGTCAAAAGTTTGTACTGAGGGCCCCGCACCGCAACCGGCAAGCGCGGTCAGGGTGCAGACGAGGAAGGCACTTCCCCAGCCATTGACACGTTTCAATCCGCTCTCCTCTTGGTTGCTTGGTTCCGATGCATGCCGGAGGCCGTCAGGGTAGGGGTTGAAGTGGACTTTCCGCTAGGGATGAGAGCATGAATTGGCTCGCCCTTGGGCAAGGCTCTGGCTAAGTGCGCCGGTGCTAGGTTTCGGTGTGGGGACTTTGTTGAGCCCCAGGGATCACAACGGTAAAGCGTAAGGGTTCGCACGGGGGCGCACAGATGGGGAACATGGCATCGCGCTGGTCCAAAGACAGGGCTGAAGCGTGGCAAAAGCAACGAGGCTGGAGAGTAGGTTGCAATTTTACCCCCAGCACGGCCAGCAATCAGCTTGAGATGTGGCAGGCGGAGACCTTCGATTCGGAAACGCTTGAGCGAGAATTCAATTGGGCGCAAGACCTTGGGTTTTCGAGCCTTCGTATATTTTTGCATGATCTCTTGTGGAAAAATGATGCGGTCGGCTTCACTGACCGACTCGATCGGGTACTGGACATGATGGCCGCACGGGGAATGAATGCCTTGCTCGTGCTGTTCGATGGAGTTTGGGATCCTCATCCTCAATGGGGGTCTCAGGTCGAACCCCGACCCGGCATCCACAATTCACGTTGGGTTCAGAGTCCAGGGGCCGCTCTGCTGGGCGACCCCACGCGTCATGCTGAGCTTGCGCCGTATGTTCAGGGCATTCTTGATCGTTTTCGGAACGATCAGCGAATCGATGGCTGGGACCTTTTCAACGAACCCGACAACCCGAACCTCGCTTACGCGAACAGCGAGATCGATCAAAAGGCCGACCGAGCCTTGGAATTACTCGACCAAGCTTTTGATTGGGCCCGGGAAACCGATCCGAGCCAACCCCTCACCGCCGGTGTCTGGCAGGGCAGTTGGAGCGAACCCGATGCTCTGTCGCCGATGGACCGACTCTGCCTGGATCGTTCAGACGTGATTTCCTTCCACCATTACGGCGACCTCGGGGCCTTTCAGCACCGAGTCGAGGCCTTGAGACGCTACGAACGCCCCATCTTGTGCACAGAATGGTTGGCAAGAGGCCTCGGTAGCTGCTTCGATCCGCATCTTGGCTGGATGAAAGCGGAAGAGGTTGGTGCGTATTGCTGGGGATTCGTTGCGGGCCGAACCCAAACTCATCTTCCGTGGGAGTCGTGGGTGAAGCCCTTGACCAAAGAACCGAATCCCTGGCATCACGAGATTTTGCGCCCTGACGGAACGCCTTACGATCGGGAGGAGGTTGCCTATATCCGATCTCTCAAAGGTTGACGGACTCTTGATGCTAAGAGGCGTCGCCAATAGAGTTGATTGAGCGGTCGGATTCTTACAGTCCGGTGTGGGCAATCGAGAAGGCCAGCGCGAATTGGGAGAGGTAGTAGGCCGGTAGCCCCCAGGCGGCATTGACGAATTGCTCACGAACGAACCGGTCGCGGGCGACAGAGAGATCAGAGGCTGCGAAGCCTACAGCTCCCAATCCAATCCAGAGGGTGGCTTGATCCGCAACGGCGCCGATCGCGAAGGTGACCATGGCCGAGATGATGATCCCGTACGCGATCACCGGGACTTTTAACTCCGAGGGGAGCTGGGGTTCCAACCATCGAAGAACGATCCATCCCACGACCAGCATAAAGACCGCCGCGAAAGCCGTCGCCAAGGGGTCGACTCCCAAGTGAATGAAGGCCATCGCGTACGCAAGGTGGCCTAGGCCAAAGGCAATGATGCCGAGCTGAAACCAGCGCCCCCGGCCCCCAGGAAGAAGCAACGCATCACCTAATGCGCAGAGGCATAAGCCCAGCACAATGAATTGACCAAAGGGGCTGGCCAACCCGCCCCAGGAAAAGGCGGCCCAGATAAAGGTTGCTGAAGCGGCCAGCTTTGAAGCGCCCCGGAGTCGGGGAGATTTCCGATGCTCGGCCCACAAAAGAAGCAAAACAAAAACCGTACAGGCGATGAGCGGCATCCGGACCGGTTCTCCTCTATTGGGTGGCGCGTCAGTCGAGATAGGTTGGGCTCATGACGATTCTCCATTTCAGTCCAAGGCTGGGCGTGAATGGGCGAAAGCCATGCGAAATATCAGAGAGGTGTTCCTAAAGGCTCGGCCACAGCCGGAAAGCGGAATGCCACAATCGGTTTGAGGGCATGAGTGGTGCGCCTGGGGTCACAGGGGCACAGTCAGCGTGCGTCTGGCTTAGATTTTCGCTTCGGCCCGGAGGAGGTTGAGGGCCGAGCCGGCTCGGAACCAAGCGATTTGCTCCTCATTTAAGGATTGATGGGTCTCGAAGCAATCTTCTGTTCCGTCTTGATGATGAACTTTAACCTCGACGGGTCGATCCGGCGCCAAATCCGCGAGGCCCAGGATGTCGAAATGGTCGGCCTCTTGAACCTTGTCGTAATCGGCAGGGTTCGCGAATGTCAGTGGCAGGACGCCCTGCTTTTTTAGATTCGATTCGTGAATCCTGGCGAAACTCCTCACCAACACGGCTGCAGCGCCCAGATGCCGGGGGCTCATTGCCGCGTGCTCTCGACTGCTTCCCTCGCCATAGTTCTCGTCGCCGACGACCACCCAGCGCAGGCCCTCGGCCTTGTAGTGGCGGGCTATCTCCGGGAAGGTTTTCCCGGTTTCACCGCTGAGTAGATCTCGTCCGTGACCCGCCTCACCGGTGAACGCGTTGATTGCGCCCAGAAACATATTGTCACTGATGTTGTCGAGATGGCCTCGGTAGCGAAGCCAAGGCCCGGCCATGGAGATGTGGTCGGTCGTGCATTTGCCCTTGGCTTTGAGAAGCAAGGGGAGGTTCAGGGCATCTTTTCCGTCCCAGGGGCTAAAGGGCGTGAGCAGCTGAAGGCGTTCGCTCTCGGGCGAGACGATGACTTCGACCTGACCCTCATTATTTTCGGGAGGCTGGTAGCCTTCGTAGGAGATCACGAACCCGTCTGCAGGAATGTCGGGGGCAGGAGCCGGCGGTTCAAGTTGGAAAGTGTGGCCATCCGAACCGGTGAGCTCACCGTCGAGGGGGCTCCAAGACAAGGTTCCGGCCAGCCCATAGGCAATGGTGACCTCGGGACTTGCGATGAATGAAAGGGTTTCGGGATTTCCATCGTTGCGTTTTGGGAAATTCCGATTGTAGGAGCTCATGATCGAATTTCGCTCGCCTGACTGGATGTCGTCGCGCTTCCATTGGCCAATACATGGGCCACAGGCGTTGGCGAGGACCACGCCCCCGATCTCCTCAAGCTCCGTCATTTGTCCATCGCGCTGGATAGTTTTGTGAATTTGCTCCGATCCTGGTGTGACCCAGACCTGTGTTGAAGCCTTGGCGCCATGGGCGGCCGCTTGACGCGCAACGTCGGCTGCCCGCGACATGTCTTCATAGGAGGAGTTTGTGCAGCTTCCGATGAGCGCTGAAGTGAGATTGCTCGGGTAGTCATTTTCGGCGACGTCGGCCGCCATCTTGGAGACCGGCCTTGCCAGGTCCGGGGTGTGGGGCCCAACGATGTAGGGTTCGAGGGTCGTGAGATCGATTTCGACGAGCACGTCGAAGTAGCGACCTGGATCCGCGAGCACCTCCGGGTCCGCGCCCAGCAGCGCTTGGTGACGATCGGCGAGGTCTGCAATTTCTCCCCGCTCGGTGGCCTTCAAATAGCTGGCCATGCGAGCATCGTAGGGGAAGATGGAGGTGGTGGCGCCGAGTTCCGCGCCCATGTTGGTGATGGTGCCTTTGCCCGTGCAGCTGATGGACTCGGTGCCCGGCCCGAAGTATTCGACAACCCGATTTGTTCCGCCCTTCACGGTCAGTTCCTCGAGTACACGGAGAATGACATCCTTCGGCGAGGCCCAACCGTTCAGCTGGCCGGTCAGAAGTACGCCGACTCGATGAGGATGCAAGACCTCCCAGGGGAAACCGGCCATCACGTCGACGGCATCTGCGCCCCCGACCCCGCAAGCGAACATCCCGAGGCCGCCGGCATTCGGGGTGTGGGAATCCGTGCCGATCATCATGCCGCCGGGGAAGGCATACTTTTCAAGAACCACTTGGTGAATGATTCCGGCCCCTGGCCCCCAGAAACCGATTCCGTATCGAGCCGAGCAACTGCGGAGAAAGTCGTACACCTCGCTGTTTGTTGTGCGAGCCGTGTCGAGGTCGGCGTTGGAGCCGCGATGGGCCTGGATCAGGTGATCGCAGTGGACGGTGGTCGGGACAGCGGTTTCGCCCTTGCCGGCTTGCATGAATTGCAGGAGGGCCATCTGGGCTGTTGCGTCCTGCATCGCAATTCGGTCTGGGCGGAGCAGTAGATAGGCTTCGCCGGCTTCGAGTTCCTGCCCGGCGGGGTCATTCAGGTGCCCGAACAGAACTTTCTCGGCAAAGGTGAGGGGGCGAGCTAGGCGGTTGCGCACGATCTCCAGAGCCGAAGAGGTCGTTGCGTAGGCCTGAGCGACGAGTTGAGGTGTGGTCTCGATCGTGGGCATGCGTTCTCCTAAGCGGGTCTGCGAAGGTTCCGCCGTTCCGGGAGGCTCAATGGAGAGCCGGAGAGAGTCAATCGCAGCGCCCAGGCGCCCGGGGCCGGCCTCCGGCGCTGGGCCTGAGGGGACCGATTCCCGGCCCGCCGGCCAATCACCCGGCCCCATTGGAACGGCGGGCGGAACCTAGCAGACAGGGCGTGCTCCGCGCTCCGCCTCTCGATGCCCCGGCTAGACCGATTCGGTCGCTTTTTCCCCCAGAGGATCTGGGGGATCAGGGTGCCGGATAGTTGGCCAACTCTTCGAGGAGGTGTGTGGCGGCTAGGAGGGCCGACCTGAAGTCACCAAGATGGAGACTTTCGTTCTCTCCATGGGCATTGCAGATGGGGTCTTCGAGTCCGAGCAGCACTGCGGGGGCGCCTTCCAGCACTTGACTGAATGGACCCACAAAGGGAATCGATCCGCCACACCCGATGCAAACCGCGTCCCGTCCATAGCCAAGCGCCAACGCTCGTCGGGCGGCCTCCATCTCGGGGCCGGAGGATGGACGTTGCCAACCCGCCGCGGCCGCTTCACAGGTGACCTTGACCTCGACCCCATAGGGGGGGTCCCGCTTCAGCCAATCGTCGACTCGGTCTCGCATGCGATCGGGATCTTGTCCCGGGGCGAGGCGGATTCCGACCCGCGCGGCGGCCTCGTCAATCAGTTGATTGGCCGCCTCGGCGAGGGGCATCGCTTCAAGGGCTGTGATCGCCAGTGCGGGGCGAAGCCAGAGTCTTTCATATGCTGAACCCGCGTCGTCATCATAGAGGCGCGCGCTCGGCACCAGTCCTGCGTCTTGACGAAATTGATCCCGGTTGAAAGGCAGAGCCTTCAGAGCCGTCGCCATCTCCGCCGATAGGGCGGGCCGATCGTCCTCAAAACCGGGCACGGCGACTTCTCCATCGGGTCCAAAAAGGCGTGCGAGGAGGATGCTCAGTGCGCTGGCTGCGTCTCGAACCGGTCCTCCCCATATTCCGCTGTGAAGAGGATGGTCGAGGGCCTTGACCCGAACATCCAAATTGACGAGGCCGCGAAGGCTGGTGGTGAGAGAAGGGAGCCCGGCTTCTAGATTCGCCGTATCGGTCAAGATGATGACGTCCGCCGACAGTCGGTCGCGTTCGGTTCGCAGAAAATCGGCAAGGTGAGCGGAGCCGGTCTCCTCTTCGCCCTCGACCAGTAACTTGATGTTGACCGGCAATCGTCCTTCGGCCGTGAGCCACGCGCTTAGGGCACCGGCCAAAGCCATTAACCCCGCTTTATCGTCGACCACACCGCGACCGAAGAGCCGTCCGTCACGTTCAGTGGGCTCGAAAGGTGGGCTCTTCCAACGCTCGATCCGGCCGGGCGGCTGAACGTCATAGTGGGCATAGAGGAGAAGGGTGGGCCGGCCTTGGCCCGCGTGGAGCCAATCTGCGACGACGTAGGGGTGCGCCCCATCCACTTCGATTAGCTCGACGTGCTCTAGACCGATGGACTCGAGGAGTTCTGCAACAGCCCTCGCGCACTGGGCAACGGCTTCGGGGGGAAAGCCGAGCGCCGAGACACTAGGAATGCGCGAGAGCGCTTTGAGTTGGTCGAGAATCTTTGGGAGTTCGCCCAGGGCGGCCGAGATGACATGAGGCGGAGCCGGCATGTTTTGAGTCTAGCATTGACCTGCCTGAGGTAGCATGACGGCCATGGAAGCTAAAACCCATCGCGTCCCGGCCGCGGACGGCCTCGAATTGAACCTGCTGGAATGGAGCGGCGACGGAACGCCGATGTTGTTGATCCATGGTTTCAGCAACGAGGCTCATATTTGGGATGATTTTATCGAGACCGTGGCCCCCTTCTACCGTGTCTTGGCCCTGGATCTGCGCGGTCATGGTGATTCGGATTGGCACCCCGAGGCCGCATACGATTACGACGACCACGTCCGCGACCTTGAGTGCGTGCTCAATCATCTTGAAATCGACCGGGTAGTTATTGTCGCTCATTCTCTAGGGGGACGAGCTTCGATGTTGTTCGGTGGTCGCCATCCGGAAAGGATTGCGGGTCTCGTGATCGTCGATTCCGCGCCCGAACTCGATCCCCGAGGTACGGCTCGAATTTCGATTGACACCGCCCAAAATCAGGACCCCTCCTTTTCGACCGTCGCGGAATACGAGCGGATGCTTGTTCACGCCTATCCGGCGGCAACAGCATCCGCCATCCGTCGAATGGCCAAACATGGTCTCCGCGAAACAGAAGAGGATCGATGGGTCCTCAAGATGGACCCCGCGATGCGGAGCGCAATGAATCCTGAAGACGAGGAGCGAATGACCGAAATCGCCGAGCGTCACGAGCGATACCGAGAAGAGATGTGGGACTCGCTGGCTCGGATTTCGGCACCGACCTTAGTCGTTCGAGGTGCGGCTTCAGACATCGTGAGTGCCGAAGTCGCTGATCGAATGGTGGATGATGTACTCCCCCAAGGCCAGCTTGCCGTTGTCGGCCAGGCGGGCCATTCGGTCATGACCGATAATCCAGAGGGCTTCGCGAAGGCTGTCGGTGACTTCGTGTTGGGCGATTGATTTACGAATTGAGGGTTTTCGGTTGGATCGATGCTGTTCGCTACAGTCCGGCGGCGCAGTCCTGTTTGAAGGGGTGGTCGGAGTCTTTGCGTCGCCCATCGAAATTTTGAAGTCTGGATGACTTGCTCCTCATTAAAAAGGATGTTTGCCAGCGTGTTGACGCGCCACAAATTAATGATGTCGCTCTCACTCTCCGGCGCCCTCTTGATTGTCGTGGAAGGTGGGATGAGTTTGGCTCGTGCGGCAGCGGTGGATTCTGCCGGATCTCCGGCGCCCTCTGAGGTGGGAGAGTCTCTTGTTCCGAAAGCCGACTCACCGACCGCGGTCGTGGCCAATCTTCAAAAAGGCCTTCTTTGGATCATGCAGAATGCCGAGACGCTCGGTTTTCAGGGGCGATACGACTATCTTTTGCCCATCGTTCAGAAAGACTTCGATGTCTCCTTCATGGGCTCTAAATCGGTGGGGCGTCATTGGAAGAGCCTAGACCCCACGCAGCAGAGCGAGTGGCTCGGTCAATTTGCCGACTACCTGACGTCGAACTACGCCGCCCAGTTCAAAGGTTGGGATGGCGAATCTTTCGAATTACTCGGTGAAGAGCCCGCCCCGCGCGACACCGAGGTTGTACTCACCCGTCTGGTCGTGCCCGGTAGTGATGATGTGATCTTGAACTATCGACTCCGGAAAAACCCAGCAGGCCAGTGGCGGATCATTGATATTTATTTGAAGGGGACTGTTAGCGAGCTGGCCCTCCGGCGCTCCGACTTCTCAAGCATCCTGAAGAATAAAGGTTTCGGGGCATTGGTCGTCGCCATGGATAAAAAGGTCGCCGAGTTGCGACGTGAGGGCGGCGGCTGAACCTTTCGGCCTTTTCGAACCGGTGCTCGCAGAGGATGGCTAACCGGCCTTGTTCTCATCGGTCGAAACTCGTCCTTCATCGAATTCCACCAAGACCTCGACTTCTCCGTCTTCCCGGAGTTGGTCCAAATAGGCCCGCAAGGCGCGGTCGCCCGCTCTGCGGCGCCATTCGTTTTCTAC
>JAQWNI010000043.1 GCA_029268645.1 Myxococcota bacterium
GGTTTCTTCCCAGGTTCGGCGCACGACCTCGAGGGGCTGGCCTTCTGCTTCCCCGAAGACATGGGGGTGACGTCGGATGAGTTTCTCGCAAATCGCTCGGGCGATGTCCTCAAATCGAAATAAATCGGACTCCTGTCCTAACTGGGCGTGATAGACCACCTGCAGCAAAAGGTCTCCCAGTTCGTCCCGGAGATCTTCCATATCGTCCCGCGCAATCGCGTCGGCAACTTCGTACGCCTCCTCGATCGTGTAGGGCGCAATCGTTTCGAAGCTTTGCTGCAAATCCCAAGGGCAGCCCGCTTCCGGATCACGAAGACGGGCCATAATCCTTAAAAGTCGGTCAATTTCCGACATTCAAACCCTCAGGTTGCAAGAAGATCGCGCGCAATCGCCGAGATTTGGATCTCGTCGGTCCCCGCATAGATCTGCAGTACCTTCGCATCCCGAGCCAGCTGTTCCACTTGGTACTCTGACATGTATCCGTTCCCGCCGTGTATCTGGACGGCTTCCAGAGCCACTTCCGTCGCAGCTCGAGCAGAATAAAGTTTCATGGCCGAGGCTTCGGCAAAAGAGAGGCCTCTCCCGGCGCCTGCGGACTCGATAAATCGAAACAGCATATTCTCAATGTTCATCCGGGCGACGACCATCCGAGCCAATTTATCCTGAATCAGCTGAAATTCTCCGATGGGTTTTCCGAATTGAACCCGCTCTTTCGCATAGGCAACACTCAATTCGAGACAACGATCAACAATTCCATAGGCCATAGCGGCGACACCGGATCGCTCCATCGAAAAAGTGTCCTTAGCGCCTTGACGCCCTCCCGAACCAGCCTCGCTTCCGCCGAGAAGTCGATCGACGCCCCCTTTCACATCCTGGAGACAGAGCTCGCCGGTTGGGGAGGAGTGGCATCCCATTTTTCGCAGAGGACGGCTCTGGGTCAATCCATCCATCCCTCGATCGAGGACGAAAGTGAGCACTTTGCGGTCGGCAGGATCCACGCCGGATTCTTCAAGCTTGCAAATGAAGACGATCGTATCCGCATACGGGCCGTTCGTAATGAACGTCTTGTTCCCATTCAACAGGTACCCGCCATCCTCGGTCCTTCGAGCCGTCGACATCATGCTTCCAAAGGCATCAGATCCCGACCCCGGCTCGGTAATGGCCCACGACCCAATTTTTTCAAGCGTGAGCAATTCGCGGGCCCAGCGCTTTTTCTGCTCGAGCGTGCCTTTCGACATGATCGATGCCGCAGTAAGCCCCATCGAAACACCGAGCGCCGTGACCATTCCCGGACAAAAGCGAGACAACTCGATCAGCGGAATCAACTGCATGGCGGCGGCATCGCCGCGATCACTGGCCGACGAGGCCTCATCTTTCCTCTTTTCAGAATCGCGGGCTTCACTCTTTGAGGTCTGCCCAGATTCCTCTCGAGCAATCTGACGATCGAATCGTGCACCCCCAAGCTCATCCATCCCAAAGGTTTTAAACATCTTCCTCAGGACGTCGTAGGGCGGTCGGTCACCGTGTTCGAGTTCCTCAAGCTGAGGCGCAATTTCAGCCTCTACAAATTTTCGAACCGTCTCGCGAATCATTTTCTGCTGATCGTTCCATTCGATCATGCGGAACTCCTTCGGGTCTCAATGACTGGGGCGTGAGACGACCAGTGTCGCCCTCTCACCGTGAGGCCACAAGGTCATGTAAAGACGAACTCGAATTGCTCCCGCGACATCAACGCTGAAGAGAAATCGACTGCAATTCAATTGAATCGTCTTCCGAGCCCTTGATGAGAAACAGCTGAAGCGGCTCCTCCGCCCCCAGATCTGGACGTTCCGGTATCATTGCGACGAGCAGCCGTTGGCCGCGTTTCTCTCGTAACGCGGGCGCAATGGTCTCGATCACGCCGTCGCGCACCACCGCGACCCATGGCGTAGCACTGGGCTCCTCGTCGAACTGGATCCACATCGCAATCCGAGGGCCTTGCGCGCCCTGGCCCCACCTCGACCACTGCCGATGGGGGCGAGCCGAGCCCACGGCACTCGGCCCCTCAGGCGACCCCGAGAGGACATCCTCGACTCTTCGTCCGACCCAGCGGCTGAACGGACCATGAGCGTAAAAGTGCTCGGGGACACGTCCCGAACCCACTCGGTCGATCTTTCTTTCGAGCGTTGCGTTTCGGGCGGTCAAATCCATCGGGAGTTGCTCTTGGACTCGGCCTCCATGTTCCCCTGGCTGCACGACCACTCGGGACTGAAGCGAAGGACATGCCTCATTTTTCAGAGAACAGCCGTCCAAGTCCTCTGGTGGAGAAACCGAAATGATGTCGAGAATCGTCGGCAGGATATCAATCGTCTGGGCTGGCCGCGACGAGACGCGGCTATCCGACTGCCCGGGCATTTTAATCCACAACGGCACATGAACCATATCCTCGGGGTGAGCGGCCGAGGTAAGTGACCGCCGAGATTCGCCGGGCCAAAAGCTACTTCCGTAGTCGGCGGTCAACACAATGACAGCCTCTTCATATAAACCGGCTGACTTGACAGCCCGGAGGAATTCACCGACCAGTTCATCGACGAACTGGAGTTGGAGCAAATGCCTTCGATAGGCGTCGTCCGACCACCAAGGCTCTTCGCCCCACGTGTCAAACCTGAGCCCGAAGTGGCGATAGGGTCGATAAGATGTCCCGCTCGGAACCAAGTGCCAGGGGAAACTCGGAAGTCGGACATGGGCGAAGTGAAGATTCCCCAAGCCCCTCGCGCCTGCTTTTCGCGCGGTGGGCTCAATTTGAGCGACGAATCGACGGAAGGCCTTCTCATCATAAACGTCTTCATTGCGATCATCTCGCATCGCCTGAACTTGCCTAGCCTGCGCCTCCGGGCTGCGTCCACTGCTGCTGAGCGCTGACTCCACTTCGAGGATATTCATCGCATATCGATCTCGGAGGAGGCTAAACAGGTTCGTAGGGTATTCTGCTGCCAAGGCGGGTCGTCGCTCAAGACGAGGCAAACGCCCCGTCAGAATTGCAGGAATCGAGTCAATGATCCGAACAGCGACGGTCGTCGTCGCGGTAAAGCGCGTCGAATTCGCCGCCAAACTCGCCAGGTTCGGATAGGCCCCTGCATCAACCTTGCCGGCAGCATCCAGCAAAGAGCTACGAGACAATCCATCCAAGACGATCAGAAAAATCGGCGTGGACCGCGCCTCAGGAGCAGGCGTCGAGACTTCCGACTTTGCGCCACTGGAAAAAGAAAAGATAAGCACCGCCGCCCCGGCGGCCCAAAATAATCGGATGGCGCTCGTCATGGCAAGCTCCGCCTCATTGAGTTGAGCCAATCGCGGCCAAGAAGCCCGAGTAACGGGGTTGGTCAATCGCCACTTGGTTGACCACAGTCGTCCGAAGATGGCCGGCTAGATTTGGATGATCGAGTGACATCCGGCCCGCACGGAGCTTCTCGACCAATTTCCAGCGCAGACTTTCTAAGTCGGATTCCTCACCGAGAAGATCCACTAATCGACCACGCTCAAGAATTTTCTGCTCGCGCCCTACTTCCAGCTCGCGTAATGCGATGTCGATCGCATTTGCCGACACCCTCGACATGAACGAAAGGCGCCCGCCCACGGATGTCATCAAATCCTCACGCAGAAGGTCGCGAACACCATGAAGCAACTCATCGACTCTCGGCAAATCGAGGTCGGGTGCATCCGTATCGCCCTCAACGAGCTCAACCGAGCCGGGAATTAGCAAGTTGACACAGTCCACCTGACATTCGGATGAGCGCCGACCGATCGTTGCACGCTCGATCGACCGATCCGGGCCATTACGGAACTGTTGGGCCATTCCAAGACATCCGATCGACCACCAAAACGAGCCGAAGACTTCCCAGAAGCGGATGTGGTTCAGATCCACTTGTATGCCCGAGACGGACGCGTAGCCTGCTAGCAAGTCTTCCAACTGACCAAAGCCACCCACCGGTTGGTCGCGGCGGCCAAAACGCCAAGAATTTGTACAGATCCATCCGATATCGCGAATGGGGTCTCCCACATGGGCCAGCTCCCAGTCCAAGACCGCGACAATCCCGTCGGGCGAAACCATCACGTTCCCATTGCGAAAATCGTTGTGGACCAGCGTCGTCCGTGGATTCTCGGGAAGATTTTCAATCAGCCAACGAGCGGTGTAGTCGATCATGGGCTGGGGCGTCCCCATCATGCGATAGGCGGCCCACGTCTGCTCTACGTATTCCGCTGGCGTCACGGTGGTCAGTTGAGATGCGAGTCCGGACTCCTCAAGGTCAATGGAATGAATACGGGCGAGAATTTCACCGCATTGCCGAGCGAGTCGAGGTCGAATTTCGGCAAGCGCCTCTGATTTAACGATTCGAGCCCCTAGGGTCTCTCCTTCGAGCCACTCCATCAGGAACCCATCACCAAGCCCATCGCGCTCTTCGAGAATCCCCACCACCTCGGGCTCCGGCACCCCCACCCGGGCGGCCTGCCTGATGAGCTCTGCCTCGGTGCGAATCCCGGCTCGGCCCGGCTCCACGGCTTCTCCTGTCCAGCGCCCCCCAGCGGCCCGCCGAAGCGCCAGAACCCGCTGGCCGCCCTCAGCTTCAACAACGACCCGATAGGTCTCCTGACTGGCACCACTGGTGAGACGCTCGAACTCCACCAAACGTGTCTGGCCGCCCAGATGACGGGCCAGCGCCCGTTCCAAGTGAGGCTGCATCTGTTCGCGATCCGACCCGGCCGTCATCGACTCGTCTCGTCGACACCCTTCGGCGCCCTTTGCTTCATAAAACCAAAGAGATATCCGGCAATTCGACGCATCTGAATTTCTTCAGCGCCTTCCGTAATTCGATAGCGGCGGTGGTGGCGATAGATGTGTTCGAAAGGCTTATGTCTTGAGTAGCCGAGCCCACCATGCACTTGCATTGATCGATCCGCCGCCTCACAACACAGTCTGTTCGACCAGTAATTACACATCGAAACCTTGTCTGAAACCGAAAACGGACCGTATTGGTCCATCTGCCAAGCTGTTTTGTGAATGAGCGCTCTCAGCATCTCACATTGAGTTTGCAATTCGACCAGTGGGAATTGGATTCCCTGATTAGTCGCCAAGGCCTTCCCAAAGGGTTTTCTGTTTTTGGCATATTCGATGGCTTCATCGATGCAATATTGGGCAGCACCCAAACTCGAAGCCGCCTGACGAATCCGGTTTTCATTAAAAAAATGCTGAACAACTCCGAGACCCTTCCCCTCGCCTCCAAAAATCGATTCACTGGGGACTCGAACGTCCTTGAAAGAAACGCGACCGTGATCCGTCGGCATATTGAAAGTCCAAAGCATTTCCTCGATCTGAACCCCTGGTGCATTCATGGGAACCAAAAATGCCGTAATCCCGTGCCCATCACCTGGCTGACCCGAAGTGCGGGCCATCACCATGTCGTAAGGCGCTTTATGGATCCCGCTATTCCAAGTCTTCTCTCCGTTGATCAGCCATTCATCGCCCTCTCTCTTGGCGCGCGTCTCCATCCAGGTTGCATCGGATCCGTGTTCCGGCTCAGTAATTCCGAAGGCGAAGCCCTTTTGACCAAGAGCGAGCCCGTCCACCCACTCGGCTTTCTGCGTTTCGGTTCCGTACTCCAGCATCAGCAAAAGACCCACGTTATTACCGACGATGGAATGTTCGTTTTGCAAATCATTATGAAGGCCGAGGCCCTTTCCGGCGAGATGCTCTCGAATCACTGCCATTCCGAGGTTTGTGCCATCTTTGCCCCCGAAAGCCTTTGGAAAGGGGTAGCGATAGTGACCGGCGGCATCGGCGCGTCGTCTCGCCTCAGCCAGAAGCGCTTCCCACTCCTCGTTGGGCAAACCGCCTCGTTCCCAGTCTGTTCGAGCATCCTCCCGCCGATGATCGAAAAAGCGGATATTGTCGTTCTCCGCCTCCAGCGGCTTTATTTCCTTTTCGATAAAAGCATCGAGTTCAGCCAAGTACTCGCGCAGGTCAGCAGGAATTTCGAAGTCCATCAACACCTCGCTCCAAGCCGTCGGCGGTCCGACCGCTTCGCAATAAGATTTCGGTAATTTCAGCCGGGGCGCCCAATCTCATCGGGGGGCCCCAGAAGCCGGTCCCTCGGCTGACGTAAATCTGAGATCGACCACGCCGATGTAAACCTGCGACCCAGGGCATCGCCAATCGTACGCCATAGTGAAAGGGCCAGATCTGTCCGCCATGCGTATGCCCGGAAAGTTGAAGATCGACCGAGCGACGACTCGCTGTGTGAAAAGTAGTCGGGTCATGGGCCAGCAGTACAACCGGACAATTCTCCGGCACCCCCAAAAGAGCCAAATCTAGATCCTCTCCGCCCTCCCCCGGCATTTGGCGCGAGCGGTGATCGTCAACGCCTGCGAGGACGAAGCGCTCACCTTTCGTCTCGATTACAGCATGCGCATTCCGCAGAACCCTCATCCCGAGGCCCTCTGCACGACCAGCCCAGTCGGATGCACTTGAGTAGTGATCATGATTGCCCGTCACGAACCATCGACCAAGAGGCGCCTGGAGTCCAACGAGCGGCTCGACAGTATGAGCGATTTTGTCGATTCGACCATCGACGAGATCGCCGGTCACGGCGATCAGATCCGGCTTCAAGGCGTTCACCTGTTCCATGAGCCATTGCGCGAATCTCTCATCTAGAATGGGCCCGAAATGGATATCGGAAATCTGCACAATTCGCAGACCTTCGAGGGCCGCCGGCCACCGGTCAATGCTGATCTCGACTCTCTTCACCTTGGGCTTCTGCAGGCCACGGCTTAAAGACCACAAAGCGATCGGGACGACAAAAACCACGACGGCGAGCGCCCGATTTTCAGCCAATGAATCACCGGTTGATATCCCAAGGAATTGTAAAAACATCAGCAGAACATCGCTGGCCGCGAGACTGAGCAGAAAGAAAAATCCGAAACCCATCCACAGCGCAGCAGGCCAAGCCACGATTCGGTCAACCCAGATCGGCAGGAATCTCTCGGCCAAGGGCTGAAGAAGAGTCAGCCCACCCAGAAGACACAGTCCGATCAAGAGCCCTGAAGTCACCCACGCCGGCCACTGGGGCTCTAAGATCAAGCGAAGCGCTAAGTAGAAATGAGCGCCCACGTAGAACGCGGCAAAAAGCAGGAGGGCCGCGGCGGCCCAAGCCCACCGAAAGGTCCAGAGGCTCGGTCCCTC
>JAQWNI010000044.1 GCA_029268645.1 Myxococcota bacterium
AGATGGGATTCCCTAAAGGTGATCGCTCCGTCTCCATCCCAATCCGGATCGACAGACAGAGCCTCGCCGTTTCGACTCGACCCATTGAGCGGCGCAAAGAAATAGGTGGAGTAGTCCCGATACTCTTCTTTGTTCGTATCCAGCGAACATCCCTCGGACTCTTCAAAAGGCGATTCTGCAAAAAATCCGCAGCGGTTCTGACTGGCGATACGTTCGGAATACGGGTCGTCGTAGATCAGGTAATGGAATCCTCCGGAGTAACACTGGGGAAAAACGAAGCGTACCGTGCTGTCTTGCGGTGCATGATCAAGGATGCGGTCCATCTCCGCGACACTAATCCTGCCGTCCCGCCAAGTCTTCAGGAAATTCCGTCGGACATCTTCCCAGTCGCGTCCCCCATGGCCGTTGTAGATCAGCAATAGGTCGGTGCTTGCATCAAGCTCCCCGAGGATGCGCTCGAGCGACGGTATCATCTCTCCCTTGACCGTCGAGCCGGCCAGCTCCGGAACCTGATTCGATTTGAACTGCAGTCGCGCTTTGTCCTTGTCCCCGAAGACCCGTGTGATTGGCTCCAGCAGGGGATCCATGTTCTCATCGCTATATAGAGAAACGTCGTTCACATCGCTGTCACCCGCAGCGAAGAAATTTGTCACGTCGTCGCTGGAGCGACTCAGAATTCCATTCAACCAAATGACATTGTCCTCGATCTGCCCCTGGGAATTGTCTATCCGGTTTCCGCCACCGATCTGAACAATTTTCTGGTCGGCCGATACCACCACCGCAAACAGCAGTATGAGAAAAACGACTGCACATGCGGTTCGCATCATGCCGGACTCGGGCGGACTAGAAGGGGAACGGCAAGGGAGAACACCAGCACCAGCCCCAGCATTAACGGGACTCTAGATAACAACAGCGTTGCCACCAGCACCCCCAGAGACGAGGCGAGTAAAAACAGGCCTCCGCCCCTGGGAAACGATCTAATCAGAGCAAACCCAATCAATGTGAGGGGCAGGATACAGAAGGCGGCCTGACCCCAGTCCTGCAGCACAGTCGTGAGCAGCCTGCGTCTGGAATCGTAGAGCAGCAGATCGACAAAGCGCAGTTCGCCAACGGCCGCGTCGATCGCGATCGCCGACGTCAGCGCAAGCGGATACACGAGAATCAACAAAAATCCGTATTTGGCCAACATCTGAGTGGACTCAGTCATTCGTTCCATTCCTCATGAAACCCTTGATCACATCCTTGGAATGTTGCACCACTTCCGTCAATCGGCCCTTGATGGTTCCATTGAAGTACTGCGTGGCGTAGACGGGCCTTTTTTTTAGATGCCACCTGTCGGCCCAGGGAGGGGAAGTGACCAGGTTGACTTCAGTGAATCCGGCCGCTGTGCTTACCTGCTCCAGAAAATCGAGCATCAAAATGTTCCCGGGGCCATACCTCTTCAAGTCATCGTTGTAGGCCACTTTCATGATGAACCAGGACTGTCCGCTGCTCACACACAACTGACCGGCGGCCGGCACACCGTTGATCTCCAGGAGATTGATCTGAAAAGCGCCGTCACCGCAAAAGGTGTCGAGCAGTTGGCGGTAGAAGCTCACCAAATCCGGGCTGTGCTTAATGGCGGTGGAGGTGCCGACCTCTCCTTTCCAGCCGGAGGCCTCGAGTTCGAGGAAGATCTCAAAAGCGGCGGGCAAACTCTCCCGGTCATTGATATAACGCGTACCCAGAGCTCCCTGCTCCTGTTCGGCCTTGGTGGCGAGCCGCCGGATGTTCTTGATGAATTTTTTTGACAAGCTCGTATCGAAGGGACCTGCATCCCAGTCGAAATACGCGTTGGCAGAAAACTCTTCGAGTTCGAGTCCACTCCGCTTGAGCCACGTTATCAATGGCGATCGCGCATAAATTCCAGACAACTGTATGTAATCCCAGTGAACCTCTTGCTGGTGCTCAAGGAAATAGAGGACATCTCTGAAATCCTCATCCCCGATCAGGTCTGTGTCGATCAAGGCGTCCGAAAGCACCACATGATTATGGTGGGGGAAACTTAGATAGCTGTGTTTGATCCCCGCCTTGGTCAGCGTTTGCAGATGCAGGGGCAATATGGCTGCAGCCTGATCCCTACGCCCGAGAACGACAAAATAGAGCGGCTCCTCGATCAGTCGCTCCTGGAGTGCGGCCATCCAACCCCATTCCTGATGATAGGCCGGATCATCCATCGCGAAGTGGATACGGTCCCAGTCGGGCTTGATGACTCGCAATCCCTCTAGACCCCTCACCATCGAGATGGTCAGGTCGGCTCGCCTTGAAGTCTCCAACATAAAATTCTCGTCCCCAGATCGCTTTGAATATCTGGTAATCGACAATTCCGGCCTGATCCATGAGGACCAATTCAGCATTCCGTATCGCGGGCATAGGGTTTTTTGGCTGGCTCCTGGCACACAGTCCGCTTATGTGCGATTTGCCAAAAAAAAGCTTGTTTTTCCTGCCCCCACCCATTCGAACTTCCCGCGCATGCGGCGATTCGTCAGTATTCAGAAATCCTAGACCGGTCGAAACCGATAAGCAGAGTGTTTCGGTTCAACGAGGCCCGAGCTCTCCCGCAGGCACGCGAGGAAGCTGACTGCGGTTTTCAAGGGTTCGACGGCCCGCCAAGAATAGGTGGACCTGTTTTCATCGTTGATGCAATAGAGGGCGCGCTGCCTCACTATAAGCTCTGTCGACGCCTTCATGAGCAGCTCCGCGAAGATCCACGACACCAACTCGACTTCTCAGGGGAGATTTCAGATCAAGTTATCTTACGTACACCACCCAGGGTGTAAATTCGAAGCGGTCGAGAATTACCTCGGTCTGTCTGGTGAGGGGATCTACTTGATCGACGACACCCGTGGTCACGTCGCCGCAGCATGCGCCGCAGGTGGGGCGCGGTTCAATACCAGTCCACTACACAGCTTCGCAATTGGCTCACCGAGCGCGGCTTCCTTGACGACGACGCCTGAGGCCTCACTTCGGAGGAAAATCAATCGGAGAATCCTCTGTCGATTTTGCGGGACTGCTGACTTAGATCCGAAGGCGAGCGGCACAGGCGGCGACTGTCAATCCACCACGAGGTCGGCCAATCGACGCCTTGGGGAGTCGACGGCCACGTAGCCCTTGCGACTGATCCCAAGAAGTCGACCCCGCTGATCATCGAGGCGGGGAAGAACCCGTGGGCGGTGCGGTCAGCCGGCCCGAGCGCGGGACGCCCGTGCCCTCTTTTTTAAGGGGCCTCGCGCCGATGCCGACGGGCGAGCCGGGCGAGGGCCAGCAAACCGGCCACGAGCAGCACTGCCTGTCCGGGTTCAGGTGCATCCACTTCTCGAACCAGAATAGTCTGGTTCGGGGCTAAGTCATTCAGAACACTGGTCCGACCGCTCGGCCAATGCACCGTGACCGCGTAGCGGAGTAGAAGATCCGAAGTGCCAAGGCCAAAGTGTGCCTCGCGCTCACTCTGGCCCAGGAAATGACTTTTGGCCCCGATCTGGCGCATTTGTTGTTGCCCCCCCTCTTCGGGAGCCAGTTCAATCCGAGCGCCCCAAGCATCGGTGCCGGAAACACTGCCGAGAAGCGAAACGCGCATCCAATTTTTCTGATTCCCATGATCATTCCGATAGAGCAAGCCCCCTGCCCCATTTCGCACGATGAAGATGTCCAAATCACCATCCCGATCGTAGTCAAAAGTCAGCAGGCCTTTCCCCTCCCCCGTATCCGTCAGGCCCATCGCCTGAGCCGATTCCGTCATAACGCCCGACCCATCGTTTTCCCAGTACCGCATCGGCGTCCCGCGAAAGGGGTCGTACAGCGACGAGGATGGGAGATCAACGCCATTGGTCATGACCAGGTCGAGGTCAGCATCATTGTCTGCATCGAGAAAAACAGCCCCCCATCCCCAAGCGCCGTCTCGGACACCCGCTTGATCTGTCGAATCGACAAATTGACGATTGCCAATGTTTTCATAGAGGCGGTTGCCGGTCCGGCAATATCCGGGGAAGCAGTCTGCGGGGTCGATATAGATCGAGCTGACAAACCAATCCATATCTCCGTCATTGTCGTAGTCACCAAAAGCAGAGCCCATTCCGTTTTCATCCGTACCGATGCCGGCGCTCGCTCCACCCTCTACGAAAGTGCCATCGCCTTGGTTCCAGAAGAGTTGACTGGTGCCGAAGTCGGAGACCACAGGCAGATCGGGATGACCATCTTGATCGAGGTCCACAAAAGACGAGGCAAAAGCGAAGGATTCGCAACTTTCCCACTGATTTTGACAGTCCTGGCTTTGGTCGGATTCCACGCCCGCCGAACGCGTGACATCGTCAAAGTACCCCGGCTGGCTCGCCCCTCGATTGCGAAGAAGTCGCGTGTGGGGAAGAGATCCTATGGGGACGGCCTCTCGGATCCACTCGGCCACATGGATATCAACCCATCCGTCCCCATCGTAGTCTCCAAAGGAAACGCTAAAACCGCCTCGGTCCTGAGAGGTGTGCACCCCTGCATTTCGGAGAATGGTTTCGTCAGTGAAAACGCCGGACCCGTTGTTGATCAAAAGTCGAAAGCGCTGCGATGCGGGATCTGATCCCGACCCAAAGGTTGTGACGTAGAGGTCAGGATCACCGTCGTTGTCGACATCGGCGAAGCCGGCACCGTTGGACTGGAGATCAAGTTGAGACAGGCCGGCCTGTAGGCTGAAATTCGAAAACTGCCCATTCCCCAAATTTCTAAAGAGCAGGTCCGTATCATCAATGCGCGTCACGTAGAGATCGGGCCAACCATCGCTATCCACATCGGCCGTCGCCGCGCCTCCCGACATCTTGTCAATCTCGTGGCACTCGCCGAATGGCTGCGTGTCGCAATTGAGAGCATGTCCAGCCCCGTATTGGATATACCCCACGCCGGCCGTCTGAGTGACGTCTGTATATGTCGCCTGCGAGACCTCTGCAGAGAGCCATCCCCCAAAAACCCAGAGCACCCAAAAGACAATTCGAGCAGCCGCAAAAAACGGACGCTGTTCGGCAGCCGTCACGAGGAAGGCTCTCCCCAGTAGGTCTTGGCTTTCGCAACAGCAAGACGTCCGACTTGTTCGCCCACCCAGCGTCCGGCGAAGTCATCCGCTGCGATATGAATCCCCCCCCAGAACCGAGAAATTCCCGCCTCGTCGGCGGCATCGAAGTAAGTGGCCCATTGAAGGCGCACTGTTTCAGTCGGTCCCGTTTCGAAAATCAGGAAATCATTTCGGGGCGCTACATACTCCCCGAAACCGCCTGGAAAAAAGGGACTCCCGGTCAATTCAGACAAAACAACCGCGCCCGCGCGACTAAAGGCGCTATGACCAGAGGGGTAAGCGGCGAAAGGGGGCGTCACAAAGGTTCTTCGCTGATAGGTGACCCATTCCAGTCCCCGAATCCAACGACGTCCACTGTAGGCTGGAATTTCACGGTCTGGATCGGGGGGCGGGGGTCTCTCGGTACAACTCGGCGGAGAGTCGGCGTCCGGTTCACCCGGCCAAACATTGAATGCGACTTCGTTCACGAATTCCGCCAAATGTTCGTGTCGACCACCCGGAGAACTCGACTCGATGGTGATCAATTCTGAAAGGCCTTCTTCTAAAGGCATGCCCAGTGGATCGTATCGGGGAGCCAGCGGATCCGAGGACTGCCCCCGGCCAACAAGCCACCGGATACCCGCAATCGGCCGAACATAGTCATAGGCCCGCTTGCTTCCCCAGGCTGCAATCGCGGCATCGTGCAGACTGCCGTTCAGAACCAAGTAAAGCCGAACGTCCCATTCGAAATCGTCCAGAATGGGGCCTTCTCCGAAGAGCCTCTGAACGAAGTCCGGATGATCGCTGACTGCGTTGGCCAACACGTTCCAATGCCCTGGCGGGGTTTCAGAATCCGGACCATCCGCCCAAAATTCAGCAATCACACGGCCGTAATCGGCTTCATTGGTGAGGTTGGGTGGATAGGGGAGCTCTGTCGAGGGATTCAACGGATAGCCTTCTCCATCAAATTCTCCATCGAGTAAGCCCTCAAAAGAATTGTTGCCCACCCGACTCGGCGACAAGTCGAGTACGGGCGCGTGGTCTGGATCGAGTCGTCCGCTGAAGCGAACGACTTCAAGCATTTGTTCGGCAAATTCGGCGTCGGACGGCAGAAAGTCCTGGACCGCATCATCCCACACGGCGGCCACAGGCGGCGGCCCGGGATCGAGGTAAAGGGCCGAGCCTTCCTCTGATTGGAGAGCGAATGGCTCGACGCTTCCCCAGGCTGCGCCCACGAAGTCTTGAATATCGCCGAAGGGAAGCGGAAGGCCATTTTGGAGACAGGCAAATTCAAAGGCCAAGGGCGACCAACGGTTCGGATCAACTAGACCCGGTCCGACACCCGGAAAACGAAACAGGAGGGGCGCGTTGGTGGGGGTATAGCTCTCGTCCTGATAGCCCGAAGACTCCCCAGAGCCATCTTGCAGCCCGTAGTCAATGATGGCTTGGGCAATGCGCAGCCCGAGGGCTTCCGGCGATGACTCTGCGAGATCATCCGGCTCGAAATCGAGGGGGTAACCATACTCGAACAGAGCCTGGTCGATACGGGGCAAAATTTCTTCTGCACTGATCGAATCCTTAAAGCGGTGAGAGAGCAATCGGTGCGCCGCGAGGGCGATACAACCTTGACGAGCGACCTGAGGGCGTTGGGCCGCTTGCTTTTCCTCTAATCGAAAGGGCTTGTCTTTTTCGTCTTTCGAGTACGCGACCCAGCAGTCCCACATCGCGAGCGAGAGGTGATAGAGATTTCGAGCATGAACCGGGGGGCGAGGTGTGTCCAGCCGGATTGCCTCAAGGAGGACTTCGTTCCAGTGCCGGGCACTGCTTCGAAACGCAGCGGGGCGATGGGGAAAGGAAGCCGTATAAAGAGAAGTAAGACCGCTGTTCTCGATCCGGGCCTCAATCCGAAAGGGCTCCTCGGGGAGCAGGTTCAGAGGAACCTCTCCGGAGAGACCGGCGAGTTCCGCCGACCAGTACTCGCTGAGGTCAAGGGCTCGAGGTTTGGCAGAGGGGTCGAGTGAAACCACCTCGACTGAGATGCCGCTGGCCTCAGCAAGCGCCGACCCGATGTGGAGACGAAGCGGCAGCGTTTCATCGGCGTTAATCGGTGATTCAGGTAAGGGCTGCGAGGCGACGGCCGCGGTCTGCGCTTCGCAGCTCGGCAGGAGCAGGAGGCCAGCGAGGCAGATCAGCCCACTTCGCAATGACATCACCCTCTCCCTCTCGCCCTTTGCACCGTCAGACAAGGCCCGGTCAAGGCGATCGAAAACATGCTGTCCGGGGCAAAGCCTGTCTGATGTTTAAGTGGCATTGAATCCTAAAAAATGTCAAAAAAATGGAAAAAAAATGCCTCCAATCTTAAAAAAAACGCCAGCCTTACTGACAAATATCCTTCAAGTACTTGTTTTAAATAAAGAATTTTTTTTCAAAAAAACGCTTCCCTTGGCGCAGCGCTTGCACTCAATATGAATTCTCTGGGAAGGGGCTCAATCGGTCGCCAAACGGGCGGCCAAGAGACCCCGCGTAGGACAATGAGACAGCCGACATGAAAAGTCGGAATCGGACGTTCGATCAAGCGCGGAAGTCGGGAGAAAGCAGATGCTGTTCAGGAGGCTCACGATGATTGGCTCGATTGAAACCCTAAAACAAAAACCCTTGCGACCTCACCGTCCGTCGATGACTGGGCTCGCGCTGCTCGTCGCCTTATCGCTGGCGGGCTGGGCCGGTGCTGCTTCGGCCCTCGATATCACCCTATCGACCCCGGCCGTCAGCCTGAACCCGGGCAATGGTAGCGACAGCACCGGCACCAACGGCAGCACGACGGT
>JAQWNI010000045.1 GCA_029268645.1 Myxococcota bacterium
GTCTCCCCGTAGCGGAGGCGCCGGACGTTCATCTCTGGTGGCCCGAGTTCAAGGGAAGAGATATCAGCCTCGTAGGCAAGCTGGACGCCGACGCCTTTTGGCCCCATGCGGATACGATCGGTGGGTCGCGTTGGCCAGGTGAAAATGGCGGTCCCAAAAAAGGCTGAACCCGTTTACGCAGCGGGGCGGGGTGGTTCAGGTCGATTTCCGACGCTGGACCTCGACCTCTTCGCCTCGTTGGATGATCACAGCGTCGGCCAGGTCTACGAAAAGTCCCGTATCGAGTACGCCCGGGATGAGTGTGATGGTTCGATCGATTTCCCCCGGTTGTTCAAGGGCGCTCACTTCGCAGTCAAGGACGTGGTTCCCGTTGTCGGTGATCAGGGGCTGGCCTTCTGAGTCCGGACGCAGTTCCGCCTTGAATCCCAGTTGGCGGAGGCGCTCCCGGGCGATCGATTCGCCAAAGGGGATGACCTCGACGGGCAATCGTCCCCGCTGTCCCAACTGATGGACTAGCTTTTCTTCGCCGACGAGAATCACGAGTTGATCAGAAGAGGCTGCAACCACCTTTTCTCGGACCATGGCTGCACCGTAGCCTTTGATGAGATCGAGTCTCGGGTCGACTTCGTCCGCGCCGTCAAACGTGACCTCAAGGCGTCCGGCTTCTTCCAGGGTCAAGAGGGGGATGCCCAGACTGGCTGCGAGCTGAGCGGTTCGCTCGGATGTCGGAACCCCCTGGATCGAAAGTCCGCGGGCCACCTGCTCGGCCAGCGCGTGAACGAAAGCCTCCGCGGCCCGGCCCGTGCCCAGTCCGAGAATTTGACCGGATTCGACGAAGTCCAGGGCGGCTCTTGCGCTGGCTGCAGGGGGGCCGCCGCTCATTGTGATTCCGTCAAGAAGTCCCGCTTCTTGGCGACGGCTTCCAGCAGCTGATCGAAGGCATCGCAAAACAGCTGACAACCTTGATCAAGGAGTTCGTCGGTGACGGCTTCGAGAGAGAGGCCCAGCTCGGTTACCGTCGACAGAATCTCGTTGGCCTCCGTTCGGAGGTGCTGACCTTCGGTTCCGCTGAGGGCATCGCGAACCGTCCCCTCTTGTTTGAAAGCCTCGAAAGTTGCCGCGGGCACGGTGTTGACCGTATCTCGTCCGATCAACTTATCGACATAGAGCGTCGGCGGAAGGTCGGGGCTCTTGGTGCCCGTACTGGCCCAGAGGACTCTCTGCGGTCGAGCGCCTTGAGCGGCCAGTGCTTGCCAACGCTCTGCTTGCAGAGTGTCCTGGAAACGACCGTAGGCTTCGATCGCGTTCGCGATGGCGACTCGGGAGATCAATCCCTCGAATCGAGCTTTTCGGTCGGGGTCCCCGTCCTCCGAAAGTTCCTTGGCGATCTGTTTCTCGATTCGGGCGTCGATGCGACTGACAAAAAAACTGGCGACACTCGAGACCCTCTCCGGGGCTCCGCCGGCGGCCACGAATTTCTCGAGGCCGCTGATATAGGCCTCGTGGACGGCCTCGTAATAGTTAACGGCAAAAAGAAGTGTGGCGTTCACGTGAACGCCTTCCCCGATGAGGGTCTCGATGGCGGGTAAGCCGGCTCGAGTTGCGGGAACCTTAATCATGAGATTAGGTCGGCCGACAGCCTTCCAGAGGCGGCGGGCTTCTTCGATGGTGCCCTCGGTGTCATCCGCCAAGTGAGGAGATACCTCAAGACTCACGAATCCATCGGCCGCGCCGCTCTCGTCGTAGACCCCTCGCAGGACATCACAGGCGAGCTGGACGTCCAGCGTGGCGAGGCTCTCGAAAATGGCCTTGGGGTCACGGGCACCGTGGTCGACGAGGGTGTGAATTGCCGGGTCGTAGTCATGACCACTGGCGATGGCTTTTTCGAAAATTGCGGGGTTGGAGGTCACGCCTCGAACGCCGTCCTTGTCGACCAGGCGTCGAAGCTCTCCAGAAAGCAGGAGCTCTCGGCTAATGAAGTCGTACCAGATGCTCTGCCCGTACTGCTGTACAGCGCGAGTGGGGATTGTCATGGGGCTTGTTGAGGGCTCCTCGAGGTTTGACATCGATTGACGGGCTCCGCCGGTCATCCAGCGGCAGGGGGGCCGTTGAGATCATAAGATGCCGCTCCGAGGCCCTTTTGGCGAGGGCCTGGAGAGCTTTCCTGCCGGATTCCCGAATCGAACCGGCCCCGGGGTGAGGTCAATCGGCGGGTGAGGTCTCAAATTCAGTGATTCTTCCAGAAAGCGTCGAAGTGGCCACAATCGGGCCGATTCCAACGGCGAGGAACCGCTGGGAAGTCTTCGAGAGGAATCGGCAGATCGTTTTCAAAGCGTCGATCGATCCTTCCATCCCCATCGCTGTCTTCGTCTTGTCTCAGGATGGACCCGTTGGAGTCCAGTGTTTGGATGACGTCGGGCATGCCGTTACCGGTGGTGTCGAGATCCACTCGGATTTGTCGCCCGGCTTCATAGATCTCCCGCTGGTCGGTCTGGCCATCGCCATTGGTGTCGAGTTGGGTCTCCAAGATCACTGATCCGTCGCGAAAGACGATGAGGTCTAATCGGCCGGTGCCCTGACTATCGATGCATTGTCGGATCTCGGTGCCCTCGTGGTCAAGGAAGACTTTTCGTTGAGGCCGGCCATTTTTTCCGGCCCACTCTTGAGTGACGACCTGACCCGAATCGTTGTACGTGAGCAGGACCTCTGGCGCCCCGTTTCCCGAGGTGTCGCGTCCCTGGCGATGGAGCTTTTCTCCCCTGTAGTAGTTCCAAGTGTCGAAGCGACAGTTGCCCGTCGAATCCTTTTCTTCTGCGAGGAGAAGACCTTCTGGGCTCAGCCAGCTCCGGAGTTCAAGGCAGTCCTGGTCCGAATGGCGTTGTTCGACTCGGCGCGGGACGCCGTTTTCAAAATGCAGAGTGAGGTCGGGTTTTCCGTCTCCATCCCGATCCTCGCTCCGTTGTGAGAGCTCGCCCTGGGAATCGTTTCGAATAAAGAGGTCAGGCTTTGCATCCCCGTTGCGGTCCTGCTCGGTACGCGCGTGAATGCCTTTTTCATAGAAACGAACGGTATCGAGTTTTCCATCGCCCACCGTATCTTCTTCGATCCGGACGGGTTGATCGTTGGTTCCAAAAGTCGTCACGAGGTCAAATCGTCCGTCACCGTCACGATCCTCTTGCTGGCGTTCGCGGCGACCTCTTAGGTATTGCACCCGAACTTCCACCTGGCCATCGGCGTTGCGGTCTGTCTCGGTCGCGATGAGCAGGCCTTTTCTAAATATGCTGACTTGCTCGAAATGTCCATCGAAGTCCGCATCCATTTTTTCGCCGGTGGCTTGGCCCTCGGTGTAGGTCCGGATAAGATCGATTTTCTGATCGGCGTTGGCGTCGAATTCTTCTCGCAGGGGGCGTTGTTCTAAGTCGAAGACAACCCATTGATCAAACTCACGATCCCCCTTTGTGTCTCGACTTTGACGCGTTGGACGGTCGGATTCAAATTCCAAAAGCGTATCGAATGCTCCGTTTCCGGTGGTGTCGATTCGTTGTTGTTGACGTTCGCCGGCTTCTAGAACCGTGACGATGTCGTAGGCGCCATCGCCCCGCGTGTCGCGTTCTTCCTTCGTCGGCCATCCTTCTGCCGCATAGGTAGTTCTGACGTCGGGCTTCCCGTCTCCGTTGGTATCTCTCGCGGCGACCGTCATTCGTCCTTCTGAGTCGAGGCGGCCCTCTGTTTCCATTGTGCCGTCCCGGTCTGTGTCCTGGGTATATCGGCTGGGAAGGCCGGCCTCAAAGAAAACGACGTAGTCGATCTCGCCGTCGGCATCTCGGTCTTCGTCGATTCTGATTGGAGTGCCCTCGATGTCCGAGATCCGGAGGGTGTCCGGCTGGCCATCCCCGCTGGTATCGCTCTGGATTCGAAGGGCCACGCCGGTGGAGGGGTCGAGTTCGAGCCAGCGGTCGACCCGGCCATCCCGATCGGTGTCTTCCTTGCGCGCGATCGCGCGACCGTCGGCATCATATTGGCTCCAGATTTCGATCACCCCATTTTGATCGGGATCCAGTTCGACTCGAATCAATAGGCCTTCTGCGTAGTACTCTGTTCGGTCCGGGATGCCTCGGCCGGTCGGATCAATTCGTCTCTGGGTGAGTTGCCCCTCGCGGTATACGGCCTGAATTTCGAAGTGGCCGTCGAAATCGGCATCCCTCGACTCTGACTCAATTTGCTCGTTTTGATCGAAGTGGAAGAAGACGTCGGGGCGTTCATCGGCGTTGCGATCCTCGCTCTGTTTTATTCGCCTTCCAGCCTTAAAGAAGAGGGTCGTGTCGAGTACGCCATCTTGGGTGGTATCGGATTCTTGCCGGATCGGTGACGGGCGACCATCCTCGGCATAGAAGGAAATGACCTCCGGGCGACCATCCCGATCTTGGTCACGCTCTTCTCGCTGACGGCGCCCCGCCGTGTAGTGACGGGTCAGCTCACGGTGGCCATCTCCATCGGCATCAATCTGTTCGCGCTCCAGCTGTCCACTGAGCAAGACAGTGGCGAGGACTTCCTCGAAGCCGTCCCCGTCGGCGTCAATGGATCTTGATGCTTCAACGCCCTCCTTGAAAACGGCTCGACTCTCAAAATGTCCGTCGTGGTCGGTATCCGCCTCGCGTCGTGTGATGTTTTCTCCGTCGTAGTGAGTCACGACATCAATTTGGGCGTTGCCCGAGGTGTCTCGCTCAATTCGAACGCGTTGGCCGGACTGAAAAAAAATGACGATTTCAAAGAGTCCGTCGGAATCCTCATCCCTCTCTTCCCGAGAGATCGCCCCCCCCTCCTCGAAGAAGGCACGGAAGTCGATTTTTCCGTCGCGATGGCGGTCTTCTTCGATTCGGTGAGGCTTCTCCTCGTTGAAAAACGTGGTCCGGTCGATCTGCCCGTCTCCGTTCAGATCTTCTTTTCTCTGGATTGCTTGGCCCGCCTCGTAAAACGTGTATTGATCGGGGCGTCCGTCGTGGTCCGTGTCCGCTTGCCGTTCGCTGGGTCCGTCCGGCGTCATGAGTATCCACTGGTCGACCTGACCATTGCCCGACTCGTCCAGAGTCTCTTTTACCGGGAGTCCGGTCGCGTCGTAGTTGATCCAGGCATCCATTTGTCCGTCGTGGTCCCGGTCTTGCTCCGCCCTGTGAGGGATTTCGTCGCGGTAGTGGACGATTTGGTCAAAGTGGCAGTCGGATTGGGTATCCGTTCGTTTCTCCGTGACCTGTTCTTCATCGTTAAAAAGAAGTTCGATTTGAGGGCAGGGGATTTCCCCTTCCGCAGTTTCTTCGGCCCCTGCTTGGGCGCTGCCCCCACAAAGCACCAAGGTCAGCAGCCCAGTGAGCCCCCAGGGCCGAGGTCGGCGTTCAAAGTCGAAAAAGCGCCTCATCGTTGTGATGATTTCCCCCGAGCTAACGCGCAGGCACAGTGAAAGTGAGCACGATGCGTTTGTCGACTAAACATCGATTGGCGTCGACGAGGGGCGGGAAAGGCGAGGCGGCGAGCAGCGCTTGGCGGGCACTGGAGGAGAGGGCCGAGTGGTCTTGGGTCCCCCCTCTGACGTCTCGAGCCGTTCCCGATCCATCCAGTGCGAAGCGAAGAACGACCTCTGCATTCTCCGGAACTTCTGGAGGAATGGTCCAGCGTTCTCGGGTTCTACGTTGGACGGTGTCCAGGTACCGCTGGACCGGGCCACTTTCCAGGCAGCGGACGACCCCTGAAGCTTCGCCGACTCCTCCGCTTCCTGAACCCGTCCCGGGTGCATTGCCCTGAAATGACCCGGTGCCACTGGCTCCTGTGGTTCCGGGGGCCCCGGCACCGTGCCTCGTTCCACCGCCGACTCCGAGATCGGTATCCACGCGAATGGCGAGCGGCGTCCCCGCCACGGGCCCTGGAGAAGACAGAGCAAAGGGATCGAGCTCGCTGCCGGAGTTCTCCATGGCGGGTAGCGGATCGATTTCGGCGGTGGCGTCGGGCAGTCCGAGGGCCACTGGGCGGATCGCTTCAACTTTCTGAGGGCCGCGAAGGGCTGGCGAAGGCATATCTAAGCCTTCTGGTCGAATGCGAACCGCCGAGATGTCTCGTGCTGAGAAGGCCGCGGGGGCGCCAGGGGATTCCGTCTCTTGAGCGTTGACCGCTTCGGCCTGCAGAGTGCTGCGTTTGATGAGACTCGGTCGGTTGGCGAAATCGTTGGCGGACTCCAGATTGAGGTCGGCGATGGCTTGCCGAGCTGCATCCAGGGCCTCTCGCCGCATTGCTGAAGCCTGAGAGGGGGCCAGAATCTGCGAGGCTGCGAGCCCAGCCGCATTGGCCCGTCGGGCCCCTACCTGTTTTGGGCCAACTGGGGCAGGCTCCCGGTTCGAACCCGGCTGTTCTATGGGTGATTTGGGCAATGAGACAAGAGCGACCGGGATGACCTGGTTGATCAATTCAGGGGGCGCGAGTGCGGCCGCGAGGACGAGAGCCGCGAGAAAGCCTAGGTGGCCGAGGAGACTAAGGCCCCCTGTGATCCGACGGCTCCGGGGGCTAGCCGGTTCCGCCAGCACGAGGCGGGGCCGCTCGGCGGACGGTGTCGCGCTCCGGGGGCCGACCCACGCCGATCCCGCTTTTGCGCTCCAGCGTATCGGGCGCCGGCCGGATTTTCTTCTGGGGCCGATGACGAGTTGTGTGGCCACGCGTTAGGTTGGCTCCCTGAGTCAGCGGGGTTGGCGTCGATCAAACGCCTAGTCGGTTCGCGTTCGACTTTTTGATTTCTACAGTGAGGTCGAGTCCTTGCCCGATCTGGGCCCACGTTCACCCAGACAGGACACCGCTCGGGAACAATGGGTTCGAGGGGCTTCGCGTCCCCCGTTACCCTTGCGAAGCTAGCGAACAGGCCCGCGTTCATGCCATGCACGCTGCGTCCCGGCTGAGGCTTGGGTACGCTCCCAGTTCTTCTTCAGGAGTGCATATGTTCGACGCCAGCCGTTTGATCGACCTGCTCATCATGGGATGGCTCTCGAATATCCCGCTCGCCATTGGCTCCATCGCCACACTGACGATCTTTGTTGATCGCCTCCGTGCCTTCCGCGGACTTGAAGACAAGAGCCGTGCATTGGCGAGCCAAGTGATCGACAAACTGGTTGAACCCGACCTAGAGGGTGCTCGGCGATTATGTCGAGATTCGGATTTGCCGGTCGCTGAAATGATGCTCGAAACTCTTCGTTGGGAGAATGTATCCATTGAGGATTACGATCGGATATTGATGACGCTCCGGGCCGACATGGGGACAGAAATGCGACGCGGCATCTGGTTGATCGGCACGGTCGGTTCTCTGGCGCCCTTCGTCGGTCTGTTTGGAACAGTCGTGGGGATCATTCGAGCGTTTGCCGATCTTTCAGATGGTTCGGGGGCAGGCTTCGAAGTGGTTGCGTCGAGCCTGTCGGAGGCGCTGATTGCGACCGCTTTAGGGCTGGCGGTCGCCATTGTGGCGCTGGCGCTTTACAACTATTTGAACACTCGGGTTCGACTCCTGTCTGCGACCTATGCTCGAGCCGCTGAGCGACTGGTTCAAGCCATTCTCTACGTTGCCTCGCGCGAGGGGGGGGCTTAGCTTGAGCGTTTCGGCGTTGCCGGGGGGAGAGGACGAAGAAGACGACGGCATCGTTGCTGAAATCAACGTGACGCCACTGACCGATATTTTCCTGGTTCTGTTAATCATCTTCATGGTGACGACTACCGCGGTGACCCAGGAGGGTAAGAACATCGATCTGCCTTCGGCCGAAGTCGCGAGTGAGACCACGCCCGAGGGTGTGACCGTAGAGGTAGACGACGCCGGGTTGATTCATGTCAACGGTGAGATCGTCTCCGAGGGCGGGCTTGCGGAGGCTCTGGAGATCTCATTGGCTTCCGCCCCAGATAAGATTGTCGTTTTGCGCGGGGACAAGCGAGTTCTTCTCGGGCAGGCCGTCGATGTTTTGGACCTTGCGCAAAAAGCCGGGGCCGAAGGTATTGCAATCGCGACTCAACGCGAGCGCTAATGCACTCGCTTCAAGCTTCCCTCTGCCGCAGCCATACGAGGCCGCCGAGGATCAAGAGGCATTCTGGAACCAGCAGCCCGACGCCGTAAAAGGCCTGCAGCGAGGTTTGTAAGGGCACCGGAAACTGGATGAGCTGACGCCCGCCGGCTTTCGGGCGAATCGAAATCGCCGACTCTTCCTCGGTGGCCCAATGAATTGCATTCATGACTAGGTCGAGGTTGTAGAGTGCTGTGAGAGAGCGATTGGAAGCGATGTCGGCATCCCCGAAGACAACAATTCTGGCGGGTGGGCCGTCGCGCTTAATCTCGCCGACGGCCACCAGGGTTTGGTAGTTGCCGCGCACACCTGGGGGTGGCGTGGGGAGGTCCATCGAAAAGATGTTCCGGTCCGGAGCTAGGTCGATCCAGGCTTCTCCGCTTGTATGGACCACGGACCGCAGACGGTCATTGGGTTGGGCTTTGCGGAGAGAAAGGGCACGTGCACCCCGGAAAAACGTCATGCGATTCGAATCGAGTCCCTGGGTGACGGGATGCTGGGAGTAGGCCGAAGTCACGGGGTTGTAGCCCGGCGGGTCTCCCTCGATGGGGCCGGATGAGGGATCGATGACAAAACCGGGTTCAGGCGTAATGCCAAAGTGAGTCAACACGGATTCGATGCCGCTGTCCACGTTGGGCTCGACGAAAGCGATCCAACGGCCGCCGGCCTCGACGTAGCTTTGAAGAGCCGATAATGCCCTGGCGGGCATGCGTCGACGCGGGGCGAGGGTCAAGATGGCTGCTGCGTCCGGCGGAATCTCGGCGGCCAGTGCCAACGGGAGGGGGCGAGGCGCATAGCCTTCACTTTCGAGGGCGATGTGTAGACCAGAGTACCCCCCGTCGTCGCTCTTCTCGAGATTGCCCTCTCCGGCGCCGACTGTCACATAGATAATTCGCCGTTCCTGGCGCACCAGTCCCGAAATTGCCGAGTAAAGGGTCCCTTCATTGGGTCGCTCCACGAGGGTCCACGCATCACCCAAGCTGACCACCACCGAATTGGAAGATCCCAATCCGTACCGCTCCTCGTCGCTTGGGTGTTCTTCGATTTCCCGGACGCGGACTGTGACGTCGCCGTTGCGGGCCATCTCTTCTAGGAGTAAGCGAGTGTTTCGAATTCGCGGGTCGCCGGTATCGGAGTATAGAGTGAGCGCCAAGGGTTCGGGGAGCGCGTTCAGAATCGATTCCGTTGCTTCGGCGAGTTCGAATTGGCCTTCGAAGGTCCAGTCGAAACGAAGGTCAAGCCAGGCAGCGGCTCCGTACACACCGAAAGCACCAGCGAGGGCGAGGATGAGTCCAAGAAGAGCCCGGAGCAAGGGAGCCCGCAGAGCGGGTTGTCGGGTGCGGCCGATGCGCATCAGGCCCACCACGGCGGCGCCGGCTAGGCATAATCCTCCAATCACAAGGTGGAAGGTGACGAAGAGGCTGGATTGGCCCAATGCGCGCTCGGTCAGAATGCCGAAACTCAGGGCGATTACACCAACGACGGTCAGCGCACCGATCACGGACTGATCCTTCTCAGGGCAAGCGAGGTGCGGACCACGGCAGCGGTAATCCAGGCGAGAGAAACAAAGTACGCAATATCTTCGAGGGTCACGATGCCCTCGCTGAAGCGCGCAAAGTGATAGTGGAGGGAAGCCTTGTCCAACCAAACCGCGGTTTCCGGGGAGACAAAGCTATAAGACCAGCCAAAGTCGTACAGCAGGTAGGCCACTGCAATGGTGGCGGCGGCGGCGATAATCTGACTGCGGGTGAGGGCGGAACAGGCCAAGCCGATGGAGGCGATTCCCCAGCCCATGAAGACCAGCCCCATGAAGACGGCGAAGAGGTGTTGAATTCCAAGGCCGCCTCGGGTCACCGCACTTGCGGGATAAATGAAGCTAACGATCATCATAAGAGCGACAAATGAAAAAGTGACTACAAATTTGGCCGCGACAATGGCGTTCGGAGCGATTCCCGAGGTCAGTAACATTTCCTCTGTGCCGGTATCGCGCTCTCGCGCAAAGACACGCATGGTGACCAGTGGGATGGGCAGGAGGAGCAGTAAGCCGAGTTGCTCCATGACGGGATAGAAAACGGTGTCGCGGAGATTGATGTAATCAGGGATAGCGCCGGACTCGAAGCCCCCCATGTTGCTGCTTGCGTAGAGGAAGAGCTGGTGGTTGTAGAGTCGTAAGTGCTCGAAAAAAACGATCGAGGTCAGGATCGCAACGGTGGTGAGTACGAGATAAGCGACTGGAGAGGCGAAGAGAACTGCCGATTCCTTGGCGAGCAGTGCGCGGAAAGCTTTCATGTTGAGAGGCCTGAGGATCGAGATGTGGGGTCGTTTTCCTGCCCCCGGAAGAGAGCGAGGGGGTCTTCGCCGCCCAAGACTTCCGCGGTCGACCCGAGTGCGACGCGGACGCCTTGGTGGAGTACTGCGCAGCGGGCGCTTAGTTCCCGGGCTTCGGTCAAGTCGTGGGTGCACAGCAGAATGGTTCGCTGTCCTGCGAGACCGGCCAACAACTCACGTACTTCGCGTCGCTGTTCGGGGTCCAACCCGCTGGTGGGTTCGTCTACGATCAGCAAAGATGGGTCATGGAGAAACGCTTGAGCGAGCGACACCCTTTGTCGATAGCCCTTGGAGAGATGGCTGATGGGTCTCTTGGCGACCTCCTCAAGACGAAAGCGCGCGAGGGCACTTTCGATCGCTTCTTGAGCGGGTCCCT
>JAQWNI010000046.1 GCA_029268645.1 Myxococcota bacterium
GTGAGAACGCTTCGTGAGTCGAGTCATCGGATGGTTCGTCCATAATCCCGTCGCAGCCAATCTCCTGATGTTCGTGTTCATCGCAGGCGGCCTTCTCGCGCTGCCGACGATTCGGCAAGAGGAATT
Source organism: Myxococcota bacterium (assembly GCA_029268645.1). Lineage (GTDB taxonomy): Bacteria > Myxococcota_A > UBA9160 > UBA9160 > UBA4427 > TMED88. The sequence goes on from JAQWNI010000046.1 coordinate 127, forward strand.
CCCTGCGGTGGATTCCGATTTGGTGCGGATTAGCGTCGAATATCCAGGCGCGACACCCGAAGAGTCGGAGGCCTCGGTCTGCCTACGAATCGAGGAGGCCATCGAAGGCACCCCCGACATCGATCGAATCAGTGCCATCGCGGTCGAAGGCGCTTGCGTCGTCACCATCGAATTGGTCATCGGGGGCGACAGTGAATCGGCCCTCAGTGAAATTGACAGTCGAGTGCAGGGGATCGATAGCTTCCCCGAGCAAACCGAGCGACCCGTCGTTTCCAAGGTTTTGGTGCGCGGACTGGCGATGTTCATCGCGATCTCTGGGGATGCAGACGAAAAAACCCTTCGTTTCCTCGGCCAGCAAGCACGAGACGGAATTGCCGCACTACCCGGAGTCTCCCAAGTCGAACTCAGCTACGCGCGACCCTACGAAATTTCGATCGAAGTGTCGGAGTCAACCTTGCGACGACATGGTTTGACCCTCTCTGAAATTGCCCGGTCCATCCAGAGTTCATCGCTCGATTTGCCTGGCGGTTCAGTCAAAACCCAGGGCGGCGAAATCCTCCTGCGCAGCGTCGGGCAGGCGTACCAAGGAGAAGACTTCGAAGACATCGTGGTGATGACCCGCCCCGATGGAACCACAGTCACCCTCGATGAGGTCGCGACGGTGGTCGATGGATTCGAGGACATCGACCTTCGAGCTCGGTTCAACGGAGAGCCCGCGGTCATCCTTCGAATCGATCGCATCGGTGATGAGGACATCCTCGATATTGTGGAAATCACCCAGAACTGGTTGGCGGAATATCGAACCACTTTACCCGAGGGCATGCGTGCGACCGTCTTTGCAAACGGAGCCGACGAGCTGAACGCGAGGCTCAATTCTTTGACCGCGAACGCGCGCAGCGGCTTGATCCTCGTCGTGGCGATTCTCGCCCTCTTCCTGAGGTTCCGACTCGCCATGTGGGTCGCGGCGGGCGTCCCCATCTCACTCCTGGGCGCCATTATGTGCTTCCCCGCCTTTGGGTTGACGATCAGCACGCTGACCGTGATGGCCTTTATCCTTGTCCTCGGAATCTTGGTCGACGACGCCATCGTGATCGGAGAAAGCGTTCACACCTATGAGAGCCAAGGGCTGCCTCAGGATGAAGCCGCCATCCAAGGAACCCTCGCCGTCTACATCCCGGTCTTCTTTGGCGTCATGACGACCGCCGCGGCCTTCATCCCCCTGATCATTGTTCCCGGGAGAATGGGAGACTTTTTCGGATTTCTAGGAACCACATCGATCATTTGCCTTTTCTTCTCGTTGGTGGAATCGCAGTTCATCCTCCCCGCTCACCTGGCCCATCGAAGAACGTCAAGCAAAAGCGGAGGGAGCAACCCCCTTTCGACCCGATGGCGCAAATTTCAAAGCGGGATGGCCGACGGACTTCAGCGTTTCGCGCAGGTTCGATACGGACGCGCGCTCGACCGGGCCTTGGAATGGCGGTACGCAACGGCGGCGGTGGCCCTCGCGACCATCGTGATGACCTTTGCGCTCTTCAGCAGTGGACGAATGCGATATCAGTTTTTCCCGGCCGTCGAGGGCAATCAGATCACGGCGTCCCTCACGATGCCCCAAGGAATCCCACTCGAACGAACCGAACAGGCGATCCGTCAACTTCAAGAAGCGGCTGAGAATCTGGATGAGGAACTGAAAGATGAGTTTCCGGGTCAACCGATCATCATTCAAACCGTCGCCAGCCTCGGTCAGCAAATGAATCTAATCGGCGGACCCACCGATACCGCATTCAATGCGGGAGGATCTCACCTCGCAAGCTTTTTCCTCCAGCTCTCACCGGCGGGGGGACGGAAAATCGGCGCCAAGGAAATCACCCGACGTTTTCGTGAAAAAGTGGGCGTCATTCCGGAAGCCATCGAGCTGAGTTTTTCCTCGGACTCTTTCACGGCGGGAGAGCCTTTGAATTTTACCCTCAAGGGCGGTGAGATCGAGGAACTCACTCAAGCGGCCGCGGCGCTCCGGTCGCAACTCAGCACCTATCGTGGTGTGACCGATATCGCCGACTCCTTCCGGTCCGGAAAGCAGGAAGTCCAACTCAGCCTCCGGGAAGAGGCCCGCCCACTGGGTTTGACGCAAAGCGACCTGGCGACGCAAGTCCGTCAAGCGTTTTACGGAGAAGAAGTCCAGCGGGTTCAGCGCGGACAAGACGAAGTCAAAGTGATGGTTCGCTATCCCGAGGAAGAACGGCGTTCTCTCGGCTCTCTGGAGGAGATGCGCATTCGGACTGGGCGCGGCATAGAAGTGCCTTTTGATGCCGTTGCGGAAGCCGAGATCGGACGAGGCTTTGCGACCATTCGGCGAACCGATCGGGAACGCATCGTCAGCGTCACGGGCAATGTCGACCGAGACCTGATTACACCAGAACAAATCATCGCCGACGTCATGACAGGGCTCCCCGAGCTCCTCTCCTCCTTTCCGGGGGTCACGTATCAACTCGATGGCGAACAACGAGAACAGCGCCGCGCCTTTTCAGGGCTGGTTAACGCTTCGGTGCTGGCGCTATTAATGATTTACGCGCTGCTCGCCGTCCCGCTTCGCTCCTACACACAGCCGCTGGTCATCATGAGCGTCATTCCCTTTGGAGCCGTTGGGGCGGTTTTGGGTCACTTGATCATGGGTTGGGATCTGGTTTTTTTCAGCGTGCTGGGCATTGTGGCTCTGTCCGGGGTCGTCGTGAATGCCTCGCTGGTGCTTGTCCACTATGCAAACGGACAACGCGCCTTGGGACGCGGAACCCGGGAAAGCCTCAGGAATGCAGGCATCACTCGCTTTCGGCCGATCTTTTTGACTTCCGTCACAACCTTCATCGGTTTAGTCCCGCTGATGTTCGAGGCCAACATTGCCGCCCGCCCCTTGGTCCCGATGGCCATTGCCTTGGGATTTGGCGTGCTTTGTGCCGCCTTCGTCACGCTCTTCTTGGTTCCAGCCGGATATCTCATCATGGAAGACCTTTTGAAACTAGCGGGGCTGCAGAAGCCGGAACCCGATAGCCTCCCGCGCCAGCCCGAATCCCAGACTCTTTCCTAGACCGCGCATCCCTCAGTACCGATGCCGAACCGTCCTCATCCATCAAAAAGATGCTGAAGCAGAATCCGATCGCTAACCTGACCGCATGACTTACAACGTGGTGATTTGGGGTCCCGGTAACGTGGGCCGCCCCGCTATTGAGGGCGTACTCGCTCACCCGCAGCTTGAGCTGGCGGGAGTCATCGTTCATAGCCCAGAGAAAGAGGGGCGAGACGTCGGCGAACTCGCTGGTCTCAAGCCTGTCGGCCTTGAGGCCACGCGGGATGGAGCGGCTTTGCTCAGCGAAAAGCCCGACGCCTTGGTGTACGCGGTCAATTCGGACTTTCGCCCAGTCGAAGCCATCGAGGAGTGTTGCGCCGCTCTGGAGTCGGGTGTCAATGTCGTCTCTGCGGGCCTTTATGGGTTGCTCCACCCCGAAAGCGCCGATCCTGAACTCCGGAAACGATTCGAAGCAGCCTGCCAAAAAGGGGGAAGCAGTTTCTTTACCTCGGGGATCGATCCGGGGTTCGCCATCGACCTTCTTCCCTTGATGCTTTCGGGCGTCTGTCAGCAGATTCGGAAAATCACGATTCGAGAGATTTTCAACTACGCCCACTACGATCAGCCCGAGGCTGTCCGCAATCTCGTCGGCATGGGGATGCCCATGGACCAAACGCCGCCGATGCTGCTTCCCTTCGCCCTCGAGTCTGTGTGGGGCGGGCCCCTGCGCGCGCTCGGCCAAGCCCTTGGACGAGAGGTGACCGAGATTCGGACCGTCGTCGAGAAGCACGCCCTTGAGGAAACGGTGACCAACACAATGGGGACGTTCGAAGCGGGCACCCAGGGCGGATTTCGATTTGAGGTCCAAGGCATCATCGACGATCAGCCAAAGCTGGTCGTTGAACACATCACTCGCATTTCAGATGAAACCGCCCCGCAGTGGCCGATTGCGCAAGCACAAGGCCTACATCAAGTTCGCATCGAGGGATCGCCGGATCTCGTTGTCACCTTCGAGGCCGAAGACGCCGATGGAAACCACGCCGGCGGCGGCAATGCCTCGGCCGCAGGGCGAATCGTTAACGCGATCCCTTATGTGTGCGAAGCCCCACCCGGCATTCTATCGGGCACCGAGCTTCCCTTGATCACAGGAAAAGGGCTCCTCGTCTAACGCCTAGGCGTGCAACCCTTAGGCGGGACAACCTTGAGCGCCCCGGATCAAACGGCCGGGGCGGGCCCCAGTCAGCTGGCCGCTTTCGCAGATGGGTTGCCCCGCAACGAGGGTCATCTGATACCCCTCGGCTCGCTGCACCAAACGACGCCCGCCCGCCGGAAGGTCAAACACAATCTCGGGCGGACAGAGGCGAAGCTTGTCCCATTCGATCAGGTTGAGATCAGCCCGCATCCCCGGCGCAATGACGCCGCGGTCCTGAAGCCCAACCAGTTGCGCTGTCGCCGACGTCTGCTGCTGGACGAGCCAAGGCACCTCAAGCCGCTCCCCCCGCGTCCGGTCACGACCCCAATGGGACAGGAGATACGTGGGAAAACTGCCATCGCAAATCATTCCGCAATGCGCCCCGGCATCTCCCAACCCGGGAACAGCATTCGGGTCCAGCAACATGTCACGGGTCGAATCCAAGTTGAATTCCGTGTAGTTCAGAAAGGGTCGATAGAGAAGAGCCCGCCCCTCCTGCTCAAGCAGGCATTCCAGTGCCCACTCCTGTTCTGAGACACCGCGACGGCGAGCCTCCGCAGCCAGGCTTTGATCGGGTGACGGCTCGTAGTTCGGCGGATCGCCCAAGAGAAAGAGCCGTTCGAAATCTCCGACCAAAAATCGGAGCATCTCGGGGGTTTGCTCTGTCAACAAGGCCGCACGGAAATTCGGATCTTTCAATCGGGCCCATTTCTCCTCTCGACTCAGGTCTTTGATCGACTGGTAGGTCGGGTGGCCGATAAAGGGATGGAGGCTCGCTTCCAAACCCAACAACAAACCAATGGCCCGAGGTGCAACCTGAGCCTTCATGGGAAGGCCCACTTCAGCCGCCTCCCCGATTTGGTCGAGCAGCCGGCGCCATTGATCGGGAACCCGATCATTCTGCGCCACGCTAATCGACATCGGTCGCCCAGAAATCTCAACCATCTTGCGCAGCAGCTTGAACTCGTCTTCGAGGTCCGCGAAGTCGGCCACGATTTCGAAAACGCCCAATCCCCCGCGACCAATCTCTTCCGCGATCCCCAGCATCTCTTCCGGGCCGGCTGTCAGACTCGGCGTGGGCTCCCCATCTTTCGTACGATGATTGCGCGTGCGAGAAGACGTAAACCCAAGCGCGCCCGCCTCGATGGCCTCCCGCGCGAGACGGCCCATCCGGCTGATCTCTTCCGGATCGGGCCTGACCCGATGATCCGCCCCGCGCTCACCCATCACATAGGCCCGCAACGCACCATGGGGAACTTGCGCCCCCACATCGATGGCCAGTGAACGGGATTCAACCGCATCGAGATACTCGGGGAAGCTTTCCCACTGCCATTCGATGCCCTCGGCCAGTGCGGTGCCCGGGATATCTTCTACGCCCTCCATCAAGCTGATCAGCCAATCATGCCGATCGGGAGCGGCTGGAGCGAATCCGACGCCGCAGTTCCCCATGACCGCAGTGGTCACGCCCTGAACGGAGGAGGGGGTGAGTTCCCCGTCCCAGGTGACCTGACCATCGTAGTGGGTATGGACATCCACCCAGCCCGGCGTCACCATCAAACCATCCGCTGAGAGGGTCTCCCGGGCCGGCTCATCAATTTGGCCGACCGAAACAATCCGACCGTCGCGAATCCCGACATCAGCGGTTTTTCCCGGGGCCCCCGTTCCATCGATGACTTCGCCACCTCGAATAATTCGATCGAGCATGCGTCGGTCTCCTTCTTGATCCGTCTTTTTCTGGCGA
>JAQWNI010000047.1 GCA_029268645.1 Myxococcota bacterium
GGGTGTCCCTGGGATGGGTTGCGTCGGAAGAGGGCGGGCGGATGAGTTTGACTGCTGCCGGTCGAGCGCCGCTTGGGGTCTTGGCAACGCAGACCCAGGGCGTTCTCGAATGCTACGAAGCGGTGTGTCGGGCGGCTCTACAGATGGAATGGCCGGTCCCTCGGGCGGGGCTCTTGGCTGCCGCCCAGTCGGCTTTCGATCATGCGCGGCTTTTGGGATTGGCCACCCACGACGAAAGCGCGAATGAAACGACTTTTGGGAACGCGATTGAATGGTTGAGAACCGCTCAGATTTTGGAAGTTGTGGCATCGCCCATGGCCGATACGAAAGACCTCGGCGGGACCAAGCGGTATGCCCCGGGGGATTGCTTTGCGGGGCTAGAGGCCCTGCAGGCGCGGCTGGCGGCCTCCACGGCAGGCGGGTAGGGTTCGCGGCCTCATTTCGGTTGGTCCTCATCCGATCGAGGCTGGGCCGGGTCCCAATAGGCCCCCAATGTCCTCAGACAGGAAAGCGACACCCCTATGAATTCCGTCTCATTGCTCGATTTTGAAAAAGCGGGCGGCTTGATCACGGCCATTGCCCAGGATGTTGACTCGGGAGAGATCCTCATGGTTGCCCACATGAATGAGGATTCGTTTCGACGAACCCTGGAACTCGGTGAAGTGGTTTATTGGTCGAGGAGCCGCCAGAAGCTGTGGCACAAGGGAGAGGAGAGCGGCAACGTCCAGAAGGTGAAGTCGATGCATATCGATTGTGATGGAGACGTCGTTCTGATTGGAGTTGAGCAGGTGGGGGGGGCGGCTTGTCACACGGGTCGGCGAAGCTGTTTCTTTCGGAAGCTCGAGGGGGAAGGCGTCGTTGACGTCGGGGTCCAAGTTTTTGATCCCGCCGAGGTGTACGGTCGATGAGAGAAAATCAAAAGCTGCGCCTGGCGCTTCCTAAAGGAAGTTTGCAAGAGACGACGCTGTCTCTCTTCGCGCGCGCTGGCTATGACATTCGAGTGAAGAGTCGTTCCTACTATCCAACGATCAATGATCCGGAAATTGAGTGCGTCCTAATTCGTCCTCAGGAGATGGCTCGTTACGTCGCCCAGGGCGTGATGGACTGCGGCATCACTGGGGTCGATTGGGTGATCGAAAGTGGTGTTGACGTCTTAGAGTTGTCCGATCTAAGAGCGCCTTGGCCCAACTACGTGCCCGTGCGTTGGGTTCTCGCGGTGAAAGAGGGTTCGCCCTTTGAAACACCGAAAGACTTGGCCGGTCAGCGAATCGCGACAGAAGTCGTCGGGCTGACGGAGCGCTACCTGGAGCGCCAGGGAATCAAAGCGCAAATCGAATTTTCTTGGGGCGCGACTGAAGTCAAGCCTCCGGTTCTGGCTGACGCAATTGTCGATGTGACCGAAACCGGCTCGAGTTTGAAGGCGAACAACCTGAAGGTTCTCGATGTCGTTCAAGAGAGCACGCCGCGGTTTATCGCCAATCACGCCGCCGCCTCGAATGATTGGAAGCGGAACAAGATGGATCGCCTGTTGATGCTCATGAATGGCGCCATTGCTGCAGCGACCCGAGTCGGTCTGTCGATGAACGTACCCCGAGGCCAGCTTGACGAGGTTCTCGCTCTGCTGCCAGGCGCCTCTCCCACGATTTCGACGTTGTCGGACCCTGACTGGGTGGATGTTTTCGTGATTATCGAAGAAGAGCGCGTTCGTGAGTTGATCCCCGCGCTCTCTGGCGCGGGGGCCCAAGTGATCGTTGAGACACCCGTCAACAAGATCATAGACTGAGCGGTGAGTTGGGTGGGCCAGCTGAGGCGGGCGATGGCCGTATATGGGAGAACGGCTTGGTGGGGACTGGTTTCTCCGCGGCTGCGTGAGCCGACCCCATTGGTGGTTGCCCAAGCCTTCGTCGAACGAGACGTCGGCCGTCGACGTGAAGTTCTTCTCTCGATTCGGAGCGACATTCAGGGCTGGGAGTTACCAGGGGGGACCCCCGAGCCGGGTGAATCGATCGAGGAAACGTTGATTCGTGAGGTTCGAGAAGAGACGGGTCTGACGGTCTCGATTCGTCGGCACGTTGGTGACTACACACGAACGGGTTTTCGGCCCCACGTTGCCCGGGTCTATGCGTGCCGAGTCGCTGGGGGGGCTCTGCGGCCGAGTCGCGAAACGCCCGAGTTGGCTTGGTTTGCGGTCGAGGCGCTTCCCGACACTCTTTTCCCCTGGTACCGGGAGCCGATTCGTGACGCTCTGTCGGATTTGGGTTCTCCCGTTGCGATTCGGGAAAGTCAGGGACTTGCAGCGATCTGGGCGGGTATCCGCATTGATCTCACTATGCGGCGCCGGTCTGCCCGCCGTCGTCGATGAGTGCAGCGGCAGGGGCATTGGTGCTTTGCCGTCCGGCTGAAAAAAACCCCCGAAGGACCCGCTGGGGTCACTTCGAGGGTCATTGACCTTCGTGCGGATCGCCGGCTAACGGGTTTGTTCCCGGAGCCCGCTGGCTTCCCACTCCTTAGACAGCTGTTTCAATTTCCGAGAAAAGTCGTCGAAGGGATCATCGAAAGACAGGATAATTTCTGTCGTTCGAGGGATTTCATCTCCATTGAGGAGGCCCCGATAGCGGTTCAGGTTGGCGAGAATGGCTTCCGCGACCTTGAGAGCACGCTTTTCGGTTTTGATCAGGGGCGACTGAAGCGTATAGACGTTGTTCCGACCCCAGAGGCTTTCATCCCGAACGATCGCAATTTCTCGGTAGATGGTGTTGATGGGGTCGAAATTGTATTCGACTCGGACTTCTTTGAAGATGTCCGAATTACCGGTGTAAAAGCCGCGTTCTTTTTCGACTTTGCCGAGTTGGCGGCACCGGGGGCAGTAGAAAGTGTCCCCATGGTTGAGGAGGAACACGCCTTTGGCGTAGTCCTCGCAATCCGTGTTTTCGCAATATCCGACGCCGCGTTTCATGCTGGCCATCCCGGTTCGGACCGCCTCCCAGCCCGTCGACGCGATGCGCGGACCATTATCGTTTAGGGGGTTTGTCCCGAGGCCAAACCCCCGGGACGCTTTGGAATGTTTTTAAGAGTGTCCTGTTTGCTGTGGTTAGAGCAAGCGGCGTGCCATCTAGGCGGATGTTTTGCAGCTTGCTATCTCGTTCAGTGGTTTGGCGTTGTCGGTTGCGACCCTGCTGCGCATCCCTTGGCTCTTCACACGCGGAATGCGGAAGCTCTTGTCGACGAACCAGGGGCGTTTGCCTTCCTTTTTTGCAATCGACTCCGCAGTTTATGTCTCGGCCCGCTTCTCACCCAGATGGGCCCAGGCGCGAGCGGGATCGATCGGGGGTTCGCCCTGAAGTGGACGACTGGGCTCAGCTTTTGGGATCCTGACTTTGATGGGGGGGAGGGCGATCGGAGCGCTTAAAATTGGTTCCGGATCGACCGACTGGCCTTGGTTGATAACGCTTGGAGGGTCGCCCTGTCAACCGCCGTTGTATTGACGGCGCTCAGAGCCGGATGAGAGCGTCGAGAGGCGATTTCTTTCTCGGATCAGGTGCAGCCCATAGCCAAAGAGGGCGACTCCGGTGACGCCAAAGGCGGCGATGACGTATCCCACTGTGGGGTTCCTCCTCCAGGTCGTTCGGGTCAGTCGCCTTCGGCGCCGACCCGCTGATGGATGCGTTGGGCCTCGTCGGCCCGAAGGGCTTCGACCTGCCATCGCAAGAGCAGTAAATAGACAAAAGCGATGAAGAGGGTGAGGTTTCCCATCAGAAAGGGAAAGCCCATTCCTGCCCCGAGGCTTCCTCGTTCGAGATTTTCCGGATGCATGCTCCGGCCGCTGAAAATTTCAATGATGTAATAATTCAGCGGGATCAAAACAATTCCCAGAATGCCATAGACCGCGGCGAAGCGGGCCGTCCGTTCGCCTCCGGCGCTGAAGCTGCGCAGCAACATGTAGGCGAGATAGACGAACCAGAGCAGGAGCGTGACGGTCAGTCGTGGGTCCCAGGACCAGTAACGGCCCCAAGTGCCCTTCGCCCAGATCGGACCCGTGACGATCATCAATGTGCAGAAGAGGACACCGACCTCGGCCCCCGCGATGGCGAGCCGGTCCCACGCCTCTTCGCGGCGCCATAGGTAGAGTCCGCCGGCGATTCCCGTTACGGCGAAGCCCAAGTAGGCTCCATACGCGAGAGGTGGGTGGACATAGAGAATTTTCTGGATCACGCCCTGCACCCGATCAATGGGCGCGTTGTAGACAGCCCAGCCATACACGACGAGGAGCAGCACGAGTATTACGCCCAAAGGTCGGATGATGCGGCTTGTGATCCGTTCCGTGGCATTTGACGGGACGGTGTACCGGTCTGGTTTCGAGGTCGGCATTGGGAATCCTATTCGTCCAGGATGAAATCGAAGGTTAGGAAGCCTACGACAAGATAGATCCCATCGACGACAATCAGCAGCTGAATGGCCTCGAAAGGAAGGGGGAGACCACTGATCGCGGCCCGGGTGGCTTCGACGGCGGCTGCGAGCACGGGAAAAAGCGCCGGGAGCATCAAAATCGGCAACAGAAGTTCCTGAAAGCGCGAACGCACCGCCATCGCGGCGAGGAGGGTCCCGATACTGGCGATTCCAATCGTCGCCAGAGCCACCGTGCCTGCAAAGGCGAGCCAGACCTCGGTCAGGTCGACGCCAAAGAGCAGGCCGAAGGCGGCTGCGGTGAGGGCCTCAACTCCTGAGATCAGGATGAAGCTCGCCGAGGCCTTCCCTAGAAAGACGAAGCCACGATTTCCGGGGGCGAGGGCGAGTCCCGCGAGGGCATCGTTTTCCAATTCCAGGGCAAAAGAGCGGTTGAGCCCTAGAAGCGAGGCAAACACATAGGCTGTCCAGAGAAGACCCGGCAGGAGCTCTTTCCATTGCTCCGGGTGGCGATCGGGGAGGGCAAACCAAAAGACCACCGCCATCAAGAAGCAGAACAAGAGCATCGCGACCATCCGGTCCCGAGATCGCCATTCCCCCAGCAAATCCTTCCAGAGAATTGCCCAGGTCACTCCCACGAACCGGTCTCCTGGATTTGCGCGTAGCGTTCCTCAAGCTGTTCCCGTTGAAGCTGAGAGCCTTCCAGCCGAGCCGCGACGCGTCCGCGACTGAGGACGATCACTTGATCGGCTAAAGCCGCCGCCTGTCCGATGTCATGCGTAATGAGGATCAGGCTTTGGCCGTTCTGATTGAGTTCGGAAAGCCGTTTTGTGAGCCTCCGCGCAGCGGCTTGGTCCAGACCGGTATAGGGCTCGTCCAGGCAGAGGAGGGCGGGCCCATGGATCCGCGCCCGAGCCAGGGCCAGACGCTGAGCCATTCCTCGGGAAAAGGTGCCGGCTCGGCGGTCAGAAACGTCCCTTAGCCCCTCCTCGATCAGCAGAGTCTCCGCCCGTTCGGCTGATTGTTGAAGGCCGTGGAGCCGACCGGCAAAGATGAGATTTTCGTGGGCAGTGAGCTCGGGGTACAGCATGGTTTGATGCCCCAGATAGCCGACGGCGGGTCGAGGTGAGCTTTCTTCTTCCCACTCTATGATTCCTGCTGTGGGGCGGGCGAGGCCTGCGAGCACGCGGAGAAGGGTGCTCTTGCCCGCGCCGTTCGGCCCTAGGACGGCGAGAAATTGGCCACGATCGAATTCTAGATTAACGCCGTCCAGAGCGGCGACAGCGCCGAAGCGTTTCTCGAGCCCCTTCGCCTGCAACATGCTCATGTTGGGTCGGGGGGGGTGGCTTCGGAAAGGCGGGTTCCGCAGGCTGAGCAGAATTGCCAATCCGCTTGGAG
>JAQWNI010000048.1 GCA_029268645.1 Myxococcota bacterium
CCCGTCGCAGGCTTTGTCGGGAACGGGTTCGCCCGCGCTCGCCTCGAGCCCATTCGCGACGCCCGCGCGCAACCTCTGGCTCGCCGATGGCCCCTACCCGATGTCGCATCACAACCCAGCGCAGACCGATGTTTCGACGGAGCACGGGGCCACGCGAGGCAAGGATCTCGTGGCGGCCGACGTCAAGACGGTGCCCCTCACTTGGTCGTCGTCGCCGCTCGTCAAAAAGGTGGGCGGCGAGACCACGGTGATTGCGGGGACCGCTACGGGCCTCGTCAAAATCCGCGCCACGGGTGAAGCGTTCGAGCAAATCTCGGTGCTCGCCTACCCGGGTGATGCGGATCACTCCGATGTGACGCCCGAGAAGATCGAAAGCGTGATGGCCGGGATTGACGGAAACCGCCGCAAGGGCCAGGACTGGTGCCTGCTGTTTCGTTCCCTGTGGATGATCTTCCAGCTCGATCTCACGGGCATGGCGAACGGGCCGTATGGTGTGATCGATCAGGACGGATACTTCTACACCACCTACAACCGCACGAACCTACTGAAAGCCTTCGACGACAACCGAATCGATGCACCCCTGCGGGCCGTCAAGCATGTGGATGTGCTCGACCTGCTGCCGGCGAATATTGCCGAAGAGGCGGAAGGCCTGCACCTCAAGGCCATTTCAATGAGCTATGACGGCCATCTCGTCGCGGCGGCTTCCGGGGGCGTCTTCGTCTTCGATCGCGATCTCACGCTGCGCGACTTCATGTTCTTTCCGGGCGAGCACGTCGAGAACGGCATCGCGATCGACGAGAAGCGTATTTACGTCACGACCTCAAAGTACATGTACGGCCTCGCGTGGGACGGCGAGACCCTGTCTGCCGATGAAGCCCGCGGCGGCTGGAAAAGCGCCTACGATGTGATGCCAGAGGGCGAAGCCTTGAAGCTGGGCGCCGCATCCCATGGCTCCGGCACCACGCCAACATTGATGGGCTTCGGCGACGACGAGGATCATCTCGTTGTCATCTCCGACGGACACCCCGACGGCGCACAGCTCGTCGCGTTTTGGCGTGACGCGATCCCGGCCGACTTCACTCAGAAGCCCGGAACCCGCTCAAGGCGCATCGCAGGTCAGATCCGCATCCCCGACGCCCGTACAACCATCGAGGCTTCACCGGTTGCCTATGGCTACGGAGTGGTCGTGATCGATTCCACCTACCCGGAGCCCGCGCCGCTTCCATTCCCGCTCAGCATTATCCCCAACGCGCTCCTTGCGGGCGTCACGCGCGAAGCGCCGCGGGGTATGCACAAGTTTGACTGGCTGCCGGACGAGGACCGCTTCGTCTTGGACTGGACGCTCGACTACGTGGACAACACGGACTGGATGCCGCCCAGCGTTTCGCCCCAAACGGGTCTCGCTTATATCGCCCACAAAGAAAACGGGCGTTACGAGTACCAGGGCATCGATTGGGACACGGGCGAGTTGGTGGCTCGCTGGCGCTTTCCCGACGACAGCATCCGTTGGAATACCTGGGGCGGCATGACGAGTTTCCTCGAGGACGGAGACCTCCTGCTCGGCGGCTTCTTTACCGCCAAGCGGTTCAACATTGGCCACCTGCGCTGAAGCCGCCGCCGCCCTCCAACTCTCTCCCCGCTACTCGCCCCCAGTCATTGTCGGCTTAAGGTCGATCGAAGGGTTGTCGAGTGGCTTTAGACCCCCTTCGTAGGTTCGACCGCGCACCGAAGTGAACCCGAATTCGCTCAGATGTTGGCCTCGGTGCTGGCAACCGGCGTTGGCCATATGGAGGGTGATGACCCGTCGATGTCCTTCGGTTGAGTTGCCGCCCGTCCGGTGGAGCAGCCGTGTGCTGAACAGCACACAGTGGCCGGGCGGGAGCTCAAGCGCGATGGCCTTTTCGCGCAGAATTGCATCTTCTTCTGCACCTTGGGAGGCCAGCGCCCCGAAGTTCAATCCCTCGCGCATTTCCAAAGGGCGGACTTCGTCCCGGTGCGATCCGGGAACGATACAAAGGCTTCCATTGGATTCATGGACGGGATCCAGCGGAATCCAGACGCCGAGACATTGATCTTGGGGATCGAAAGTGAAATACGCGGCGTCCTGATGAAAGGGGTGCAGGGAACCAGGAACGCCGGGGGGCTTGTAGATAAACATCAAAAGAAAGGCCATCAAATCTTCCCCGATGAGGCTCTCGACCGCGTCGAGGACCCTCGGAAAGCGCATGCACTCCGCCATCACCGGATCAAAGCGATCCGGGTTGATGATCTTCCATACGGCATGCTCGGGATCCTCGGGCAAAGGCCGAATCCCCTTCGCGAACTCGATGTCGCGGACGATTCGGTTGGCGGCGGCTTCGGGGATGTCTCCGAGGACGATTTCCCGGGCCCTTTTCCGATAGCGATCGATCTGCTCTCGGTCGAGCACGTCGGGGACGATGACGTATCCCTGTTCTTTAAAGTGGGCGATTTGTTCCGCGCTGAGTGAGCTCATCGGTTCTCCGCTGTGCTCGCCCGGCATGAGGGCCGGAAGGAGGGAAGGCAAGGCTAGCGCTCGAGGGGCCATGCGACCTCCGGTGGGCTACCGAGGCCTCAATGCCTTCCCGGGACTGCTCCGCGAATCGTTCCGATGAACTAGTCTTCACATGTGCCGATCTTTGTCCGCTTTCTGCTGTTTGAGTCCCTCAGCTGGGGTGTCACGGCTTTCGTCCTCGCGATTCTGATCCACATGGAATGGATTCCATTGTGGTTGGGTTGTGTTGTTTTTGCTGTGCTTGTCGTCAAGGATCTCGCCCTCTACCCCCTCACTCGAAAGGCGCATGAGATTGGGCATCCCCATGGCGGAAGCGCATTGCTTGGCCGTGAGGTTCGGGCCGAAACGGCTCTGGATCCCGACGGCTGGGTCCGGGCAGGGCCCGAGCGCTGGAGGGCTCGAGTTGCAGAGACGGAGGAGAAGCGCATCATCGAACAGGGCCATCGGGCCCGGGTCCTCCAACTGGAGGGCCTGATTCTAATCGTCGAGCCCATCGAGTCTGGGCTGTCTTGATTGGTTTTTTGCGGGGAGAAGAGAGAGGCCGATGATCGCTGAACGAAGCACACGAGTACGCACACTCGTTCGGGAGAATTTCTTTCGTATTCTGGCTGTCGTTGTGATCACCGGGGTAGTCGAATGGGCGAACAACTACGTAGACCTAGATCGACCGGCCCTCTCCGTGGCGGCGGTGACCTTGCTGGTCACCGCCCTTTCGATCTTTTTGGTGTTTCGCGTGAACGAAGCCTATCAGCGCTGGTGGGAAGCACGCACTCTTTGGGGTGCCATTGTGAACGACAGCCGGAGCTTTGCCCGGCAGGTGCTTTCATTGCTCACGCCGATTCCGGGCGATCAGGAAAGTGAGGGCAGCGTGCGTGCATTGCAGCATGAGATGGTAATGCGCCAAATTGCGTGGGTGAATGCCCTGCGTCTCGGATTGCGACGCCAAGACGAACTCGATCCGCTCGTTCCTTTTCTGCCGGCGGGCGAGGCGGAGACCCTCTCCGGGATCGCAGATCGGCCCAGTCAGTTAATGCTCAAGCAGGCCGAGCTTCTTGCTCAGGCGAGAGCGGCAGGGCAGATCGGTGAAATGGCTCAGCATCGCATCGAAACGACCATAACGAGCCTTCAAAATGCGCAGGGAGGGTGCGAGCGCATTAAGAAAACGCCTTTTCCTGATCGCGTCGTTTACTTTACGCGCTTTTGCGCCTGGTCGTTGGCCATCGTGATCCCGGTGGCCCTGATGGCCAAATCCGATGGTTTTGATCCCATCGACTACGTGGTGCTGCCGTTTATGATGCTGGCATTTCTCATTACCGAGCGCCTCGGCGCTGAACTGAAGAATCCCTTCGAGAATCGACCGAATGACACGCCCATGACGGCGATCTGTCGAACCATCGAGATTGGGCTCCTTCAGCAACTGGGCGAGGAAGACGTCCCCCCGCCTCTTGAGCCGGAGAACGGCGTCCTCATGTGATGGGCGAAAGGCTCGCCGCTGTTTCTACTCGGGCATGTGGTAGCCCGGAGTCGAAAGCGACAAGGCTTTTTCCTCGTCGGTCATCTCCTCGGGGATGTCCTCAAATAGAGAAGAAGACAGATACCGTTCACCCGTATCGGGCAGCATGCAGAGAATCACCGACCCCGGTTCAGCGCGCTCGGCGACTTGAAGTGCGACCGCAAAGGTGGATCCACCCGAGACGCCCGTGAAGATCCCTTCTTTCTGGGCCAACAACTTGGCCTGCTCCATTCCGGCTGTGCCGGCGATTGGGATGATCTCATCGTAGTAGTGCCCGTCGATGGCTTCCTGCAGGACCAGCGGGACGAAATCGGGCGTCCAGCCTTGGATCGGATGGGGCGCCCACGCCGGGTGACTCTCGGCAGGAGAGCCCGTCGCATTACGAGATTGGCCTTGCCCACTTGATACAAGTGCAGCGTTGTCGGGCTCGGTCAGGATGATTTTGGTCTCCGGCCTCTCCTTGCGGAGGACTCGGGCGACGCCGGTGGCGGTACCACCGGTTCCGTATCCGCTCACCCAGTAGTCGAGACGGTCATCCTTGAAATCACTCAAGATTTCACGGGCGGTGGTGTTTTCGTGGATCAGAGGATTGGCCTCTGTTTCGAATTGCCGGGCTAAAAACCAACCGTTGGCCTCGGCCAGCTCCACGGCCTTTTTGTACATCCCCATGCCCTTCTCCGCGCGGGGTGTCAGCACGACTTGTGCGCCGAGAAAGCGCATCAATTTTCGTCGCTCGATC
>JAQWNI010000049.1 GCA_029268645.1 Myxococcota bacterium
AGATCGCTTTGGTGTCTTGAACGATGGTGCCATCGGGAGTCTCGAGCTGCGGGATTCGGTGGTTTTGGCTTGTTGGCCTGACATATTCCCTGAAGCGCGGAGAAGAGGGTAATCGCTCGAGGAAGGGAATGTCTTTTTTACGGAGATAGCTTCGGGTCTCTGCGGTCGCGTAAGAGGCGTGGCTTCCATAGAGGATATAGGGTGATCCACGAGACATGATGAGGTGGACTCCGGCGAGAGAAAGTTAGAAAAAGGACCACTGTGGTCCCCGAGGACGAGGCACTTTTTGGTCCTCGGGGAGAGAACAAATTCTTTCCATTCGGGTGGTGGTTCCGTCGGCATACTCCCAAATGAGATCTTCTTGGTCCAGGTAGCGCCTGACCACCACCGGCCCCCAACCAAAAACCCTAAAATCAAGGACGCCGTCATTCCAAACCATCAGGGCGGACGTCCGAGGACAGTACTCTTGACCTGCAAGTCTAAATAAGATGGCGCCCTCGGTATCATTGGTCGGTTCACCTAACGTACGATTCGGGCCTGAATCATGAATGATGCCAGATGAGGTCACAACCGTCCGGCTTCCGCACTGCTCGACCCTCTCCACGTGGCCGAGGTGACCACCCTCGGTGGCTTGCCACAGTCCGCGGATGTCCGCCGCTTCTGGCGGGAGGGGCTCTCGGCAATCCCGAAGAATCGGCAGCGGAAAATGATCGTATGCGCAGCCCGGGGTGTTGCCTTTTGGGATGTCCGAGGCCCGAAGTCCTCGGCCATCCAGGGGCGGCAGTTGGCAATAGTCGATGAGACTGCCATCTCCGGCGAGGGTGAGGGGGTCGGTCGTCAGGGGGGGGCGCTGCGAGAAAAACAGTTGCCAAAAAGCCAGCCCCGCCAGGAGAGCGAAGAAGGTCAGGATCCAGATTGATCCTTTGAGCGCCTTTTTCATGATGCTTCTACTCGTCTTCCAGCGCCGGGTGCGCAGGGAATGGCCAATTCGGCCGACCTTCGGCGGGCACCACCGTGCCCTAGTCAGTCACGCAGGTGGGCCGCAAGGACTTTCTGCAGGTCGTAAATATTGACCTTTTTACTAAAGCGTTTCTCAATGGGAGCCGGGTCACTTCCTACCCAAATTTTAAGGTCCGCATCGAGCTCAAAATGGCCGGCTGTTTCAATGCTGTACTTGGTGATTTTTCGGTAGGGGATCGAGAGGTACTCGGTTTTTTTCCCCGTCATCCCCTGGACGTCGATTAAGATAAGTCGCCGACTCGTAAAAATAAAGGTGTCACGCAACACCCGAAAACCGACTTCAACCTCCTCGCCATCCGCTAGCAATTCGCCGAAGTCTTCAGTGACCTTCTGGGAGTCAATGACTCCGGCGTTCCCCATCAGTCCTGAGAAAATACCCATCGGCTGGAGTTCCTTTCTGTCGCAAGAAGGCACCCGGATGCTTGAAGGATCGAGGGCCTACGAGAGTTTACCCAGAGTCGACCCAGGTGGGTCAAGGGTGAGGCGACCTGCGCCCATCCTGAGAGTGCGATCCGGCAGGCTTTTTTCCAAAAACGCGACGTTGGTGCCAGATGAAGAGCAGTGTTCCCAGGACCGGAAGTGATAGGGCCCGAGCGTACTCGATCCACGGGTCGAGCCGGGGTTGGACTTCGATTTTAAAGGGAAAAGCTGCGGGTGTAGTGGATCCGGCAAAGCGAATTTCGGCCGACCAGGTGCCGGCCTCGGGGAGGTCGAGAACGGCACCGAGGAGGCCGGGGTGTCGACTTTCCGCGGCATCAAGGTTCACTTTGAGAGGGTGCCGATGAGGAGAATGGGCTGAATGGGGACCGGGGGGGACTTTCCTCTTTAGGATAAGGATGCCCCGAGCCTCGGGGGCGGGTCGTCCGGTCGCTTGATCCCGAACGGAGACGGCGAAGAATGCGCGCCCGACTCTGGGCGGGAAGGGCTCGACCCGAACGCGGACGGACATGGGGCCGGTTGAGCCTTCCGCGACCACAACGCCGAGATCCGCCCAGCTGATCCCCGGAGTCAGCAGGAGTGCGCTCATCCCCATGCAGAAAAGGATGGAGCGATGTGCACCAAGGGCGCCTCGTAAAAAGAAGGTGGCAATTGATTGCTGACCCATGGATCACATAACCATTCCGCGCATCTGCATGGGTTGCAGAACGATCCAGACTCCGGCGAGATAAAGCAGAAAGGCTGCCGCAACCCACGGCAAGGCGAGCCGAAGTGCTTGACGAGCGGAAAGGGCGAGTTCAAGGCTAATGCGCCAACTGACGGCCATTGTGATGAGAAAGCCAAAGCCAAGAATCAGCAGTTCGAACTCGATGCCGTCGAAACGGGGCGTTGGAAGATCGACTAAAACGACGGGCTTGGGCGCTGAACCCACGAAACGTCGTACGGCGGGGAGTAAGGATCCGTACGCAGTCGCAAGGTGAAACCCTGCATGGGCGAGCCACATGGCAAAGCCCATGGGGATTAGGCCGGGAGCAAGCTTTCGGAGGAGTAAAGGGGTTGGAAGAGTCACGCGGGCAAAGCGTCGGCCGATGCTCGCACAGCTGATGAGGATCAGGATGGGTCCGAGCGTGATTCCTCCGGCGATCCAGATGGTTTGAACAACAGAAGGCGCCAGCTTTAGCTGATCAGAAATGAGGCCCTCGAAGCGGACGACGGGTTCGATCATCGCGGCCGCGTTAACGAAGGCGCCGAAGGTGATGAAACTTATAAGGGCAACCGTGTCCAGTCCCGGAGCTTGCTTGGCCATTCGGTCCTGTCCAATGGCATGCCCGGGACGGACGAAGCTGAGGTCGATGTTGTCGTGGGGACAGGCCCGTGCACAATCCATGCAAAAGGTGCAGTCATGATTTCCAGTCTTGGCCGGCAGAAGAAGCCCGGTCGGGCAGCCTGGTGCTTTCAAGTCGCCGTGGAGACACTCTCGAGTGGTGCACTGGCCACACACGGAAGCTTTTGAGGCTGTCACTTCGAGTGGAGATAGGCTGGCGCCGGTGAAGTTGAATTGCCCGATGGGACAGAGGTAACGGCAAAAGGTTCCTCGCGGAAAGAGTCCTTCGATCATGAAGGCAAATAGGAAGTAACCCAGGATCAACCAAGCAGTCCAGCTGGGTCGATCCCAGAGGGCAAGGACTTCATAAGCCCACAGGTAGAGACCAAAGAGCGTCGCGGCCAGCCACTTATTTTGGAGCCAGCTAGGCCAGCGGAAGGGGCGGCCGAGTAGCTTCGCTGCTAGCCGTCGAGGAAGGGTGAAGGGGCAGACAGCACAGAAAAGATTCCCCAAGGCGAGAAGCCCGATGACGACGAAGCCGCGCCAATAGGTCCAGGGTAAGACGCCGGCCAGGTTCTCGGCGCTGGGTGATTGAGTCCCGACGAATCCATCGATGACGACAACGATCGCCAGTAGGAAAAGGGCTACTTGGATTCCTCGTCGCAGGCGAAGGGAAAAAAACCATCTTGGGCGGCCACTGTGGGGAGCAGGCTTTGTGACCAGAGGATGTGTGAGCGGGCTCGCATATCCAGGGGAGAGCCATTGGATGACCACGGCGACCGAAGCTATCAGCATAGGAATCGAGCTCGCGATCCACATGAAGGCTCCAGCCGCATTCTGATCGCGAAGAGCCGAGATGGCCCAGGGGCGAGGCACACTCTGATAGGTCTCGTAAAAGATTTGGCCTGAGAATGCGAAGGTCGCTGAGAAGAAAGTATTGAACACCATTGTGGCGGCGATGTAGATAAGCCTTCCGCCCACCGGATCGGCGCCTGTCTTCGGCCAAGGCCGGATGATCGGGTACCAGAGCAAGAGGGCTGCACTCAGAAAGGATGCGTGTTCTAGATCGTGCCAGGCTCGCGATTGAAGGGCTGATTGGTAAGCCGGGGGCCAATGCCAAATCAGCATGGTGGCGACCCAAAGGCACCATGCGGTCATGGGACGAGTGAGCCAGTTGGCGGTGGAGCGGATTGTCGGGGAGGCGAGGAGGGGGCCCAGTCCTTTTTGAAGCGTCTGACCGGGGAGGCCCCGCATCAGTGGCACCGAGGGGGCGCCCAGCCATATAAGAGGCGCGACGACCATCACGAGTAGCCAGTGTTGGGCCATGTGGGCCTGGAGGAGGAGATCGGCCAAACCGTCGAGGGGTGAAGACAGCGCAAAAAACAGGATTGCCAGGGCGACGAGGAAAAGATCACGGCGCCAGCCCGGGAAATGTTGGGGAAGCTGAATCCGAACGCGGCGGAAACCGCGGACATACACCACGGCTGTAGCCAGAATAGAAATGATCAGGAACGGGTCGAGGTTCCAGGTGCTGCTCCAGACCCGGACGGACTCCAAGCGGTTTAGCCTCTAATAGGGATCAGTCGAAATAGGAGGAGCCGGTTCGGGTGCCGAATTCTGCGAAGGCGGCTCGTTTTCAGGGTGCAAGGTATGCAGAAACGACACGAGGGCGGTGACTTCGTACGGGCTGAGGTGACGCCCGAAAGCCGGCATATTCCCGTCGCCTTGCAGAACCTGTCGAACCAGCTGGTTATAGGTCAGCCTTGTTGCAACGCCGCTGAGGTCTGGGCCGCGTTTACCTCCGGTTCCGTCAATGGAGTGGCAGTTCCGGCATTGCTTGCCCTGCACGATCGTGGCGCCGACGTGTTCGAGAGGAGTGCGCCCTTGAACAAACTGAGGCTGGATCGGGACTCCGCTCCACGCATTCATATGAGGCGACCAAGGAGAGGTCAGTCCTTCGTAGGCCAGAATAACAAGGGAAGTCATGACGAGAACGACGGTAATGATGGCGCCCGGTCTTTTGCTCCAGTGTCGCTCCTGTCCTCGTGAGATAAAGGGGACCGCAAAGAGGATGACAATCGAAAGCGGCAGGAGGTAGACGATGGAAAAGCTTTCCATGTAGGGCGGCATCAAGGCGAAGACCGCAAAAAGCGACAAGAAGTAAAAGTCAGGTCGTGGCACGGTGTGAATGAGGGACGGGTCCGCAGGCCCATTGGGAATTTTGGGCCCGATGACAACGGCGCACGTCACAATGGCGGTGAGGATCAGGGCGGTGAAAACCAAGTCTTTCCCGCCCCCTTCGGGCATCAGACGCTCACCCGTTCGTTCGACGAGTTTTTCGTAATCCTCCCGGTAAGTCTCGGGGTCAATTTTCTTTCCGGCCACGGGGTATTCGCTGATGCCCATCAGGAGGACCAGCCGGATGTGGATGACCAGCAGAGAGATAATCACGGCCGGAACAACGAACACGTGGATTGTGAAGAATCGAGAGAGGGTGGCTCCGCTGATGATGGGGCTGCCCTGAACCAAATGCGTGGCCTCCATTCCCACGAAGGGGATGCGGCCAAGGATGGACATGACGATTTCGAGGCCCCAGTACCCATCCTGATCAAAGCGGAGGCCCTGGCCGGTGAACGCCATGGCGATCACGCAGAGAAAGAGAGTGCTCCCGACGACCCAAGTGAGTTCGCGGGGGTATTTGTAGGCCCCGAAGAGAAAGACCTGAATCATGTGAATGGTGACGAGCGCCACCATAAAATTGGAACCCCAGAAGTGCAGTCCTCGGAGGAGCCAGCCGAAAGGTTGGGTGTAGTCGAGGTACTCGATGCTCGCATAAGCAAACTCGGGACTCGGGACGTAAACGAGCGCCAAGCAGGTTCCCGTGACGAGTTGAATGGCCAGGCACGCAAGGGTCGCGCTGCCGAATACGTAGAACCAGCTCGATGCAGAGGCTGGAATACGGTGGCCGATACTTTGATCGTACAGCCGGCCCAGGGCCAGCCGATCATCCAACCATTGGTAGATCGAAGCGAATATCTTCATGCTTGCCCGCCGCTAGACCGACTCGGAAAGATTCGGAGTTTCGCCACCTCGAACTTCGAGGTGGCCGTTTCGGATCCGGTACTCGTACTCGTAAAGGCCTCGCGGAGGGGGGCCTGAGGCCCGGGACCCATCTTCGTAGTAAACCCCGCCATGGCAGGGACACATAAAAAGGCCCGATTGCGGAAACCAACGCACAGGGCATCCCAGGTGAGCGCAGTTGATGGCGAAAATCTGAAAGTTGTCGTTTTCAATGTGGCGGACCCAGCAGGGGATATCGGCGACGAAGCCGTCCCATGGCCGCCTGAATGGGTTCGTGTAGGTGGCCAAGCGTGTCTGGCCTTCGGGGAACTGCTCGATTCGTCCCAATGGAATCCAGGCTTGCTGAGCCTTTTCCTTAAACACGGCAGAGAAGACATAGCCGATGATGGGAATACCGATCATCGAGGCCGCAACGACATTCGCCCCTAGACCCAGATTGAATAGGAGTCCACGGCGCGTGACCGGCGGAACGCCCTCGGGAAGCGGTTCGTGTTCGTGATCGTGTTCTTCGGCCATCTTCTTCTCTCCTCGGTCGTCCCGGCTTAGTTGGCCATGCTGCTTGATGGACTGGGGGTGCGCTGGGATGACAGCCAAGCCACGATGTCCGTGACCTCTTGAGGGCGCATCGGTCGATCACCGACCTGCCGCCAGTTTGGCATGCCGAGATCTCTTCGTCCGATGATGGTGTTGGTCCTGAGGTTTTGATTGCTGACGAGTCCAAGGTAAGGCGGCTCCACGACTGAACCGGCTTTTGGGGTGCCTCTTCCTTCCGGTCCATGGCACGATCCGCAGAATGTCTTGAAATGGACGGCGCCCCGCTCGGCGTCGCCCGGCGGGTCCGCCGGGCTGACGGAGAGTGGGGGGGCCGTGGCGATGATTTCCGCTGCTT
>JAQWNI010000050.1 GCA_029268645.1 Myxococcota bacterium
ATGCTAACCCAGTGACCCGGCTAATTGCCTTTTCGGTTGCCTCGTCGCGTGGCTCAAGAGGTTTTAGCCCGACTATTCGGTTGCTTTTGGCAGATGCGCGAATCCTCAAAATGCGGTGAAATGGCGGCTCGCAGATTTTGAACCAGCGGTTGCGCGCGGGGCGGGAGTTCCTTCAATGCGGCCGTGATCGCCTCATTGAGGCCGAGGGAGTACACGGTGATGAAAGAAGGAAAAAGAAAAGACCCGGAGATGGAATTCTACACCGACCGCCGGGCAGACCGTCGGCTTGCTCAAGCCTTGCAGTTGGCCAGCACCATGCAGCCCGATACCCCCGACCCGTCGCCGCAAGCGACCCTTCCGGAACTGCTTGAGTATTGCGCCCAAGCCGAAGCGACTTTTGATCAGCTCGCGCCGATTCAGGAAGCCGCCATGCCGGACTATCCCGACATCGAAACGCGCACCGAGACGATCACCGGAGTCGATGGCAACGAGATTGACCTCTTCATTCACCTTCCCAAAGCGGGGACGCCGCCGGGGCCCTGCGTGCTGCACACCCATGGCGGGGGCATGGTGCTGATGGCTGCAGCAGATCCGCTTTTTCGGCGCTGGCGAAATGACGTCGCCCAAGCGGGCCTGCGGGTGGTGGGCGTTGAATTTCGAAACGGTGGCGGCAAGCTGGGCAATCATCCGTTTCCGGCGGGTTTGAACGACTGCGCGAGTGCCGCCCAATGGGTCCACGCCCACAAAGAAGAACTGGGCATCACCCATGTTGTGATCTCGGGAGAATCCGGGGGCGGCAACCTGTCGATCGCGACCACCTTGAAGGCCAAGCAAGAGGGATGGCTGGATCACATCCAAGGTGTGTACGCCTGCTGCCCCTACATTTCAGGCGCTTATGCGGATCCGCCGGAGGAATTGGGTTCCCTGCACGAAAACGATGGGTACCAGCTCGGCCGCAACCAGATGGCCGCTCTCGTTCGGGTCTATGATCCTAACCTCGAAAACAGCACGAACCCCTTAGCCTGGCCCTATCACGCCACACTCGACGAACTGGCGGGGTTGCCCCCGCACGTGATTTCGGTCAATGAACTCGACCCCTTGCGAGACGAGGGACTCGAGTTCTATCGCAAGCTTCAGGCGGCGGGTGTTCCCGCAATGGGTCGCGTCGTGCTGGGGACCAACCACGCCGGGGACGTCGGTTTTGCCGACGTCACGCCGGACTTGTACTTCGAGACGCTGAATTCCCTGGTGGCCTTCGCCCACCGGGTCGGCTGAGCGCCGGGTCGCCGCTCGGCGACTCGGCGCAACAACGCGGTTGTCATTTCGATATCGAGTTCCGTGCTAGCCTTGCGCGAACGAGCCCATGTCTCCTGCGACCGAGCGACTCTTCGCACCCCACAAATCGACCGAGCACCCGCTCTCATTTACGTCGGGTCTCGGGATGCCCGGACTTCTGCTTCCGGCCTTTTACGTGGGCGTGGTCATTTTTCTTTGCTGGCCACTGGTCACTCAAATCGACACTCATTTCGGTGGCGTAACGGAATTCAATTCTGATCGGCAGCTCTCTGCTTGGGCAATGGCATGGTCGAGCCAAGCGCTGGTGACGGATCCTCTTGGGATTGCCAATGCCAATATCTACTACCCGAGCCTATCCAGTCTTTTTTACGGACAGATCGGCTTCGGCGCCCTGATCTATTTTTCGCCAGTCTTTTGGCTAACCGGAAACCCTGTTCTCGCACTGAATGTCACTTTGATTGGTGGTCTTGCCTGTACAGCGTGGCTTTTTCATATCGTGATTCGCGATTGGACTGGATCGAATTGGGCTGGGCTGCTGGCGGGTATCGCTTTTCTCTCCAATCGATATGTCTTTGGCTACATCCCCACCGCGCCGCACCTAGCCGCGCTCCAGTTTTTCCCATTGATCGCTTGGCTAACGGCGCGACACCTCAAAAGTCTGCGCGGCACACTGCTTCTTTCGCTGCTGATTGCTCTGCAGTGCATGACTGAGCCGGTCTACGTCGCACCGGGTGTTGTGGCCTGCGTGGGTACACTCGCTGGGCTTCGTTTCCTGCATTCAGAAAGTCGAGCAGCGGGCCTGCGGCTTTTGGCTGCATTGGTGCTGGGCATCGTCTTAGTGGTTCCAATCTATCTTGGCTATGCGGGGGTCGTATCGGCGCAGGTCGACTTGCGTGCGCAAACCATTTGGAGCCACCCCTTTGTGGTTGTCCAATCGATTTCGACCGTGGTGGGCCAAAAGGGCGCCAATTCAATGGCACTGGTCATCTTCATTTTGCTGGCCTTTGCTTTGATGAGCCTACTCGCGCGTCGTGGCCAAGACCCCGAGAACCCAGTCACAGACGCGGCTTTCATCGGTCCGTCTCAATTTTCTGTGTGGATCGCAGCCGGCGTGTGGTTTGTTGTCGGGTCTCTGGTCTCGGTGGGTCCGGAGTTCGCTCTGGGTGAAACCGTCATTTCGACGCCGCTTCACTACTTGGGTCAAATGGTCCCGGCCCTCAAAACGATTCGACTGCCGGCTCGAGCCGCCTATGCGGCCCTCTGCGGGGCAACCCTGCTCGCAGGTCTGGCGTTCGGCGAGCTCGAGTGGCGCCTGCGACGCGTTTCGCGCGGTCGAGCTCCGAGTTGGGCAATGGGGGTGACCAGCGGCGCAGCAGTGCTCTGGCTGGCGACTGGCCTCTACTTCGACGCCGGGGATACAAACACGCCCCCGATGGCCTGGCGCCTCTCCCCGGCATCTAGGGCTTCTGCAGCGGTGATTGAGGCCGTTCGGGCGGATCCGGGCCCGCTGCTTGACTTGCCCTTGGAGCCCGGGGAGCGCCGACTCTGGCCCTTTTGGCAGGCCTCGGCCATGTTCCGCTCGATCGATCACGGACAACCGATCTTAAACGGCTACAACAGTTATTATCCCGTCGATTTTCCCGAAAGAATGGCCTTAGCCGATCAGCTTCCCGATCCCGCAGCGCTCGCTGCGCTGGTGGCGGAGACAGGTCTGCAGTGGATCGCCCTACAGCCGAAGAGCTTGCCGCCCCAAAAGTATGCTGCCTGGACTGAGGCCCTTGCCTCCGAACCGCCGACATACCGCCTTGTGGTTAACGAGAATGGCAGATGGCTCCTCAAGGTTCTCCGTTGATCTGAAAGAAAACACTCTTACTCCGTGTCGCTAAAGTGCGTTTCGCAGTCGATGCCCGTAGGTCCGTTGCTGGTCCCGTCGTAGCCGCATTCGTCACTGGGCAAAATGTTGTAGTCCGCTCGGGCTTGTTCGAGCGCTTCGTAGAACTCTTCCCGGGTGACTTTGCGTTCTCGGTAGTAGCTGAGATAACTCGTTTCCTGGGTCGGCACGCTAAAGCCCTGGGCCGAACGAATTCGAATTTGGTCGTTGGGCAGCGTGGTCAGCTGATTTTGAAGCAAGAAGGGCGGGTCGGGGAACTGGACCCGGTAGACCACGGTGTCCGGCTCGATGATGGTGGTGAAGGTGTTGGCGGTGCCGAACGGTGTCACAAAGGGCCCGGCGAGGTTGCCCCGGCAGTCGGAAGCGGTTTGATCGGCGCTGAAAATTTTCTCGTTGCCATGGATCCCGCAGGTTCCATCCCCCTTTACGTCGTCTTCTTCCCCGGTGCATCGCTCGGAATCTTGAGGCGGGTAGGCGAAGACGTTTCGCTGGATCAGTCGATTGCCCTCGATTTTCAGCGCGATGAACCCTTTGTATTGGTCGTAGCGATACGGCCAAGATGCGCTTTGGTTGGGGTTTCCGTCCGCCCCGAGAAAGGTGTACTCACCCACCCAGTAGCCATTCTCTCTTCGCCAGACTTCGAAGTCGAGCAGGTTGACGTCTTCGGGGTTGCAGACCTTTTCGAGAACGATTGCATCCAGTGACTGATCGGTGCTGACGAGTTCCTGAACCGAATTGCTCAGCTCCGAGAAGGCTTCACTGAATTCAGCGGCGCCGCCCGAGAGGCCACAGCCGTCGAGTCGGTCGGCCCGGCGAAACTGCCTTTCGAGCCTGCGTTCACAGAGGCCGGCCCAAGCGCTCGACTGTGGAGTGCCGCTTGGATGCCGGGTAATGCAGTTGTAGTAGCGGGCGGCGGCTTGATCCTTCTTGACCGCGCAGGCGTCGCTTTCTTCCGCGGCCGACGCAAGGGTCGGCAGGCCAAAAAAGAGCATCAGCAAGAGCGGCAGAATCCAGTGTCGATCCATCGGGGTTCTCCTCGTCAACGTCAATTTATTCAGAGCACTTCAGCGTAAGATCCAACACGGTAACGAAAACAGTGAAGGATCAACCCTTTGAGTCCAATCCGAGCCCCGAGATTCCCCAATCCGAGAGGGGCTAGGCCCTCTCAAATGGGCGGATTATGGGGTCTAAACCGCTTAGGAAAGGGGCTCTTACGGCAATTAGTTGTACTCGAACCTTTCACCTCGACCCGAAGTGAATTTTCCATCCAGCCAGGCCCGCTCACGTGCTGGAGTCGGTGGGATCCGCTTGACTCGGGGCGGGCGGGGACGTCTTGGTTCTGAGCCACAACGTGACGCCGAGCGCCGCCGCGAGTACCACGAGCCAGACCAGTCGCGACGTGTAGCGGCTCTCGATCTTCGAGAGCGCTCCGGTAATGAACGCATTGCCCAGTAACGCACTCCCGGTGGTGATGACTAGGCCGAGCCACCTTTGTTGAGCGTCAGGCCGCAAACCGCGAGCACCCACAAAGCCGAGATAGCAAAGCGGCCCAAGAGCCAGCAGGCTGATCAAGAGCGCCGCCCCATGGATCAGGCGGGTCGTCTGAACGGGTAGGGTGCCCGCATCCTGGCGTGAGGAACCAAAAGCCTCCATCTCGCCGGGAAAAATTCGGAGCATCAGGGCGTGCAGGCCCACCATCTCGTCATAGGGGAACAGTTCAAAGCCGATCTGAAAGTCGATCAGTTGTTGGTATGTATTGCTCAGCGCATCGGCCGCCGCCGCAGCGGGATAGGCCTGGAGCGTTCCGTAGACAATTTCTCGGGCCTCTTCATTGAGGGCATCGAATCCCCCGGCTTGGGAAATGGGGGCGTCATCCTTCCAGAGAAAGATGTATTCCGGCATGGGGAGTTCGTCGAGGTAGGCGCACAGGGCATAGGGCTGCTCGGGGCAGCTGTCTTTGAGGTAGTCGACCGCCGGTCCATCGGCCACCAAACGGCCAAGGGGCAAGAAGTGGCTGTTGGGGGTGAGGGTGAAGCGGCCAAGGGCTTCGAAGTTCACGGTGAGGCTGGCCGCGATCGCCAGCAGAATGGGCCCCGAGAGCAAAGCCGCCGACGCAACGAGACCGCGCAGCCCCGGGTGGTCGAGGAATGCGCGCGCGAGCAAAATGGTGCCGAGCAGCCCGACCGCCAACGGCACATGGGAATTGTGAAAGTGGATCGCCACCGCCGTTAACCCAAAGACGTAGAGGGTTTCGCGCACGCTGAGCCGGTCCGCCCCAAAACCGAGTAAGAAGAGGCCTAAAACGACCACCGGCGTAAAAAGGTCGGGCATGATCCACGCCACCGTCCACGCCACGCTGCTGAATACCGCCAGCCCGGCGATCAGCGCCATGAAGCCAATGGGCGACACGCGACCGAGCACCACGCGCGCGGTGAGATAAATGAGATGAGACGCGATCAGGCCGTGTATGAAAATCACCGGCCACAAGGACCACTGCCAATGCAGCAGCCAGATAAACTCACTGTAACTTCGTGACCGCGCCCAAAAAAAACCGTCGTCCACCGCCAGGCCGATGTACGCCATGCTGTCCCAGAACAGCAGGGGAAAGCCGTTGTAGAACGCCACCCATGAAAGCATTAGGGCGCCGAGTACAACCGCTGCGGCGATCTTGATCGAAGCTGCCTGTGAACTCGCCTGCATGCCGATGACCCGTGTCCAAAACCGTTGCGGCTCTCGAAAACAGCCTGATGTCTCCGGCCGAGCCCTCTCAACCCCGGGGCAAGTGTATGGCAGAACAGATATCCGGCCGCCTGCTGAAATCTTGCCTATTCTCTTCAGTTCCAGTGAATTGCTGGCCCCGTTGAAGGAGTAGGCGCCGTCATGAGCGAATCCGAGGCCCAACCGTTTGAACCGCTTTCCATTGAGTCCTTCACCCCCGAGCAAGAACAAGCAGAGGCGGGACGCGACGTGCCGGCGGCCGACAAACTTGCCCTCGGGGATATCAACCCTCTGAATGCCCACTTGTTTAAAGAGAACCGCTGGCAAGATCACTTCGAGCGGCTTCGCAAAGAGGATCCCGTCCACTTCAACGAAATTGAGTCCGCCGGGCGGTACTGGTCGGTCACGAAATACAACGACATCAAGACCGTCAGTTCAGATTGGGAAACCTTTTCCTCGGCAGAGGGCATCACCCTGGGCTTTCGGGTGGGTGCGCCGGCCCCGATGTTCTTTCAGCAAGACAGCCCCGCGTTCATTGCTCAGGATCCGCCCATTCAAACCGAGCAGCGAAAAACCGTTCGGCCTTCGGTGGCGCCCCGCAATCTGAAGCGCCTTGAACCGCTGATTCGACAGCGCACCGCCGAGTTGCTCGATTCACTTCCGGAAGGGGAGACCTTCGATTGGGTGGACACCGTCTCCATCGAGCTGACCACCGCCATGCTGGCCACCCTGTTCGACTTTCCCTATGAAGATCGCCGGTATCTCACCCGCTGGTCCGACATTGTTTTTGCCATCCCGCAGCCCGGCGGCGTTGTCGAATCTCAAACCCAGAAGCGCGACGAGATGCTCGAGTGCGTTGAATATTTTTCCCGGCTCTGGGAAGACCGCCGCAATCGACCCGAAGGCAATGATCTGGTGTCGATGCTGGTGCACGGCGAGGCCACTCGTCATATGGCTGCCGCCGAACATCTGGGCAACCTGCTGCTCCTCATCGTGGGCGGTAACGACACCACCCGAAACACAATGTCGGGAAGCGTCTATGCCCTCAATCAGTTTCCCGACCAATACGATCGGCTGATGGACGACCCGGCTTTGGTTAAGAATTTGGTTCCGGAAATTATCCGTTGGCAGACGCCGCTTTCCTACATGCGCCGCACCGCAACCCGGGACTGCGAATTGGCCGGCAAGCCGATTCAAAAGAACGACCAGCTTTTGATGTGGTACGTGTCGGGAAACCACGACGAAGACATCTTCGACAACGCGGACGCTCTCGACCTCGACCGCCCCAACGCGAGTCACCACCTTTCATTTGGGCATGGCACCCATTTCTGCATGGGGAGTCGCTTGGCCGAGCTGCAAATCAAGGTGCTGTGGGAAGAAATTCTGCAGCGCTTTGAAAAAATCGAAGTCCAAGAGGAACCGAGCCGAACCTTTTCCTCGTTCGTGAAGGGCTATACCGAGTTGCCCGTGGTCGTCCGGCGAAAATAGAATTCTGGGCCCAAAGGCTGACGCGCGAAGCATCCAGAGCAGAAAGAAAAAAAAGAACGAAAAGACCAAAAAGAGCAGACAGAAAATCGACCGACTGAAACGGAGGAGTGGATGACGCCTCATTGGGTGGGCATGATAGGGACAGCCCTGGTCATGATCGCTTTTATATTTCAGATCGCGATTTTGGTCAGGAAACGCAAAGCGGGCGGGCTGAGTATCGGCTCGAGTGTTTTGAACATGACGGCCTCCACCTCGCTGCTCGCCTACGCGCTGCTTCGCGATGAACCGATGTTTAGCGTCATCATGGGCTTTCAGTTGGCGGCGACCCTGGTGATCCTGATTCTTCATCTGATCTACCGGAATCGCACGGCATGAGCCTTTCCGATCTCGGCGAGCATGCATTGGGCATTTTTGGCACGACTCTGGTTGTGATCTCGTATTTTCCGCAGATCAAGCATCTTTTTAAGATGCACTGCGGCGAGGGGGTGAGTCTCGGCGCCTATTTTCTGTGGGCTTCATCAAGTGCCATGCTCTGCGTGTATGCAGCATTCAGTACCGAATGGGTCTTCACTGCACTTCAGGGGTATCACGCACTGGCCTGCGTGGCGATTCTTCTTCTGGGTGCGAAATACAGAAATTCAAGATGCCCTTCGCATCAAGGGCAAGACTGACAAGTTTCTTTTGTGGGATGAAAGCTTGGATGGTTCATACCTAAATGGCTGATCAAGGAGGAACATTGTGAATCCGGTTTCGGTTCTTCGCCGCATTTTGGATCTGTCCCGTCAGTTGCTTCCATTGCAGGGCTATTGGATTGCTCTGGTCCGGTTCGCGCTGGGCATTTTCTTTTGCATCACAGGCGCCACGAAGTTGTTCGATGCGGCCGGGCGCGCTCAAATGGTGGAAACATTGATCGCCTCTGGGGTGCCCTTTCCCGAAGCCAACGCTTTCTTTGTTTCGGGGGTCGAATTCGTGGGCGGTGGCTTTTTGGCGATCGGCTTGCTCACCCCGGTCTGCGCGGTCTTGCTGGGCGGCGATATGCTGGTGGCCATTTTGACCGACAGGATTAAGAGCGTTCAAGGCGATACGTTTTTTGCCTGGCTCGACAATTTTTTGTACTTGCCCGAAGTCATGTACGCACTGATCCTGGGCTGGTTGCTGATCTCGGGTGCAGGCCGTTTCAGCCTCGACGGCCTTTTGGCGCCCGAGGAGTCCGGGGGGGACTGAACGCGCTGGGGCCTATCTCCCCTATGCGGTTCAGCCGTGACCCCCTCGGCGCGTGAGAGGCCTACTCGGCCACCTCGATCGCGATGCCGCCCACCGCTCGGGGGGTGCCGTCGAGGCCCGAGACGGAAAATTTGTGATCGAGCAGAGTCCTCTCACCGCCCGGGACGGCAACGGTCGACTGGGCGGTGGCAGGTTGGCCGGTGGTCCGCACCTGGTCATCGAGGTCACGCCAGGCGTTGGCCTGTTCCTTCGATCCAATCAGGAAGTCATCCTGACCGATCGCTTCGCCGGGCTTGAGTTGGAAGGCTTCTTCGAAGGCCCGGTTGACGAAGAGAAAACGGCCTTCTTCGTCCTTCAGATAAACAATGGCATCGCAGCTTTCAATTAATTTTTCCAACAGTTCAGCTTTCTCGGGCATCGGTCATCGTCTCCATCTTCGGGGTCAATCCGCTTCGCAGATTGCCGCCTGGGTCTGTCGTTCAAGCTAGCGCCGAACGATCGACCAGGCATTCCCGTCGAATTCAATCAAATAGCCAATGATTTGAGACTCGTAGTTCAGTGGAATGACCCGCACCGCCTGAAGGCTCTCGTTCTCCAGCGTTTCGATCAAGACATTGAATCGGTCATTGGTCGCGATGGTCGCGAGGTCGAGGTCGACGAGCTGTTCGAAATCCTCGGGCATCATGAAAAGAATGCGCCCGTTGGCGCTTGAGCCGACACGCATGCCCAGCCCGTCCATGCTGATCTTTTTGCGAGGCCCCTTGGCCTTCGAGCAGGCGAGCGTCAGCTCGAACGGGGTTGAACAGTTGACATCCTCGATGGGCATCGGAGCATGGCCGGCTGCAGACTCCACCGGCGCGTCGGCTTCGGGCAACCACTCGTTCTCGATCAAAACCGAGTCCTCTGCCCCTAAGCGGTGAAGTTCTTCGGAAACAAACTTTCGAATCGTGTGTGCTCGAAGCGCCATTTCGCCATGAACAACATTTTGCGATGTCATCTCACCGGCGATTTGCCACCATTGGTGGGCGCTTTTTTCATCCCAATAGACATGTGCTTTCGTGACGTCGTAGCCCGCCAGAGAAGCGATTTGTAGACCGAGTTTGTCCGCCCGTTTTTCATCTTCGGGGTCTTGGTAGCTCCTTAAGATGTTATGACCCATTTGGTGCGAGATCTCGATGGCGAGTTCCTCGTCGCCCCCGATGTAAGACAGAAGTCCAGATGGGATGATCATCGTTTCTCGGTTCCGCCTGTCCTCAAAAACGTCGAGACTATCCGAAGGCTTCAGAAATGATCCATACGGGCAGCCGACGACTCTTTCCATCGTGATGTCGATGACCTCTTGATCCCGACGAACACGAAGCACCGGATCTTTCTTCTTCGACTTGCTTACTTTTTTAAAAACATCCTTCAGTCGCTTCACCCGCGACCCGTTAATTGACAAAATGACGTCATTGACTTGAACCCCTGCTTTGTCTGCTGGGGATCCCTTCGCCACCGCAAAGACCGTCACGTCCTTCCCGACCCCAAAAGCGTCCTGTATTTGCGCTTTTTGGTGGACAGAAAAATCCCGATCTCGCCCAACCATGGCGCCGAACACTGGGGCGGCATCTGCGTCGCAAACGGGCGCACCCGCCACAGCGAGCCGGTAGGCGACATCCGCTGTTCTCTGCTGCGCCATGCGAAACAGAGAGAGTGCCTCCTGTCTAAGGACTTCGTTTCGGGCCTTGACCTCCTTTTTGCTGACCTGAGGTCGATCAAGAGACCAGCGATTCAGGTTCGGCGTCAGTGCGTAGCCGTCTGCTTGCTTTGCTTTGATTTCAGCAACGGTTTGTTCGAACTCGATCGCGCGTTGAGCCGTTTGTGGATGGCTGCTTGCAACACCCCATTCGATGGTCGAAAAGGGGTCTTGCCGAGCCCACTCGTCCCAAATCTCTTTTGCCGAAGTCAATGGGTAACCGGCGAGGGCCGCGATATAAAGGCCGAGATAGTCGGCTTCGGCTTCGGTCCTTTCCGAGCTTCCGCTCACTAAAATGAAGTGAGCGAGTTCATGCCCGGCGATCACCGCCAGACTTTCGTCACTCGGCATTGAACGCAATAAGCCTTCATTCAGGTAAACGCCCGTGTAGTCGCCAAAGAACATTTGATAGGCATTCTTCATCGGAGACATATTGAAGTGCCCTTCAATCGCGCAGCCCGAGTTCACTTCAACCTCAAGCGTATGGCGACCGGTACGCTGAGCGACGGTCAGCGTCAAATGGCGCCGATCAGGGTTCTTGTTGGCCCAGCGCTCAAGCGCGAGCTTGCGCTTTACTTCGCGACCATCGAGTTGGATGATGAGATCGCCGGCCTTGATTCCGGCCCGATCAGCTGCCAGGCCGGGCACGACATACATCACCCTGGGTTGTTCGCCGAGAGCATATTGATCCTGAATGCCCAACTGAAATTCGTGGTATCCGGGGTACGCATAAAAGTCGGTACTGATGGCATACAGCCCGAGCACTGGGACGGTTCTTTCTCCACAAAACGGCGCCGCAGCGATCCGGAGCGGCTCAAAGAGCCTCGAAACTCTTTCTTGACCCTCTAGATGGCGCTCGAACCGGAAGGCAACGAGGCGCTCGTTTTCTTTTTGTCGAGTGCTCTGGGCGGGGTTGGCAAAGGCTGTCACGGCTGCAACGACCAGACAAATGGGCGCATAGGCCATTCTCCAGACAGGCCGATTGGCTTTGGGGCGTTGAGCGATCCGTTGAAAAAGGACCATACGTCTTGGTTATCCCTGTCTTGACTTCGCGTCGCAAGCTAAAAAGTGTCATCCAGCAGCAGAAACTGGTCGGAACTGTTCGGAAGTGTCCGGTTGTGTCCGGGTTTGTACGGAGAGGTGGGGCAGTCTTTTGTGTGTAGAGCCCAGTTGTGTGTCGAAATCTTAGATTTTTGATTTATTCTGCGCGTGTTCCTCAAAGCAAGGGAGACACGATGGCGAAAGGGAGATTTGTAGGCTTAAGCCCCCTCAGCGTTGTTCTTCTGAAATGGCCTGGCTGGGCGGCCCTTGCGCTCTTGATGCTCGTCCTGTGCTCAGTCCCCCGCGCCCCAGGCCGCCAAGCAAGACGCGAGCGGCTGGGCTCGGGTCGAATTCACGATCACTAAGACAGGCACGGTGCGGGATGCTGTTGTTGTCGAATCTCAACCCCCCGGTGTATTCGATCAAGTGGCGCTCCGCGCTGTTCGCCGATGGCAATACAAGCCCAAAAAAGTCGGCGGGGTCTTCGTCGAGCAACCGAAACAAGAGGCCGTGCTGACCTTCGAACCCAATTCTCCGTAGGGCTGGATCCAAACCCCCATCGCCCTTGTCGATGAGGGGGCACCCCCTCGAAAGCGGCCTTGCATTCGCCGTGAACCGGCCGGCTTCAGCGTGCTCTTCCCGGGGGCGTCTGCTCTTAGGCGCCCCCCGCCGACCGAAGAGAGAGCCGCCCATCGAAAATCACCTGAGCCACGGTTCTTTCACTCAGAAGAATCCCCGATGGTTATGATGGAGAAGAGGCCCAGCCAGGAGGTCCGAAAATGAATCCGACGTTTTGGGTGCTTTCTTTGGATGTCCAGTTCCGCCGCACGACCTGGCTCTTCCTTTTGACGCTGTGCGGTCTTGTTTGGGCTGGACCCGGCTGGGCGCATCTCGACCCGCCCCGCGACCCGGCCCTGTTGACCCAGGTGGATATTGACTCGCTGGTTTTCTTGACCGACGTAGACGACGGCACCAACGGGCTGGCTGAATTGCGGGTCGTCTACACGGTCAGTTGGGGAGGCGATCACGGTTCGACCGTGTACATGTGGAGCAAGGACCACAACTTCGACGATGTGGCGCCTCCCTATACGGCCGCGCCTCCCAACCTGACGATTGGGACCCACATGGAGTGCACTCCGGCGGCCAGCGTGACGGTGACCGCCAAGGCCTACGAGAGTGACTCCGGGGTCGACCCTTTCGCAAACCTCTTAATCGCCGCCGGGGGCGGGGCCATTGGTGGCGTGTTGGGCAGCGTGGCGCCCGGTCCCGGAACGGCGGCGGGCGCCGGCGCGGGGGCGGCGTTGGCGGCCGGTCTCCTCGGACTCGCTGTGGATTTCTTTGACTCCGATGACCCGCTGAGTCTTGGATCGGATTTCACTTCGACCTTCATTGATTCGACCGTTCAACTCAGCCCCGGTCCGTGTTCGGAGGATTCGCTCGGTTCGATCGTGCCCGAACAAGACGGGTATTGCTCTGCTGCGGAGGAAACGGATGATTCAGAAGTCGCCGCTCGATACACCGAGTACGCGACCTACGGCGTCGACAGCCGCTTTCCTTTTGGCCGTAGTGCCTCGTATTCGGCCAGTCGCTACGCCTACTTGGGCTCGGCGCTGACAGCGGCCGACTACATGGTGCTCGAAGCCGGGGGAACGAGTGATATCGCGGCCAAACAAACGGCCATTCGCAATGCCGCGGTGGACTTTGGCCAGATTGTCGCCCAGGCGACCTTTAACGAAGGCTATGCGGCGGTGCTGAGCGCGGGTGTTCTCACCGCGGCGCAGAATGCACTGAGCACCGGGGATCAGGCGGCCCTCTATGGCGACTATACGACCGCTCTCGACCACTACGAACAAGTGGGCGCGCTGATTTTGCCCGAGATGTTCCCCGAATTCGTGAACCCAACGGATCCCTGTGCGGTGGCCTCGGTGCCCGCGAGTTCTGCTCTCAGTCGCTTTGTGCTGATCTGGGTGTTGTTCTTAATCGGAGGCCCGCTGGGTTTTCTCGTCTATCGGCGCGGCTGGATCTCGCCGTAGCGAGCGTCGAAATCGCCGTTGGCCTGCATGTGTCCGCTCGCCTTAAAAAATGAGGCAGCGCTCGAAGCTGTCCAGACCGTCACGTCGTTCCTCGTCGTCTTGGCTGCGACTTAGCGATCCACGGGTGTGTCTGCGGCGGGTAAAGTTTGGATCAGATCGGTGATCGAAAGAGCCAGTGCCTGGGCGACAGGTTCGAGGGCTTCGCCCCCTGGGCAAACGCGGTAGTGTTGGGTCCTCAGCGCGTCAGGGACCTAGGCAGATGATTTTTCGATCACATAAATCGTGCGTTTCTCGTAGAGCGGACCGCCTGCCAGTGACGCCCGATGCAGCCAGGAGATCGGTTGCTAATTGAAAACTCTTTTCTTTTTTCGCCGAAAGCGTTTTTCCGTTGCCCGAAGTCTTCTTGTTTTGGGGATCGCAGCGTGGGTCGCCTGCGATTCGGCTCCACCCAGCTTGCCAGAGGGTGAATCCTCTCCCCTGATTGTCTTCATTATCATCGACACGCTCAGGGCAGACCACGTAGGTGCGTACGGAGCAGCCGAAGACCTGACGCCGAATATCGATGCGCTGGCCCGCGAAGGGGTCGTTTTTGAGAATGCGATTGCGTCCTCATCTTGGACACGGTCTTCAATCGCGTCGATGATCACGTCTCGCTACCCGACTAAACTCGGAGTCCTTGGGCGCTCTGATGCAATACCCGCGTCAGCGGTCACCCTTGCAGAGGTATTGAAAGAAAGAGGCTTTACGACGCAGGGCATCGTCACCAATAGCAACGCGGGAAAGTCATTCGGATTCGATCAAGGGTTTGACCGCTTCATCTTCCCCGAGAAAACTCAGGGTCACAGCGAAGATGCTCAAACCTTCGTTGCGGAGGGCGTCACGGAAACTGCCCTTGAGCTGCTTGACGCTACGCCTCGGGGAGAGCCCACCTTTTTATATCTTCATTATCAAGATCCTCACGACCCTTACCTGCCCCACCCTGGCTTTAGCGATGCCAAGGGGCCGGAGGGACGTTTTAATGGATCTCGTAACGATCTGAATGCTCTGGACAACACTCCGCTATCTGAGATCTCGCAATCGGATCTGGACCATATTCGGAACCTTTATTCGGGAGAGGTGGCTTACTGCGACTACTGGATCGGAGAGCTTATTCGAGGGCTGGAATCAAGGGGCCTTCTCAAGGACACGATGATCATTATTACGTCTGACCACGGGGAAGGGCTGTGGGACCATGGCGTTCGTGATCACGGACGAGACCTCTACGAGGAAATGATTCGCGTTCCGCTCATTGTGTGGACATCCTCGGAGGAGAACCGGGGGGATCGCTTACCCGAGCCAGTGAGTCATCTTGATCTCGCGCCGACCATTCTGGGCGCTCTCGGCATTCCGATTCCAGCTGCATTTGAGGGGGTTGATTTGAGCTCGGCCATATCGGGTCAGCCCCAGCAAGAAAGGGCTGTGTATTCTGAGCTCAGCCTCGACGGCGCCGACTTGAAGGCGGCCCGTCATTCAGGGTTGAAGCTGATTCGAGGCAAACCGTTCGCGAAGCCGAGCAGAACGGTTGAGCTTTACGATCTAAAGAAAGACCCCGGTGAAACGGAAAACTTTGCCGCGGTTGCCAGGGACGATGCCACTCACCTTGAGGCAGATCTTTCTCATTGGGAGAAATTGCAGGAGAAGGACCGAGCGCGCGCAGAATATGTCAATCTCTCTGCTTTGGACGAGGATTCGATACAGAATCTTCAGGTTCTCGGCTATCTCGAAACGCCCGACAGTCAATCTTCTGAACTCTGGCCGGTTGTGGACTTTGCACGTGACTCGGGTCCGGAAGCACAGTTTATCGAAGGCTTCTACCGACATCATCGAAACAGGCGATGGATCGCTGAGCGGGCCAGGCTCCTTCTCGGCCGCCGCGGGGAGGAGGGGACGTGGCGGCTGCGAGGCTGGATTGATCTCGACTTTCACGGAGTTGAAAAGCTGACGCTCTCTGTCAGCGTGAATGGCGAGAAGCCGGTCAAACGAGAAATCCGCGATACCGGCTTCTTCATCCTTGAGGGGGGGCTTCCGGCGGATGACTCGGATGTCATTGACCTCAGAATTGAATGCGATCATTCATTCAGACCCGAGGAAGACAGAGAGCTAGAAGAGCAACGTAACCTCTGTGTGGTTGTCCAAAAGGTCGGTCTCTATTAAAGCGCGAACGGAGATCTTTGAACAATGCCCGATTCTCGTTTGGCCGGCGGCGACGTTGACAGCAGGTCATCGGGTTGGGCGATTGCTGGCGGGATTGTATTCGCCGCAGCATTTCTGAACGCGTTTATATTTGTCCTTCTCTATACAAACCCCATCATTGTCGCCGACGACTGGTACTTCCTTTCGGTTTTTCTGCGCCCGGCTCTTGAGGGGGACCTTGAGTTTTCCGATTTTTACGTCTACAGGGGGGCGGGAGACCATATTCAGCCTTTGCAGAAAGTCATTCTGTTGCTCCAGCTTCATTGGTTTGACCTTGACTACTCGCCGTCTGCGGTCCTTGGCGTTTTTGGTGCAGGAGCCAGCTCGCTGATCTTGGTGCCAATTATCTGGCGGGAGAGCGAAGAAAACGTTCCCGATCGCATCAAGTTCTTTGCTTGGGCATTGAGCACAGCCGCTCTCTTTTCAATGAACACAACCGGTAGCTGGCGCTGGCCGCTTGCCTCGTTGAATCATTTAACCAGTGCGATTTCGCTTGTATTTATATTCTTCACGTGGTCTGAGCTGCGTAAAGGGAGGTCAAATCGAATAGGCTGGGCTGTGATTGTTTTCACTTTGGTCGTGGGCGACGCGGCGGTTTTGGCGTCGAGTGCGATCTTTGTTGTTCTGATCTTCTGCTGCCTAGGTTCTTTTCGTTCTTCGAAGGCAATTCGTTTGGCTCTCTACTTCTTCTTGTCGCTCGTTGCTTCGCAGGTCCTCATGAGTTCTTTAGCGCCTGTCGTGGGAGAAACGGCGGAGTTCAGCACGGCACCCGATCAGATGGCGCACTTGTTTCGGATTTTTCTGTCTGAGGGTTGGTGGAAGTGGTGGGCTCTGCCTCTCTCGAATTCCGTCATTGCGACTGATCGGCTTGAGCACCTTTTTGGGGATAAGGCTGCTCTGTGGCAAATTTTAATTGCCCTCTCGCTATTGACGCTTCATCTTTTGTTTTGGCGTCGGTTTATTCGAGAGCCTACAAACGGCGCTAGTTTCTTTGCTGCTGCACTAATGCTTTTGTTTTACGGCCATGTAATCGGAATTATTCTGTTTCGAGTTTCCATATTCGGAACGCAGTACCTTGAGCAGCCCCGGTATCTTCTTTTTTATCAGTTCAATCTGGTTGCGTTAATGGTCATGCTTGCGGCCTACTTCAGGCCGCCTGCCAGCCTCAAGCTGAGAGGGGCCCAGAGCGCCACTTTCGGCTTCACTCTTTTGTGCTTCTTTGCATTACAGATAGAGTTTTCTCAGGCTTCTTGGGCAACAGGTATTCATCTAACCGCTTACTATCAGAAGGCCGCAAGGGATATCGTTGATATGGAGGCATATCCCGGATTGACGCCGAAAAATTGTACGACAATTATTCCGCTGTGCGACCAATCAGAGGAGAGGCGTATCCAAACGATCGGCCTTCTGCGTCGCTTCGGGCTCAACGTCTTTTCGGCGCGTTTTCGGAGAATTCACGCATCTGTGATTCATCTGCACGAGTGAAGGGTGGCGTAAAGAGGGTCTCTTCTGTGGAAACTATTCTGTTCAGCCATATCCCCAAGACTGCGGGAAGCTCTTTGACTCAGGTCATCGAAGCTGAGTACACCCCGGAGGAGCGGACTGCTGTTTATGCCGGAGAGCTTCGTTTGGCGGCCCCAGATTCGAATTTCCTGAACAGCTTCCTTCAGAATCCAGTCGCTCCGAAAATTGTCTACGGTCACTTTTCGTATGGGGTGCATGAGTTTCTGGGTCTGCGCCCCAGATACTTCTCTTTTTTACGAGAACCCGTCGCCCGAATCGAATCGCTCTATGATCAGTTGGGAAAACCCGATTCGCAGTTTTTTAGGGCCATCCGTGATGGATTGAGCCTTGCTGAACTCATCGAACAGAACCTGACAGAGATGACGAACAATCACATGACGCGCGCCATTTCCGGCATCCCGGCTCAGCCGGGGTCTCTCGTCACCGACTCGAGGCATCTGGAAGCGGCGATCAAGAACATCGAGAGAGACTATTTTTTTCTCGGGACTGTCGAATCCGCGGCGAAGGATTTTTCCGCTTTGGCGGACACTCTCGGTTGGAAGACTTCAGAAATGCCCCATCTCAATGCCTCAACCACTGTGCGCCCTCGATGCGATGAAAACACGCGAAGTCTGATCGTTGAACACAACCAGCTCGACATTGCGCTCTATCAATGGGCTAAGGACAGAACCCAAGGGAAGGTCTAGGGCGCAGATTCTGTGGCCTGCGGCTTGGAGTCAGGACGCCCCGCGTGCGTGGAGCCCGGAAATCCGGCCCCTGGGCCGGGAGCACCCGCTCCGACCGCTTCCCTGGGCCCCGCCTCCTCGGCAAACGCGGTACGCTCTTTCGTCTAAGCGCGTCGGCTTTTTAAAAGGGGCCCGCCCATGAGCATCGATCAGCGAACGCGAAGATTAAAGGATGTCGCTCCCTTGACGGCGGAGCAGATGGTCGATGAAGTGCTGCCCACGGCCCTCCGCAGCCATGGCGACTTGGCGACACACGGTGCCGAAGCCCGAAAGCTGCCTCCGCTGGGCCTCGCCTTGGAGAACGCCGAAATCACCCTGCGCATTCAGGCCGGTCGGCTGGGGGTGGAGTCTGGGCTCGCCCATGCGGGCGTGGTGGCCCGGCTTTCCGAAACGGCTCTGTCGGACCTCGTTCAGGACTACCAATCGACCATGGGTCTTGCGATGACGGCGCGGGTTCAGCTCGAAAGCGGCCAGATGGACGACTGGCTGGGCTGGGAACCCGTGCTGCGGGCACTGCTGGACGGCCGCAAGGTGTACGCGCCGGGTGACGTGACCTTCCTTGACCTGGCCGGCGCCCCCCTCGACCTCGACCGGGTGTTTTCCGTCGACGACGACCGGGAAGAAATCGCGCACTTCTTACACGAAGCGGGGTTCTTGCATCTTCGAGGCCTCTTTACCGAATCTGAAATGGCCCGGGTGGCCGATGATGTTGACGACTACATCGCCCGGGCCGAACCCGACGACGGCGATTCTTGGTGGGCGGAAAACGATCAAGGCCAGAAACAGGCGGTTCGAGTGCTGAACTTTTATGAAAAGTCCGAATCGTTACGCGACTTGGTGCAATCCGATCGCTACCAGTGGCTGGGTGATCTCACCGGCGACGGGCATCGGCATCGCCGTTCCGCCGAGGGCCTGGTGAAGCCCTTGGGGATCGTTCGCGGCTTATCGGATTTGCCCTGGCATAAAGACTGCGGCCAGGGTCGCCATTCTTACCTCTGCAATGCCCTGACCTGCGGCATTTCGGTGACCGGGGCCGACCGCGAAAGCGGCGCCTTGGGGGTGGTGCCGGGTTCACATCGCGCCAATGTGAAAATGC
This sequence comes from Myxococcota bacterium, assembly GCA_029268645.1. Taxonomy (GTDB): domain Bacteria; phylum Myxococcota_A; class UBA9160; order UBA9160; family UBA4427; genus TMED88. The sequence continues at coordinate 19,004 of JAQWNI010000050.1, forward strand.
CCGGGCGCGACCCCATCATGGACATGGCCCCCCGCATGCTTGAGACCCAAACCGGCGACGTCACGGTGCACTGCAGCGATACGCTTCATCGCGCCCATCCCCCCACCGAGCGCCCCCGCAAAGTGGTTTATTCGGGTTTTGGGCTGCCGCTTTTGCCCGGAGACCGCGCCGAAGACGAACCCCGCTACAACCGAGAAGCCCGAGCCCAGCTGACCAACGTCGAAGACCGCATCGAAGCCGCAGGCCGCACCGCGACGGGTCGCGCGAGGTCCTAAATCTCGCTCGGCAACATTCCTGTCGCCGACGATTGAAGCGCTTCGGAATATTCCAAAGTACTTCGCCGCTCAACTTTTTGCACTCGGAATGATGATTTAAATCGTCCCCCCCGGATAGGTGAATCATGAAGGGATTCCTTGTCCGGAACCCAGAATTCAGCGACAAGCAGGGCTAAGCTAATTTGCCGCGCCAGTGATTAAACCCTTGTCATCATTATTTGTGGAGCTAAAAGATGAAGTCCGCTCGTCAGACGATCCTGTTGTTTTCGATTCTGCTGCTTTCCGGGTGCCTCGCATTGGGGTGCAACAACGACAACACGCCCGAAGCTCAGGACCTGACGCTTCAAGTGGATGCGCCGGCGGAGGGCTTGCTGGCTGGAGTGGCGGACACCCTCGACCTCGAAATTATCTTGGGCCCGGACGTCGCGCTCGAGACCCTCGAAGTCGATCTGGATGGTGTGCCGCTGGCGCCTGAAGCGATCACGATCGAAGCCGCAGGGGAGGGATCACCCGAAGGCACCCAACGCGCCCGGGCCACATTGCCCGCCCAGGCTGCGGGCAATCATGTCGTCGACGTGCGAGCGGAGTCGGTCTCCGAATCCGAGAGTCAGGCTCTTTCGACCAGCGCTGGCTTCGTAACAGTTGATCTTGAACGACCGGATGATTGCGACGTGATCAGTTCCGCCCACTGCTTCCTGCCTTTTCCGTCTTCGCGCTTTATGGAGGACGTCGGAGCCGAAACCGCCAGCGGTCTTCGCTTGAATTTCCCCGAGTACACGTTGAAAGGCGTCCCCGGCCCCCCGCTTGACCCGACTCCCCTGAACCGAATGGATGGATATTCACCGACCGTTCAGATTCTGGCCTTTCTTGAAAATGTCGATCTCGAGCGCTCGAACGCCGCGCGCTTGCTTCCGGCTGGTGCGCCTCAGTCAACCCCGTATGTCGGTATTCGCACCCACGACGACACATCGGTTCAATCCGATAGTCCCAGTGTCTTGATCGATGCAGACACCGGCCAGCCCGTGCTGCACTGGGTTGAAGTGGATGGCACGGATTCCGCTCTCGCTGACCTGACTCGGCAGACGCTATTTATGCGGCCTGGAGTGGCCTTGAAACCCGGCGGTCGATATATCGTGGCGTATCGAAACATGGTCGACACGAATGGAGACCTGATCGAGCCCGATCCGGTCTTCGCGGCGCTTCGGAATGGATCACCCACAACCATCGACGGTGTCGAAAGCCGCCGAGCTGATCTTGAGGTGGTCTTTTCGGAGCTTGCGAATGCTGGAATCGAGCGCGAAAGCCTTCAGCTGGCCTTCCAGTTTCACGTTCGGAGCCAGCAGCAACTTCAAGAGCGCATGCTCGCTATGCGAGACGACGCACTGGGCTGGCTTGCGGGGCTGGATCCCACCGACGTGTCGTCATTCGAGAACATCGAAGTCGTCGAGGACAACGATTGCACATTGCCCGACCAGGAAATATGGCGCGTCGTGAAGGGCACCTTCGATGGCCCCTATTACCTCACGGGCGATATCGACAACTTTCTCGAAGTCTCGGTGCTCAATGTCGATGACAACGACCAGCCCGTCCGCAACGGATTCTTTTCGTTTAATTGGGACGTGGCGGTTCCCTGTGATGTCTTTCTTCAGGAGCAGGTTGGGCACCCCCTGCTGCTGGGTCACGGTTTCCTTGGAGACGGCGCGGGAATGGTTTCGGGCTTCGCCGCGGGGAGTTTTATTCCCCAGGATTCCGGGGTGAGCTACATCGCCGTCGCGACGGATTGGCGCGGGCTTTCCGGAGTCCGCGGTTCCGCCGATCTCTTGAATATCGCGTTCAACGTGATCGGCACGCCCGATTCGGGCCACAAGTTCAACACTTTCGAAGCATTACCCCACCGGCTCAAGCAGGGCATGGTCAACACGTTGGTTCTCTCGAAAATGGCGAAGACGGGTTTCTTTAACCGGCTTCCGGAATTCCAGCGAACCCCCGGCGACGCGGCGACTGGCGTTTTTACAACGCCGGGCCCGGAGATGTTCTATTTCGGTGTCAGCCTCGGCGGCATCTACGGCACCATGTACGCCGCCCTGAACGACGACACGGTGCGGCACAATGTGGACGTGCCCGCGATGAATTTCTCGCTCCTCCAGCAGCGGGCTACACCCTTTATCCCATTCCTCGATCTCATCGAAGCCTTGCCGTTTCCAGACCCCATGGAGTTTTCGGTGTCGCTTGGGATTCAACACGAGCTCTGGGTGAGTGCTGAGCCGGCGGCCTATATTCGACACATCACGGGCACCGTCGATGAGCCGCTTCCGGGTTCCATCGAAAAAAACATGCTCGTCACGGTGGCTTGGCTGGACAAACAGGTTTCCAACCAGGCGACAAACATCATGGCTCGATCAATGGGTATCCCGAATCTGGAAGGGTCCATTCAGGCGCAGCTGGTCGACATCCCCGATGTCAACGCCGATGCGGGTTCTGCGAATCCGGGCCTGAGTTCGGCGATGCATATTTATGATGTCGGCGACTTCGACATTTTTGATCCGGCCTACGAAGAGTATTTGCCGGCGCTCTCCAATCGGATTGTCGCCGGCAATTGCGACCCGCACGGTGTGCCCCGCCTGACCATTCCGGCTTCCACAGATCAATTGGGCGAGTTCCTGAAACCCAATGGTTTGATCCGGAATTTCTGCGACGGGGCCTGCGATGCCCAGACATTCGAGGAGCAGCCCAGTACCCCGTGTAATCCGCTTGAATGACGGACGCCCCTCAACCCACAGAAAACGACCCACTCTGGCAGGCCTATCGTAGGGCCATCTTCTCGGCCGATGCTCCGGGGGGCCGGATGACGATCCGCATTGACCAGAACCACCCGGTCCTCGACGAGGCTGTCGCGCAGGCCGGATGCGATTGCTGGTGTTTCATCACCGCTTGGAATCCCGCTTCCGAGCCGCTCGACCCCGAAGAGAACGCCACGCGGAATGCCGCCCTGGCCGCCGAACTCAAGCGCGAGGGCAGGGTGTTTTATCCGGGCCGGGGGCAGGACGCCGAAGGGGCGTGGCCCGCTGAAGAGAGTTTTCTTGTGCTCGGCCTGCAACGCGAGGTGGCTCGCCAAGCCGGGCAGCGCCACGGCCAGAATGCAGTGGTCTGGGGCGAGGTGGGCGGCCCCGCACAGCTGATCGATTCGAGGGGGCCTCAGCCTCAGCGCTGAGACCATCGGTGCCGAGTCGGCCGGGTGCCGCCAAGGGCGTGGCGCATTCGGCGCGCGCCGTTCTTCACGGCATGCGGCCTGCGCGAAAAATCGCCTCGCTACGAGGTTGCGGTAGCTTGATCAGGCGGCGGTGTTTTGGGATGCGCAAAAAACAGCAGGCTGAGTGCCCCAGTGGCAACGATCGAGGCCATCAGGATAAACGCGGCACTGAAGCTGCCGTTTAGGTCCGTGAGCAGGCCGACGATCACCGGCATGAGCAGTCCGGCCGCGGAAAAGAAGGTGATCATGATGCCGGTCGCGGCACCGGTGCGTTCTCGATACAGATCGGAAACGATCGAATAGTAGAGTGCGTTGGGGGCCATCGAACACCCGATGCCGAGGGTGAGCCACACCACCGCCCACCCAGAGCCGGTCACGAACGCCAACGGGATAAAGCACGCTGCGGCGATCAGCTGAAAGCCGAGAATGAGGTAGACCCGCGAGGTTCTCGAATTGCCCGAACGCCTTTGCAGGGCATCGGACCACCACCCAACCAATTGCATGAGGATAATCGCGAGTCCCCAGGGCAGGGTGCTGAACCAACCGATGGTGGAGAGTTTCTCATTGAAGGTTTGCTCAAAGTACCCGGGGATCCACGTCAGCCCGAAGTAAAGGATGACGCCGAATCCGAAAAACGACCAAGAAGTGGCGAGAAGCGTGGGGTCCTTAAGCAGGGTGAGCCAGCTGCGAGTGGGCGTTCGGCCCTCTTTCTTTTGCTCGCCGGCCGGGTTTCGGTAGAGGAACGCCATCGCCACCGTCACGATGAAACCGCCCGCGCTGAGCAGCTTGAAGGTGCCCCGCCAGCCGATCGCGTCAATCAGCCATCCGAACAGCGGGCCGCCAATCAAGAAGGCGGCGGGCACCCCAACGAGACAGGCGGCCGTGACCTTTGAGGCGTCCTGAGGGGGCACCCAGTCTCGCACCGCTCGATTCATGGCGGGAAAATTCACGCCTTCCCCAAGGCCCAGCATCACGCGAAATACCAAAAAGAGCCACCAGTATTCGACAATCCCAAGCATCAACATTGCGACGGTCCAAACCAGCAGCCCAACCAACCACACCACGCGCGCCCCAAAGTGGTCGAGCAGCAGCCCCGAGATCAGGTTGATCGCGATGGCGCCGGCGGCAAAGAGCGTCATGGCAAGCCCGAAGCCGGTGTTGTCCACCCCAAAGTCTTTGCGGATGGGTTCAATCGCGAAGGAGATCACCACCCGATCGAGGTAGTTGACCAAACAAAGCAAGCTGACGAGAACGATAATCGTCCACATCATCCGGCCAGACTTCGGAGTCGCATCACCCATATGAACTCATTTCCTATCGCAGCGGGAGCAAAAGAAGAAGTCGATGATACCGCGCCTTCTCGGCTTTGCAGAGGCGACCGCTACTCCCTTTCTACAGCGCGGAGGGAAAGGGTCGTCTAGCCGACGAGGTCCGACCAGCGATCGAGATCGATTTCGATCAGTTCGATCAGCGTTCCATCGGGGTCTCGGCAAACCGCGATCTTTGCGGATCCGGCTTCCCCGACCTTTGGCGGAGAAAGAAATTCGACTCCGTCGTGGGTGAGCGCCTCATAGTCTTGATCCAGGTTTGGGGAGGCCAGGCAGATTCGCACGATGCCCCGGTCCCGGGTGGTCAAAGGCGAAGAGCCTTTGGTGTGGGAAAGTTCGGTGAGGTCGAGCATGGGAAAGCCCTTGCCCAACTGCATGATGCAAGCCCGCCCCGCGACAGGCGTTTCCAGGCCAAGCGCTGCCGCGCCCGCTTCGGACAAGGGCTGCGGTGGCGATTCCTGCTTGAGGCCCAGATAGGGAATGCCGGGCAGCAGGACGGAAAACTCCAACTTCTCGTAAAAGCGAATGGACGCGTCGAGATCGCTCACGTTGACATTGATGTGACCCCAGCCCAGGCGCATCGCTTCTTCAGCCATTGGAATCTCCCGACGCCTTTTCCTTCAAGGACTTCAAGGAAGGGTCGAGAGCATAGACGATCGAATCGGGGTGGACCGACTGGCCATCCGTTCTTCCGTCGGCTTCTGCCGAACGGGCACGCCGTCTTCGCAGGTCACAGCGGCCACCGTGCCCGACGCAGCAGAAAGAACGACCTTGGTGCCAGCCGCTTGCAAGCTGTACTGAGCCCCGGGCGTCGACGCGATCGTGAGCTCATTACTGTAATTCTCGGCAAAGTATTGGTTGAGGAGTGTGCTGCCGCGGTAGGCGATCCGACTGTATCCACTGCCGGGGATTTCGAAGGATTGGTTTGGATACCGGATCTCGATGGAGCCCAGATAATCCGAGTTCCACACCGTTGGATTCGAACGCGGGCAGCCTACTTCTGAGTGAAACACGTCGAACCGTATATAGTCGACCGGCTGGACGGCAACCCGAATCACGGCCGCCGGCGTATTCGATGACGGCATGTGGTACTTCAGGCTAAAACAGCCGAGCGAACTGAGCCCGAAGGCAACGACAATAAACGTAAAAGAAAGAGGCAGGATTCCGTGAGCTCGCGTGGTCATTTCTTGGGAACCTCTTTGGTCACTGGCTCTCGTTTTCGAGCGCGATCGGGTCGTTCGCATTCCTGCGATGCATAGTGGGTCGAGATCGCGCGCCTGAATCCGTCGGATCGATTCCGGCCACTGCCGTGGATCAAGAGCGGGTGGAAGAGCAGGGTGTCGCCGGGCGCCATTTCGACGTGGACCCGCGCCTCGGGGTCGACGCCTTCGGCCGCGAAGAATCCGAAGTTGACGTGTTCCCAGTCCGGGTCTTGGTGCTCATGCAGCCCGGTCTGGTGACTCCCCGGGATCACCGATAGGCAGCCGTTCTCCCGGGTCGTGGCATCGATGGCCGTCCAAGCGGCGACGATCTTATCCGCGGGCCGGTAGGCGAAATAGCGCAGGTCTTGGTGGAGCGGGTGGCGACTGTCGACCCCGGGTGGCTTGTTGAAAACGTTGGACGAGATCGTGAACAAGCTCTCACCCACAATCGACTGGACGGCGGCGAGGAGCGCTTCGTCTAGGGTGTAGTTCCAGAGGATCGGATCCTCCTCGAAGCTCAAGATCTTGGTGATCGCATGGAGCGGGCTCGCTGGAACGACCTCGCCCTTGGCGACGAATACATCCTTCATGATTACGAGTTTCTCGGGGCGCTCGACCCTCCCGAGTACAAGATCTTCGAATCGACGAGACCAGCGCGCGATCTTGTCCTCGGAAATCAGCCCTTCGAGCAGGACAAATCCGTCTCGTCGGTATCGGTGGAGCTGTGCCGGTGTGAGACTCATCGGGGGGGGAGGGTACCCCTCCGATCGAGCCACCGGCAGTGGCGTCCGCGCTGGCCGATGGAGAGGCAAAGGTCGACGCGGTGGGGGGGCTCGCTGCGCGCTTGTCGCGATCATCCGTCGGCGAACCGCCCAGCGTTCCAGCCCATTTGGCAAACCGCGAACTTCGCATCATAGGCCGTCAGGCGGGCTCGGGTTTTCGTACTGAACCCTTTCTTGACGCGATGGGGTCCGTCACTGACCAAAGCTTCGTCATATAGAGGTTTGACATCACGCCCATACACGGACGTTGTGCCAGAACCCTAGCTTCAATGTCCCATCCCCAAGGGTCCTGCATGCCGAACGCAAGGGAACCGTGTCGCCTAGCGGTCTTCGCTGACCTTCTCAGGAAGCTTAAAAATCGAATACGTCCCGTTGGCCTTCGCCACAAGGCGTTCCTCGACATAGATCGACGACTCCAGGTTGGCCACTCGCCGTCCGCGATACACGACTTCGGTCTGACATCGAATTTCTCCCGAGCTCACGGGCCGGTAGTAGTTGATCTTAATCTCGATGGTCGCGCAGATCTCTCCCGGGGATAGGCTCGGATAAAGCGCAGCCCCCATTCCCGTGTCGGCCAGGGCATAGAGCACCGCACCATGAACGACGCGGTGCGGGTTCAGGTGCCGCTCGGCAACCGAGAGCCAGCAGGTGCTGCTTCCGTCTTCCGACTCACCCAGCTCAAGTCCAATCAGATCGGCGTACGGATGATTGACCGATGCAGCTTCCACGACAATGGCCTTTCTTCGATGGGAAAGCAAAAATTGCCCCTCCAGTCTAGCTGGCTGGACGCCCTGAGTCCCCTCGCAGCCGACCCGATAGGTCGGTCAAGCTGTCCGACGACAGGAAGAGCGCCAATCCGACGAGCACCTCGCTGATGTACGGAATGCGAGCGAGCCACGCTTGGCGCGTGATGAGCCCACGAGGCGGTGCGTACTCGAAGAGAGATTCGTCTAGCGTCGCTGCCGGGTAGAGGAGTGGCTGCGATTCAGTATACGCGGCATTGATGAGACCACTTGCGGCGAACCAAATGCCAAGCGCTGCGATGAGGAACGGTTTTAGATCGTCGAAGGACTGCGTCTCTTCATCATCAGCGCCAAATTCCTAGCCGAATAGTTCGATCGCGAGGCGTCGCCGAAATATCACAAGCAACAGACCCCACAAACCCAACACCGCGAAGCAGAGAAAAAAGGCGAGCGAAAGTTCCCCCGACAACACCTCTTCAGTGCCCCCCGCGAAACCAGCGAGTTGACTGCTGGCGCTCACACAGAAATAGAGCCCGAGGGTGGCGAGCAACGCTTCACCGAGACCGGTCTTTGTGAGCATATTCACGAGTCCTCAACTCCAATCCGGCGTTTTGTCGCGCCAGGAAACCTGGGTCCGTATTCTAGAGTCTGCGGCTGCCTCGCACGGCGGCATCGAGGAGTTCGACGATTTTTCTATGCCCGCCACGCCGGGCCGCGCTCAGCGCTGAAACTTCTCTCCCCCGTATCTTCCGACTTTGCTCTGCCGGCGCGCCTGCGGCCAACAGGGCTTTGACGACACTCCGGTGTCCATTTGCTGCTGACGCGATGAGCGGGGTATCGCCGGATGAAGTGGTTGCATCAAAATCTGCGCCGGCCGCTAACAGGTGCTCAACGATTTCGAGATGCCCATTTTGTGCAGCCACGATCAGGGCGGTCGAGCCATCCCGGTGCGAAATGCCAATATCAGCCCCGGCATCTAGAAGCAGTTTGACAATGTCTTCATGCCCTTTTGCTGCTGCCATGTAGATGGCCGTTACATTTTCTGGTTGTTGAGCGCTGTCCAGTGGGGCCCCGGCGCGAATCAGTTCCGTTACAGTCGATGTATGGCCGCCATCGCTGGCCGCGCACAATAACCCTGCTGAGTTTTTGGCGTGGAATTCAATGTTTGCCCCATGTTCGCGCAGGGTGCGAAGTACGCTGAGCTGGCCTTTGGCCGCCGCCCACAAAATAGGTGTCCGGCCTTCTCGGTCCGGTGCATCCACATAAGCGCCACTTTCCAAAAGGGCGATCACAGCCTCGTTGTGTCCGGCCAGTGTTGCAATGATGAGCGGAGTGCCGCCGCTACTGTGGTCGATCATATTTGCTGGGACACCCTCGTCAATCAAGAGGCGAATGACCTCGCCATATCCTTCACGCGCTGCGGCCATGAGCATGTCCGGCGCTTCTTTTCTGATGAAGTCTTTGTCGCCCTGTGCAGCTATCAGAAATTTCAAGGCATCAGCGTGTCCCGCGTAAAGAGCGGCATGCAAGGCTGTTCTGCCAATTTCATCCTGCATCGCAATGTTGGCATTTGCATCGATCAGCACGCGCACTACTTCAGAATGTCCGGCCCATGCGGCACGCATTAGCGGTGTTACACCTGAGGGCACCATCGGCTGATCAATATCAGCCCCGGCCGCCAAGAGCAAGCGGGTGATTTCAATCTTGCCCTGATCCGCAGCGATGCTGAGCGGCGACTGTTTCTCAGGTTCACGAAGTGAATTCGGACGTGCTCCACGATCCAGCAGTGCTCGTACAACTTCAACGTGGCCGTGCAACGCGGCGTCCAAAACGGGAGTGGTACCATCAATTTCGTTGGCGTTAACATCCGCACCCGCTTCGATCAACAGGCGTACGATCTTTTCATGTCCGATTTCGGCCGCGGCATGGAGAGCTGTTTTTCGACGAGGGACCGCCATGATGCCGGGATCGGCACCTTCAGCAATCAGTTTCGAAACCATCGGGACATTGCCAATTTCCGCTGCCAGCATCAAGGCGGTGACACCATCGCTTGTGCGGAAATTCACCTTGGCTCCCGCATTCAATAGCCGTATGAGATTCTGTTCCTGTCCCGAGCCGGCTGCGATAGCGAGTGGAGTGACGCCGCCACGCTTCTCGCTGTGCGGGTTGGCCCCCGAAGCGATTAAAGAGTCAAGTACGCGGTGGTCTGAAAGAACCGCCGCATAATGCAGGGGGCAGGTGCCATCGGCAGAAGCTGTATTCGGGTCAGCGCCCGCCCCTAACAGAATTTGGACGTTTTCTCTGCGGTTGTGAGCCGCGGCTACGGCCAGTGCAGTCGTTCCATCGTGGGTCGTTGCTGAGAAGTTGTGGGGCACTGCGATCAAACTCTGCACCAAGCTGGGGCTATAGTTTTTGGCTGCGGCCATCAATGCGGTGTGCCCCTGGCTGTCGGCGATCAGGGGATTTGCCCCGGCGCGGAGGAGTTGATCCACTCCACCCTGGCATTCCGCTGCAGCCGCAACATAGAGAGCTGTCTCGCCTTCGATTGTTTGCAGGTTAACATCGGCGCCGTTCGCCAAAAGCGCTGAAATCAGTCGGGTCGCACAATCATCGCTCGCGAGGTGCAGGGGGAATAGATCAGCTTTTTCCAGGCCGGCGACTCCACCTGCCTTCACGAGTGCCCTTTCGACGTCCGCCGTATCCCTCGCATGGCGCGCTGCAATGAGCCACTCGAGCTGCAGCCGCCGGATATGATCTTGCGCCTCTTCTATATGCTCACTTTCGGGAAAAAATGCGATGAAGTCGGAATAGCTCACGATCGAATCGGCTTTCTCGGCAGCATGCCAGCGATTCACTTCAGAGTCGCAAGCCGAAAGAAGGGCAGTTACCAGGAGGGGAAGGAAAAATGACGCCCAGCGTTTCGGAGAGAGGGTTCTGAAATTTCGGAATCTCTTCATCGGCGATTCGCCCGTCTTTTGGTTTGCGATCCCGTCGTCGTTGAATGTGGAATGAGCGCGCTCAGCGGCCCGCTCTGAGTGGGATCGCGATCAAAAAATTCGAAGCGACAAAGAAGGCATTCGACTCACTTAAAGCCAAGGCTATCGTCACTCCCCTGGTTAAGCATCGCAACCAATAATGTGTCGCGCAGGCTCTAAAACTGTTCGGAACTGTCCGAAAGTGTCCGCTTGTGTCCGGGTTTGTACGGAGGGGGATGGGGCTCAGCGCCTGTGTGGGATGGGGCCCGGGCGTCCTTTGCTACGCGGGTGGCTCGTGGATGCAGTCGTCGACTTTTTTTTGGCAGTGCAGTCAGTCAGCATCGCCGCGAGCAACAAGATGTCTCGGGCTGCTTCAGCGGGCCGCACCGAACGGAATGCAATCCGCTGCGTGTCGTTAAGGCCCTTGTTTACGACCTTGTTTAGGCCCTTGCTGAGCCCCGTGCGCAGGCGCTTCGGCCGGTGAATGCAGGCGTTCTTCGTAGCGCTCTACGTAAAGGGTTCTCGCCTCTCTGTACTGGTTGATGTTGTGAAAGGCTAATAGAGGCACAAAGCCACATAGGCCTGCGATCACGATGCGCCTCGACGGGCCTTTCAGGGTGTCGAGGCCACGCACCACCAGCAGAAGAACCAAGGGTAAAACGTGCAGGCCATACAGAAAGAGTTCGACGCCGTAAATCATATGCAGCGTGATCTGGCCGAGAATGCCAAACGATAAAAAGCGGTCGAACTGATTTTTGCTGACGTTCGAACTCCAGGCCAGTGTTCCCACGACCAGCAGCACCGCCCAGGCTATGACCAGACCTAGCCCCAGCGGCCCACTGCTTCCCGGTGCCGACTGCGCGACGCCGAGCATCTGATGAGATTCCGCGGCCACTCCATCGGCAAAGCCATAAAGATGAAAACCGGGCATCACCGCCGTGTGCCCCAGCAAAGCCACGAGCTTTTGGTGCACTGCACCCGCGTAATCGTTGAGCACGTATTTGTGGTTCCATGCCTGGACGTGCAGCAGGCTGTCGTGCTGTGTGATGAACAGCTGTTCCATGAACCAGAGGCCCAATCCAGCCGCCAGGCCATACAGGCCGACCTTGATGGCCGTTTTGATCTTAAAGAAGTTCAAAGCCAGCAGCAGTCCGAACATCCAATTCGTGATGGTGACGCTCAGCGAAATCACGTTGAGGAAAACCGCTGCGGCCACCGGCATTTTTTCTTTACGGCTGTAGTACGCCGCCCCGGCGGTCACCGACAGAATGGTTGCGCTTCCCCACGAAAAGCGTTCGCAAAGGCCCGACCAAAACACAAACGAAGCCGACGCAAGAAAGAACAGCTGCCCCAGCCCCATCAAAGCGGCGTTTTCTAAGGTCAAGGTTAGGGTTAGGGAAAACAGCCCGGACATCAGCCCCACGCCGAAAGCCAGCACCAGGCAAACGCCCAGGGGTTCAGCAATGCCAAGTCGCCGCATGGCCTTGACGGGAAGCACCCCGATATAGGGAAAGAGAGGGTGCCGATTGGTCATTTGCATCCGCGTTTGGGTGTTCGTCATGGCCAAATAGACAAGCGGTGCATTGGAATCAAACCAGATGTTGAGGGCCGGTTGCGCGGTGGGGCTTTTCCCATAATCGAACACCTGCGAATCGATCTGATGATTGAGCAGATTGAACGCAATCACGAAACCCACCAGAAACGAGCCCAGCACAAAAGCCACCCGGGCGGACGGTCGTTTCAAATCCGGTGTAGAAGCGCGCGACGCATTGCCTGTACTGGTCATTTCCCTGTTTCAGATTCTAGGCCGCTCTGCGCCCGCACCGCTCCGTCACATCCCGCAGTCGGCCGCCAAGGCGCCCCCGCCGCCGAGCCCCGATGGGTGGGGGGCGCGATTTCATCTTGGCGAACGATCGCTTCTAACGCTTTTCCCAGGTCGAATTTTGGCCACCTACAGGCCGGAATGCGAGGACTGTGGCTTTGTCTTCGCTGGCGAGGACGAGTTCTTCTTCCAGCACGCGGGTCGAATAGGTCCACCCAGCGGGCGGAGTGAAGTCGCCAAGCGCGTCTGGATCCTGAAAGTCCGGAAAGACGGGATCTTCTGGATCGACCCCGTATGCAAACAGAACAAAAACATCACCCTCGCCATTGGTGAGTTCATGGACACGTCTGTTCGCGTAGAAGATCAGCTCTGTATCGCGCATGACCTGGGTGCGGACGACGATGTTGGGGGGGAATCGGATGGGCGGGAGCTCAATTCCGAGATTGACGGCAATCAGTTCGTATTCGTTGCCGGGAACTTCTTCCAGAAAATCCCACGACTCGTAGAAGTCTTCTTCCTGAATCTCGGGCCATTCCGCCTGCACTTGTTCGAGAGAGGGCCTGCTTCGAAGGTCGCCGCCCTCCATCAGGGAGACTTGTGCTGGGCCCTTCGTCCAGCCCGGGGGAGGTTCGATCGAAAGCCATTGCTCGAAGCTGCAGCGCCGGCACTCATAGGCGAATTGCTCGGTTTCTGGCCGACCGGGGCGCTGCTTCATCATCTTGTGGGTGAAGACGGTTTCCTGGGTTGCGGGGGCATCTGTTTCATCCGTTTCGGGTGCATCTGTTTCATCCGTCGGGGGGGCGTCTATTTGATCCACTGCGGGTGCATCTGTTTCATCCGTTGCGCTGGAGCCTGTGCCATCGCTCCCGTCGGCACACGAGAGAAGGATGACGCATCCGAGAAGGAGAAAGGCCCGCTTCGTTCTTTTCTTCGTCATGGCTTCACCGCTCCAACCGCAAGCATCCGTCAATTTCCAAGGTCCCACATTCTAAACCCTCGGACGATTCAGGGACAAGCAGTTCCTGATTTTGTCGATCTCACGCGCACAGAGCGCTGAGAGCGCATTTCCAGGCTCAGCCGGGCCTCGCCAGGTGCCCCTCGATGGCGCGGCTCGCCAAGCCCCGCCCAGCCATCGGTCACCGCTGACCCCATCTGGCTGCCCCGATAAGCCGTGGGTTTAGCTTAGAATCGGGTGTATCCGAAACCAGATGAAAAGCCCGGTCAGGAAGCAAATCGATACCGAACAAACGACAAAAGAAACATAAGCCGCCCAGCCCAGAATCTGCAGGCCACCATCGTGAATGTCTTGAAACTGCCGCTTAAAAACGAATCGGAATAGGCCGAAGGCATGCGCCATGGGTCCCAGCGCTGGCTCGGGCGGGCCCAACTCGCTGTAGTGCTTTGGAGAAACTCGCTTCAGACGTCTTTTCATCAGACGAATCAATCCATTCCAGATAACTGTTGCGATGAACCCCATCCAAAAAACCACAAGAACAAGCGTCATGCCTTGCTCCTGTGGTTGCGTGGGATTGGAAGGGATTGACTCCATGTTCTCGGCCGCCGGAGAAGAATAAGAAACCGCTGGGCCACCCGGCGTGTTGAAGAACAAGAAAAGGGTGTACGGCAGCACTAGGGCCATCGCGAGGCAGAGCCCCGTAAGGATTTTGTCTTGTCTTTTTAGGAATTGGCCCGTGTAGAGGAAAACGAGGACGTTCCAGCTCGACCGGAATAGGCGATGCCCGTTATTCCAAAAACCCATCGCCCGGTAGTCTTCCGGGTGTCGCGAACGAAGTCGTGCATCAAAGGTGAAGGCCAGCGTCAGCCATAACAAGACGGCCCCTATTAGCGGAATCTGTGCGTCATTGAAGAAAAGCAAGTTTAGCCACCTTGAGTGAGTCGCATCCAACAGAGAAGTCTGAAACGAGAAGCATGAAAGAGCAGCCCAAGCTTTCAAAACGGCCAAGACACTTCCTGGCACGGATTGCGTTGCGGATCTTCACCTAGCTGTTTCTCGCTTGATCGACTCTCTCGATTAAGTCAGCGACGATCGGGCTTTTGGAGAACAACGACATAGGGCGTCCTTGAGGAATGAAGGCTAGCTCGCTGCCGAGCGGACCCGCGGTACGAACCTTTATGACAAGTTTTGAAGGTGACCCCGTTGTTGCATCGCTGATATCGACGATGTCTTTTAGAGGGACTCTTTGCTCTTGAGCGCCTTTTCGGAAGAGCAAAGAATCTCCTTCGTCATACACTTCATCGGATAGATCCCAAACTAATTGCTTGAACAAGAAAAAGCCTAAAACCAAACCAAAAACGGGCCCCAGCACAAATATCGGTGCCTGCGCGAATAAACCATTATTTAGAGATTCCAGAACAATGACGAACAAAAGAAAAGCAAAACAAAGACCCGGGAGAAGCTTTTTATAAAGAAAGGTCGATGCTGAGATTTTTTTCATATCCGTTTTCCATCCTAATCCGATCAGAGAGGAAGAAGCATCAAGGCGCCTAGGCGTAGAAATATGGAAGGCTTTCTGGAAGTTGGCGTGGCCCGGGTCTGGATTCGGCGCATTGAATCAAAAGCGACTTTGATTGCCCTTAAACGGAGAGTTGACGGCGTGTTAACGTGGTTCTTCATAAGACGAATTCATGCCGCACCCAGCATCTGCGAAGAAGTGAGTCGATGAAAACACGCTCACCCGCTCATTCCACGAATGAATTTTTGATTTGATCATGACGTCAACAATTTAAAGGCCAAGATAATCAAGTTAAAGGCCAAGATAATTAAGGGCCCGAAGAACCATGCTTTCATGAACGGGTTGATGATTCGCTCGATGCGACAAAGTAGAGTGAAGTTTCCATCCCCCAAGGACTTGTATTGGCCTTTACGTATCCATCGGATCAGGAGCCGGTCATTCGCAACTATGTTTGTCTGCATCGCGGTAGGAGAGCCGAGTGATTCATAGGTTTCCGGGTGGTTCTTTCTAAGGCGATGAATCATCACACCTCCTACCGCCCCATTAACGGCCACCATGCCGAATAACCCAGCCATCCAAACCCATCCGTCCATAATCCCGAACGCCCAGTAGCCGGCCCCCGCGCCGAACACGCCAGCTATCCAAGCCATTCTATCCATAAGGCGATTCCTTTCTTACTCGGGCGGTCGCGAAGGTTCGTCGGCGAACCGATTTTGCAAGAAGCCGCCCAGTGGCCCGGCGATCAGAGCAGCGAGCGCCATGAGCGGAGCAGCCACAGGTGCAGCGAGCACCGCAAGTACGGCGCCGGTGGATCCAAGCGGGTCGGTGAGGAAGTAGCGGGCCTTCCATTGGTCTGGGCCTTGACTCGGCAGTGTGAGCGAGGCCTGACCAAGCAAGAGTCAAAAGGGTGCACTTAATTTCCGGGTGATTTTAAGATAAGTACGACCATCGTGATGGTAAGTAGGAAAACCGAAGAGATGCCGACCGGCAAAGCGACATACATCAACCAACCCAAC
>JAQWNI010000051.1 GCA_029268645.1 Myxococcota bacterium
TTGTCGGCTTCATTTCTGAATGACCCGGATGCCCCGCGGGTCATTTCGGATGCCCAGGGAGGACGAACGTGTAGAAAAGTAACGATACGTATCGTTTCTGTAAACGGCGGCCGTGGCGTTGAGAGCGGTTCAGTGGGCCCAAACTAAAATCCTCCCCGGGGGATCAGTGTGCAGAAGGACTCTTTCTCTCGCCCCCATGATTCCTCGTAGAGGGGGAGGGCCTCGGGCAGGCGGGCCGACCTCCCGGCGGCGTGTGTCACCGAAGAGGGGCGCGCGCAATATAGACAGCATGTCTTCGCCCACCCCGGCCGGGGCGGTGGAGCGACCAGTCGGCGAATCCAGCACGATGGAGGCGGTTTTCGTAACCCTGATCCGGGTCTTCGGACCAGATGCCAAAAATACCGCCGGCTTTCAGCGCTCTGAGTGTTTGATGAAGCGCTTGGCTGCCGTAGAAGGGGTCGGCTGAAGCATGGGTTTGAGTGTGGGGCCCTTCGTAGAGGTCCAGCACGATGGCATCGGCAGCTCCTTTGTTTTTTTCGGCAGCGATTTGCCGAATGTGGGAGGCCACATCGCCGATGATCACTCGTGTTCGCGGATCGTTCAGTGCTGAACCATTGACCGGGGCCAGTGGGCCTCGGCACCATTCCGTGATCGTTTCATTGAGTTCGCAGACGTGGACCGAAGCATCCGCGGGGAGAAGATCGAGGGCGCGGCGAAGAGTGAAGCCCATTCCGAGGCCCCCGATGATGACGAGGGGGCGGGGCCGATCTTGAATCGGAAGACAGGAGAGTTCGGCCAAGGCCTCTTCCGAGCGACTCGCACGACTATTCATCAGGACTCGTCCCGAAACGGTGATCAGAAAGTCGTTGTCACCTCTCTGGCGCAACTCGATGGGACCCTCGTCCGTTTCAAGCTGATCCAGAGTCTGCCACGGCTTGACCAAGAGCCCGATCTCCTTATGGACGCGTCAGCGATGTTCGAGCACCACGGCGAGCAGCCCTGGGCCGTAGCGCTCGGCCTTCTTTTGGCCGATTCCATGGACCATTTGGAGGGCCTGACGGTCCATGGGACGGAGTTCGGCGATTTCACGCAGAGTACGGTCACTGGCGATGACGTACGGAGGCACCCCTTCTTGCCGGGCCACCTCCAACCGGTGTCCGCGCAGGGCTTCAAAAAGGTTTCGTGCCGCCGGATCGAGTTCTGCGGCGCTGGGGGGGGCCGAGCTCCCTGCTCGGCGAGTAGAGCGGGTGCGTTCAGTCAGGCGCACGGCTCGTTGGCGGGGCGGCAGCAAGAGCCGGGCCGGCCGTTCTCCTCGCATGACGGCAATGCCCTCTTCGGTCAGGGCCACAACAGGTCGGTCTCCACCCAGGAAGTCGACCCACCCTGCGGTCACGCAGCGCCGTAGTAAGCGCGTTAGCCACTCTTCACTGTAGGCGTCCAGGATCCCAAATGTCGAGACCCGTTCCAGCCCGTCACGTTGCAGTCGATCATCTGATTTGCCCTTGAGAAGAGCCACCGCAGCGGCCAGCCCGAACCGATCGTGAACCCGGGCAACGCCGGAAAGGGCTTTGCGAATGATCAGCTGAGCTTCCTCTGGGTCGGTTTCTTCTTCCGCCTCGCCTCGACCGATTCGCTCACACACATCGCAGCGGCCACATCCGGCGAGTGTCTCCTCTTCATCTCCGAAATAACGGAGGACGGCATCGTGTCGGCAACTGCCTCCCTCGGCGAGCCTCATTAATTCAAGGAAGAGGCCCCATCGATGCTTCACGACCTCTGGGTCCGGTGTTCCGAGCAGATCACTTTCAATGAGGTGTCGACGTCGGGGCATGTCTCCCGGAGACAGCAGCATCAACCCAATCGAGTCGGCGCCGTCGCGTCCGGCGCGTCCCACCTCTTGATACCAGGCCTCCACGGATCCGGGCGGAGCCAAATGAACGACAGCGCGAACGTCTGCACGGTCGATCCCCATGCCGAAGGCATTTGTCGCGACAACCACTTCGAGTTCGCCCTGGCTAAACCGGTCGTGAGTCGAAGCCCGCGCATCGGCCTCGAGGCCCGCGTGATAGACACCCACTTCCCATCCGTCCTGGGCCAGTCGTCGGGCTTCCTCCTCGGTGGACTTTCGTGTTGGGGCGTAAACGATGGCGGCTCCGCGCTGGTCGCCGGGCAATCCCAGTGCTTCACTGAGTGCTTCGTCGACGGCACGGCAGCGATTTCGCTTGTCGGGGATTTCTTCCGCGCGCAGCGCAAGGTTCGGGCGCGCAAAACCGCGCACGATCTGAGGCGTGTCGGGGGGCAGGCCCAGCCGCGCGACGATCTCGTCGCGGACAATCGGCGTTGCCGTGGCCGTGCAGGCGAGGATGCGAGTTCCAGGCATCCGCGCCAGGGTTCCGCCAATTTGCAGGTAGTCGGGACGAAAGTCGTGGCCCCATTCGCTGATGCAATGCGCTTCATCGATGGCGACCAGCGGACATTTTATTTTTTGGAATACGGCGAGAAAATCAGGGTTTGAGAGTCGTTCCGGCGCTACGTAAGCAATCTGGTATTGCCCGTTCACGAGTCCGTCGGTGCGGCTTCGGAGTTCGGAAGCGTCGAGAGTGGAGGCGAGATACGTGGAAGAAACGCCCTGCTCTCGAAGCGCTTCGACTTGATCATGCATCAATGAAATCAGCGGAGAGACGACGAGTGTGGTCCCCGGAAGGAGGAGGGCGGGGAGCTGGTAAGTGAGGCTCTTGCCTCCTCCGGTCGGCGCCACGAGAAGCAAATGCCCGGCCTCAAGCAGCGTTTGCACGGCCTCCCGCTGGCCCGGGCGAAAAGTTTGATGGCCCAATTTGGCCAGGGCGACTTCCAGCTGGGGCTTTTCGATGGGGTCGGCGCCCGGTGGGTTCATGGCCTGTTCTCACCTTGTTTCGTCATCGGTCCTTGAGGTCGCTTTTGCGCTGCCGGGCATTCCCACCGTAGCAGGCCGGCCGTGATTTCCTGGATTTGCGACCGGCGACTCCGCCGGGGACGCCGGGCCGGCGCTCGGGAAAACACTGCTGCACACTGACGGTCTTTCACGACCCGGTCTGGGTCGAGGGATCTGGAGGCAGCCATGGTTGAAATCGAAGCCCAATACGAGGGAGGTCTGCACACCCGCTCGGTCCATGGGCCGTCGGGCGCGGAACTGCAGACCGACGCGCCGGTGGATAATCAGGGGCGGGGCGAAGCTTTTTCGCCCACTGACTTGGTGGCGAGCGCGCTCGGGGCCTGCATGTTGACCGTGATGGGAATCGTGGCCGATCGCCACGGGTGGACCCTTGCGGGAACCCGGATTCGGGTCGAAAAACATATGGTGACCGAACCGCTGCGCCGGATCGGCCGGCTCGTCGTCGAACTGACGTGGGCTCCGGGGATTCCCGATTCCGCCCGAGGCCCTTTAATCCGTGCGGCCGAAACTTGCCCGGTTCGTGAAAGTCTTCACCCAGAGATTGAGGTTGATCTCAAGGTCCGGTGAGAGACTTTGCGGGGAGGGCCTACTGCTCCTCGATCTCGGGAAAGACCTGAAGACTTTCGAAGACCTCGACCGCCTCAAAGACGCCCTCGAGAAGGTACGGGTCGCTTTCTGCGACCGACCGGGCGCGGGCA
Source organism: Myxococcota bacterium (assembly GCA_029268645.1). Lineage (GTDB taxonomy): Bacteria > Myxococcota_A > UBA9160 > UBA9160 > UBA4427 > TMED88. The sequence continues at coordinate 3,631 of JAQWNI010000051.1, forward strand.
AGATCTTCGACTTCCATCACGATGACAGTTCCGCAGGGGGCGCCTAGATCGTCTTTGAGGGGGCCCGCGAAACGGATCTGGCCGTCCTCGTCCAAGCGCCGGATATGATCGAGGTGCCGGGGACGGACGTCGGGACGACGTTCAGCGCCGTGGGGTCCATCGCGACCGATGTAAATGAAAAGCGGCATTCCGGGAGTCTAGCGGTTCGAGGCTCTGCGTCGGCGCACGCACGTTTTTTTATGCGTGCGCCGACGGATTTAGATCGTCTCTACGCCGGCGGCCCGTAGGCGGTTTCCGAATGCACGGCCAGGTCAAGGCCTTCGCTCTCGTCTTCGGGCTGGACCCGGAGGTCGCCCATGACCAGTTTGAGAACCAGCAAAATGACAAACGTCAGGCTGCAGGCATAAACCGCCGTGAAACCCACGCTGGCGAGCTGCTTGGTGAGCTGGTCCGCGACACTGACGCCCTCCGGCAGGGCCCAAGGCGCAATGAACAGAGCGGTGGCGATGGCGCCCCAAGCCCCCCCCACTCCGTGAACGCCAAAGACGTCGAGAGAATCGTCGTAGCGGAGAGCCGGCTTGACGATGGTGACGGCGATGTAACAAATGATCGAGGCGCCGGCTCCGATCGCGATGGCTCCGCCCGGGCCCACGAATGCGCAGGCCGGTGTGATCGCCACAAGCCCTGCCACGGCGCCTGTTGCCGCGCCCAACTGTGTGGGCTTGCCCCGATGAATCCATTCGATGAGCGTCCAGCCCAAAACGGCCGTGGCGGTGGCGGTTTGGGTGGTCAGGAAGGCGAGGCCTGCCCAAGCATCAGCGGCGAGGGCGCTCCCCGCATTGAAGCCGAACCATCCGACCCAGAGTAGAGACGCGCCAATCATCGTATAGGGCAGGCTGTTGGGGTGCATTTGTTCCCGGCCAAAGCCGAGTCGCGGTCCGATGAAGAGGCAGGCGACGAGGGCAGAAAAACCACTGGACATATGCACCACGAGGCCGCCGGCGAAGTCGAGGGCCCCAAGTTGCGAGCCAATCCAGCCGCCGCCCCAGACCATGTGGGCTAGGGGGATATAGACAATGAAGACCCAGATTGTGATGAAAGCAAGATAGGCTGAAAATTTGATGCGTTCGGCAAAAGCGCCGAGCATGAGCGCCGGGGTAATGATCGCGAACATGCCCTGGAACATGACGAAGACGTAGGTGGGAATCGTGCCTGAGGCAGAATCGGGTGTGACCGACGACAACATCAACATGCTGAAGTCACCGATCCACATATTCTCCTCGCCCCCGAAGGCCAGGCTGTAGCCGGCGACCACCCAGAGCACACCGATCAATCCAGCCGCCGCCATGCACTGCATCAAGACGGACAGGATGTTCTTGACCCGTACCAAGCCCCCGTAGAAAAGCGCGAGCCCGGGCAGCGTCATCAGCAGGACGAGCAGTGAAGACACAAGCATCCACGCCGTATCGCCACTGTCTATGGCGTCTTCTTGAGCAAGGGCCACATTGGGAAGGGCCAATACGAGCGCTGCAATCAAGTTCGTCCATTTTTTATAGTGCCGAACGTGTGCCTTTTCGTTCATCAAGCTCTCCTCTTGCTTGCAAGCAAACAGTTTCGTCGCCAGGGCCGTCGGGGCATGCTCTCCGTTGCACGCATGAGTTCTTTTGTGCGCGATTGGCCGGGGTGCGTCAACACCTTCGGAAGGGTTCTCCAACGCCGAGTTTCTTTGGCGTGCCGTCCATTGCGGAGATGGGACTAAAAGAGCACGGTTGGGCATAACTTTGCACAGTCAGAATTCGACCCAAGTCCTAGTTCTCACCACCGCGCCTGTTCGCCTGTGGGTGGACCCGAGGCGATCGGCCCAGGGTCGACTGCGAACGGATCGTCTCAGTCGGGTCGCTTGACGCGGTGGCGCCGTTCGTTCAACTGCACAACGGGAGCTTGCCGACGATGCCCCATGCGAACGTCGGGTGCTCCCAAGCGCGCTGCGTCGGCGGTGTGGTCGTCGGGTTGTTGCTGGGAGTCGCGCTCAGCCTCCACGCGCGCTTGGTAGTGAGCGATTTCCCGCTCGCGAGTCAGCTCGTCCCATCCTAGGACTTCGCCCATCAGATCGGCTACCGCCGCTGCCGATGAGAGACCTCGGTCAAAGGTTTCAATCGAAATGCGCGTTCTTCGGGTCAGCACGTCCTCAAGGTGGAGTGCGCTCTCGTGCGTCGCTGCATAGTAGGGCTCCACGCGGAGGTACCCTGGCGCACCGACGAGTGGCTGGCCTAGGTCCGGTTGCGCCGCAATCAGTTCAAGAATCTCTTCAATGCGCGAGCCGTGTCGGGCGAGGAGATGTTCGATCTGTGAAACAGAAAGCCCAGTTTCTTCGGAGAGTGCGTCGCGTCGATTCCAGAAACCTCGATAGCCGGTCGCTCCAATCAGGGGAATGCGGTCCGTGCAGCTCGGCGGGGCCGATCGACTCAAGGTCAGCACCGCGAGGTCGATGGCATCGCGAGCCATCAGGCGGTATGTCGTGTATTTACCGCCTGCGACGGTGATGAGTCCCGAAACTGATTGCGAGACAGCGTGGTGACGTGAAAGTTCGCTGGTGTCGTCAGTTTCGCCTTGGAGTAAGGGGCGTAGCCCCGCGTAAATGCCCTCGATGTCGTCCCGTCCCAGTGGCGAAGCTAAGACCGTATTGACGCGTTCGAGCAGGTAGTCCACGTCGGTGCGGCTTGCGGCCGGGTGGGCCAGGTCAAGGTTCCAATCCGTATCGGTGGTTCCGATGATCCAATGATTACTCCAGGGAATCACGAACAAGACGCTCTTCTCAGTTCGAAGGATGAGTCCAGAATCCCCGAGAATTCGATCTTTCGGCACCACGAGGTGAATGCCCTTTGAGGCTCGAACGTGGATTCGTCCGCGACCGGCGTGTTTCTGAACGCGGTCTGTCCAGACGCCCGTTGCGTTGATGAATTGACGGCCGCGCAGGTGAATTTCCTGGCCTGTCTCCAGGCATCGGATTTTGGCACCTGTGACGCGGCTTCCGGTGTGAGTCAGGCCTTCGACACGGGCGCTTGAGGCGAGGGTGGCGCCATGCAGAGCCGCGGTTCGGGCCAAGGCGAGTGTGTGGCGGGCGTCATCAACCTGCGCGTCGTAGTAAAGAATGCCGCCTATGAACTTCTTTTTTTCGAGTCCAGGAAAAAGTTTCTGTACGCCGCTTCGAGTCAGGTGTCGGTGTCGAGGCATGTCGGGATGCCGGCCCATGAAGTCGTAAAGCAAAATGCCAGCGCCGACGTAGGCTCGTTCCCAGACCGGATGCGACAAAGGAAATAGGAAGGGAATTGGCCGAACCAGATGAGGGCATAGCCGACCAAGCATCAGAGATTGCTCCTGCTTCGCTTCCCGCACCAACTCGAAGTCGAGTTGCTCGAGATAGCGAAGTCCCCCATGGATGAGCTTGCTCGATCGACTGGAGGTCCCTGAAGCCCAGTCCCGTTGCTCCACCAGGGCCACACTGAGTCCCCGGGTCGCGGCCTCAAGGGCGGCCCCTGTTCCTGTGACCCCACCCCCGATAATCACGACATCAAAAGTTTCGTCTTCGAGCCGTGCGAGGGCTTTCTGCCTTTGATCGGGCCCAAGTTGTGATGCGTCCATCTGTTATTTCCGGTTCAGGGCTCAGGTTGTTTGTGCGGTCGGGAGAAATCTAGCAGCGAACCGACACAATCCCTCTATTTGGGGGTTTCGAGTGCTGGAGCGAGGCTGAAGGACCCCGTTCCATCGTTTCGCAAGGAAAAGCTAGACTGCGCGGACCCTACCCCTCGATGAATGCGGGTTGCGGTTCTGCCCAGTCTTTTTAAGGCATGTCGAGTCGGGTGGGTTTTGCGGAGCGCAAAGGGCGATGCATCCGCTAAATCGGGAGCCTGAGATGGAACGAATCGTCGCTCAGTCTAGTTGTTGGCGGGTGTTGGGCTTGAAGGTCGATCTCGACGAGCCGGAAGCCCGCTTGCGGGAGCGGGCAGCGGAGCGGGCAGGCATCGATCCGAAATCGATTCTGAGCCTTCGTGTCGCGCGAAAAAGCTTAGATGCCAGAGTGCGAAGAGGGCGTCGTAGTCTTCAATTTGTTGTGCATGTCGATGTTGAAGTCACCGGTGGGCCGGAGGGTTCTGAGTCGACGGCGTTGCGCCGTGCCGTTCGGGCTGGGCACTTGGTCGAGCAACCGCCCACTTCCCAGCTCCATGTTAAGCCCCCCCCCAAACTCCGAGCGGCACGTTTTGCGGTTGTTGGCAGCGGACCGGCGGGCCTGTTTGCCGCACTGGCTCTGGCGCGGAGTGGCGTCGAGGTTGATTTATTCGACCGCGGGCCTGCGCTCGCCGAACGGAGCCGGGCGGTCGCAGGTTTTCTCAGGAATCGTGTTCTCAACCCAGAAGCCAATCTGCTCTTCGGCGAGGGAGGTGCTGGCACCTACTCGGACGGAAAAATTTATACACGTGTTGACCATCCGCTGGAACCTTCGATTCTGAAAGAGTTAGTCGAGTGCGGCGCGCCGCCGGAAATTGCCTGGGATGCGCGCGCGCATATCGGGACGGACCGACTTCATCGCATTCTGCCCAGGTTGCGGGCGCGTCTCCTCGACGCGGGTGTTACTTTTCATTGGTCAACCTCCATTATGGGCTGGCGCTCTGTCGAGCAGGGCGGGCAGCGGAAAGTGCTTGCCCTTGAGACGGAATCCGGTGAGTTTGGCTGTGACGGCGTCGTGTTGGCGTTGGGGCACAGTGCGCAGGACACCCTCGAACAATTGGCGCGTCAAGGTCTGGTTGTTGCCGCTAAGCCATTTCAGCTCGGTGTTCGCGTGGAGCACCCCCAAGCGTTGATTGATCGGGGTCGATTTGGAGATGAAGCCTTGGCCAAAGAGTTGGGAGCGGCCTATTACGGTCTCTCCTCTCGGGGCGGGTCAGGCGTGGCGGCGGCTCACAGCTTTTGTATGTGCCCGG
>JAQWNI010000052.1 GCA_029268645.1 Myxococcota bacterium
CCCCAATACGAAGATCGGCCAACGGCTCAGGGATGCGGCTCGGATCATCAAAGGCCAGGTGGGCGCGCGGGTTCTCTCTGTGGACTTGGACGGCTGGGATCATCACTCGGATGAAGTGGAGGGCATGGATAAAATGGCCCCCCAACTTTCAGAAGCGTTGGCTGTATTCTGGGCAGACCTCGGTCGGGATTCTTCACGGGTGGTGTGTTTGGTGATGACCGAATTTGGTCGAACCGCCGCAGAGAATGGCAGTCTCGGCAGCGATCACGGTCATGGCAGTGCGATGTTGGCGCTGGGTGGACCGGTTGCAGGCGACCGGGTTCTCACCCGGAACGGATGGCCTGGTCTCGATGAGGCCTCGCTTTATCAAGGTCGAGACCTGGCTGTCACCACAGACTTTCGGGACGTCTTTGCGGAGGTTCTTGATCGTCATCTCGGCATCGCTCACCTCGATCCGATTTTTCCGGACTTTGTGCCGAATCCCGCCAATTACCCAGGGTTGCTGACCTAGTACGAAGCACTTGATTTGGACGCTACTGTGTGTCGCGTTCTAAGCTGAGGCCTACGGGCCTGAGAATCCCGGATGCCATAGGGGCGATATCGCTCAGTGGCTCTGCCATCATCGATCCCTGCCGCTGGTCGTTAGGGGCTGTCCTGAATATCGGATTCGTTTGAGGCTCAACGATTCCGATCGCTCCCATGGCCCTCGTTTGGCTATCCCGTTGGCCTCTGTCTTTGAGATCTTCGCCGTATCCCTGCTGGGAAGGTCGATTAACTTCGGGTCCCTCGGGCCGTCAAAAATAGTCCGATCACCAGCAGCACTCCGCCGATCGGCACGAGAACAACGCCCAATCCGGGATCTCCTCCGTGGAGAAAGACGCCGCCCAAGAAGAAGCCAGCCGGCATGGCGAGGAGGGCTGCGATCAGGCAGCGAGACGCCCATTGCCGTGCTCCGCCCATCAGGCCGGGCATGAAGGGGAGGGCTAGGGCAAATGCAATGTTGATGAGGGCGATCAGGGTGCCGTGCGCATGGGCCAGCGTCCACATCAGGCGACGGGTTTCGTTCTGCACGTCGAGATAGAGTGCGCTTTTGAATCCGTGGAGGGCCTCCAGGATCAATCCGAGAACAACGAATAGGAGCAACGCCCACCAGCCAATTTGCAACTGTTGGCGTCGAATAGGTTCGACCCCCTCATCCGGGTCCATGGGTTGGATCTTTTCTTTGCTCATTCGATGATCCTCAAGGGGGTTTCGTCCCGTTCGTTGAGCTGCTCGACGAGCGCCGCCTCGTCAATCCGTCCGTTCGGCTGAATCAGCACGGCAGGGCCCCTCCGGTCGAGATATCGAGGGGCGCTTTTTTGCCAGCGTGTCCACGCTTCACGCCGCGATGCGATCTGCTGATCAGACGAACCCAGATGGTCGTACTCGAATGTTTCAAACCCGGGCAGGGTTTCGAGCGAACGCTGAGCGACGCGTCGAACCGACACATACGGATCGACCAAAAGAACAGGCAGATGAGCCCCCTGCCATCCTCGGCCGCTGGCCTTCTGGGCGGGTTCCCAGCCCATATGCCAAGCAACAATCGCCCGTTGAGCGGCGTCGCCCCGGAGAAGCCAGCGAACCGCGGCGGATTGTGTTTGCTCATCGCTGTCGAGCGTGATGGACGGCTGACCGTACCAATCCTGCAAATACGCATCCGTCCAAGCCAGGCTTTGATCAAGATGGCAGAGGTTGCATGCGTTGGGTCTGCCTGTTGACTTGGACACCTCGACGCTTGGGCTGTCAATTCGATGACTCCGCATGGCGGTAAACAGGCCATAGGTCGTATGGGGCATGTGGCAATTCTGACAGCGACTGCCCTCGGATCCCAGTTCATGATGGGTGTGGGCGCTGGGGTTGTCCCGAAACGACGGATGGCATTCGAGGCACGCACCATCTCCAGCGCCGACGGCGGAGAGTTGGTCGGCGGGCTCTTGATAGTCATGGGAGGAATGGCAGGACAGGCAGCTCATTTCGCCCTCCTGGAAGCATGCGGATTCCGCAAGCCCGTTGTACTCCCGACCGGCGACCCGAATCGTTCCATCTCCCCAGTATCGACCCACCAGCGCATTGGGCTCATCTGCGAGCTGGGCACGAAGGTGAGGGTTTTGAGGGTTTTCTTCATAGAGAAGCAAGGCTTTCGAATCCGCCAGACTTGCCCCGGGGCGATAGGGGACGCCACTTTCTTGCCAGCCCGCGAGGTCGATGATGCGCGTAAAACTATGGCATTGGCCGCACACCTCAGTTGCGGCGTGCGCGTCGAGCCGAGCAGGGTTGACGATGGTGGGATCGCCCTCTTGGCCGAGGAGTCGGCGACCGTAGCGCCTAAGCGGTGATCGATTGGCTTTAGCGTGTTCTTGGCCCGGGCCGTGGCAGGCTTCGCAAGCGATACCGAGTTCTGCCGTGCGTGTGTCGAAGTCGCGACCGTCGAACCGGGGCTCCGGCGCGACGGAATGACAGAGGTGGCATGACGTGTTCCAAACTGATGGGGGCTCGGCGTGTGGCGAAGGCGGAGTCAAAAAAGAATCCTGGACCGGGGACCAGCGTTTTTCCTCAATCATCCAGACCCACGGGAGTTGTACCAGGGCTCCGTTGTCGAAACTATCCAGGTAGGCAGTTCCTTCGGTGGGTCGCCGGATCCAATAGTTTTGCAGATGGTGGGAACCGGTAGTCATGACGACTTGTGCTTTGATATGGGGAGGGGTCGTAGGCTTTTCGGGCGAAGTGTCTTGATGCCAGAGGGGGTCGGGAAGTTCGGCCCAGAAGGTTTCTCCCTCGCGGAAGAGTCGGGTCGTCATGCCACGGTCTTCCAGCTGGCCAACGGTCCAGTTTGCGAGAATGGATTTCTCTGTCGCGGCTTGGGTCATCGTGCGGTGATAGGAGTCATGCCAACTCTCATATTGGGCTGGATGGCAGGCCTTACAAGAATTAGAACTGGTGAAATCGGCCTCGTCCAGCGGGCCGGGTAGGCGGGATTCGGGCGGTGGGGTGGATTCGGAAACCAGCGACCAGGCCACCGCCGCAGAGGAGACGGCGAGGATTGCCCCGGCGATGATGAGTCGATTTGATCGCTGGGTAAAAATGGCCACGACTAAGATCACGACCAAGGTGAAAAACGCTAGCTCCATACCAACCAGCGTATAGACAACCACCGGAACCTTCCACCGATGACTGCTCTTAAGCGCTGATTTGTCTCATGAGGACGGGCGATGGGGCTACCAGTTGCATTTCGGGATGAGTTCGGTCGCTTCCAGACCCCGGCATAATTACGCGCGCAGAGTATTCCCGTTCGTTTCAGCGTGGCGCCTATGCGGGAGAGCGATTGAGCTCACATAGGTGATAGTCGCGATCAGGATAATCAGGGGACCGGGGGGAATCGACAGTCCCCAGGCGCCGGAAATACCGTACGAGAGGAAAAGCCCTCCGGCGATGGAGGCCGCGCAGAGCCCAACCGAGAGAACCATCATGGCGGGCAGGGTGCCTACCCAGCGCCGCGCCGTTGCGGCGGGCATCGTGAGCAAGGCAATGGCAAGGATCACGCCGACGACGCGTAGCAGGGTGACGATGGCGAGTGACGCCAATCCGAGGAGGGTGAGCAGAGTGGGCCCCGCCGGCATCCCGGAGGCTTCGGCGTATTCCTCATCGAAACAGATCGTTTCAAAAAGTGGATGAAACAAAAACACGGCAGAGAGGATGATCACATCCACGATGGCGACTAGGCCGACATCAGCCCAAGAAACAAAGAGCAGGCTTCCAAAGAGGTAGCTCATGAGGTCGGGTACGTAACCCGGCGTAAGCGCGATAAAGATGATACCCAGTGCCATGCCCACACTCCAAACCATCGCGATCAAGATATCGAGACCGCTTCGCACTTTCCGATGAGCCATGCCGATGATCATGCTTGCAACGAGGCCAAAACCCGCCGCCCCGATTAACGGCGATAGCCCCGCCCAATATCCCAGCCCCACTCCACCGAAAGCGGCGTGGGAGAGTCCGCCGGTGAGAGAGGCGATGCGTTTCGAGACGACATAGGAACCGATGACGCCGCAGGCCACGCTGGCCAAAAGACCAGCGATCAGCACCCGTTGGAAGAAAGGGAGAGAGAGAGCTTCCCACACGGAATCATGTCCCCTCGTGATCGGCGAGCACACGATGCGGGTGCCCATGAGCTAAGAGGTCAATGGGGCAGCCATATGCGGCCTCAAGGATTTCAGAAGTGAGTTCCTTTGAGGGGTGCATGTGAAGCTGCTGATTCAAACAAGCGACACTGCCCACGCTGCGGGCGACAGCTCCCATGTCGTGCGAAACGATCATAACGGTCATTTCTTGTGAGAGTTCATCAAAGAGATCCCATATGCTGTGCCCGATGCGCTCGTCCAAGCTGGAGGTGGGTTCGTCGAGTAGCAGCAACTGGGGACGTCGGGCGAGCGCTCGGGCAATCAAGACTCGTTGAACCTCGCCGCCGGAGAGGGCGCCCACAGGAGCCAGCGAAAGGTCACGAAGCTCGACACGGTCTAGTGCTTCGTCGACAGCCAGGCGGTCGTCTTGATTGAAACCGCCGACTCGGAAAGAATCGAGTCGGCCCATACGAACGACTTCGCTCACCCGGATTGGGAAGTCCAGATCAAAGGCACTTTGCTGGGGCACGTAGCCCACCTTGCGACGTGCTTGCCGGGGACTTTGGCCCAGCACTTGGGCCTCCCCGGAGGATGGTCGATGGAGACCGAGGATCACTTTGAGAAGCGTGCTTTTGCCGCCTCCATTGGGGCCCAGGATTGCGAGGTACTCTCCGGGGTTCACCGAGAGATCGACCCGATCGAGAACAGTCTGGCCGCCTAGATTGACCGAAAGCGCTTTGAGCTCGACTGCGAAGTCCGTCAATGCTCGCTTCCTTCACTGATTGATCGACTGAGCTGGCGCAAGGATTCGGGCCAGTCGTAGGCCAATGGGTCGATCACGACGACCTCGGCACCGATTGCGTCGGCCACGGTTTGCGCGGGGGCCGGGTTGAATTGGGGTTGGACGAGAATGGATCGTGCGCCTTCTCGACGGGCATGGTCAATGATCAAAGCTAAGCTGCGCGGATCCGGTGCTTTGTGATCTTTTTCAATCGCTACCTGCTTCAGTCCATAGGCCTGGGCGAAGTGCCCCCATGCTGGGTGGAGCACGAAGAATGTATCGCTTTGCCGGTTTGCGAGGTGGCCCTCTATTTCTTGGTTTAACGCTTCCAGTTCGCCCAAGAGAGCGCTGAAATTCTGCTCGAAATCTTCACGTTCTTCGGGTAAGACCGTCGCGAGTCCCTTCTTGATGATCAGGGCCATGCTGCCGGCCTTCTGCGGGGTGAGCCAAATGTGAGGATCCATTGCGGGATGCGTGACGTTTTCAGAGCAATCCACCACGAGGAGATTCTCTCGTTCCTCAAGCAGGTGCTCCAGCCAGCTTTTCTCAAAGGGAAAATGAGGGTGGCCCACCTTGACGTAGAGGTCGGCCTCGGACAAATCCTGCAGATTGGTCAGGGTAGGTGAATAGCTGGTGGGGTTAGCCCCAGCGGGAATCATCAGGGCCGTTCGAACGTGATCGCCTGCGATTCGTTCGACTAGGTGTTGTTGGGGTAAGACCGAGACCGCCACCAGGGGCCGGGGATCGGCCTCGGGCTTCGCTCCACACGCAACGGATAGCAGCGCAATGAGCAGCCATACGTTGCGCCGAAGTGCGAGGGAGTGAGACCGATTCATGAGGGATGCTGACAATAGCGGACAGACCTCTCGGTCGGTGGTGGGTTTCGTCGAGGCTGCGAGAAGGATCGCGGATAAAGGCGAATCGACCTCAGGAATGGATCTCGGAGACGGCTTCGGCGCCCTGGGGGATTCGGATGTCTTCGACCAGTTGCCGGATAGAGGCCGGGGGCGGGGGCGTCAAAAGGGAGACGACGGTCGATACAGCGAAATTGATCAGCATGCCCACCGTGCCGATTCCCTCGGGCGAAATGCCGAACCACCAGGCATCCGAATGGCTTGATTCGGGATTGATGAATTTGAAGTAGACGATGTAGGCCGCGGTAAAGAGAAGACCAGTCGTCATACCCAAAATCGCCCCCTCGCGGTTCATTCGCTTCCAAAAAATGCCGAGAATCAGAACAGGGAAGAACGAGGACGCAGCGAGGCCAAAAGCAAAGGCCACGACTTCGGCGACGAAGCCCGGTGGGTGAATTCCAAGATAACCCGCCACAACGACCGCCAGTGCGGCGCTGATCCGAGCCGCCCTCAACTCACCGGCTTCCGTGATCTGCGGCCGTAGCGATCGCTTCAATAGATCGTGGCTGATGGCGGACGAGACCACTAAGAGCAGGCCTGCGGCCGTTGAGAGCGCGGCGGCCAGCCCTCCTGCGGCCACCAAGCCTATCACCCAGGCCGGCAGTCCAGCGATCTCCGGATTGGCAAGAACCATGATGTCGCGATCGATGGTCAGCTCATTGCGGACGTCCGAGTGGGGGCCGGTATATTGAATCCGTCCGTCGCCATTCCAGTCATGATGCGCGATCAAGCCTGTGTCTTCCCAGGTATGAAACCACTCGGGCATGTCGGCGTAATTCTGACCGCTGACGGTATTCAGCAGATTAGTTCGGGCAAAGACTGCGACGGCGGGTGCCGCCGTATAGAGCAGGGCGATGAAGACCAAAGCCCAGCCAGCACTAATTCGGGCGTCTTTGACCCGCGGCACCGTGAAGAAACGAATAATGACGTGGGGAAGCCCCGCCGTCCCAACCATCAAGGCGGCTGTGATGGCGAAGATATCCCATTTCGACTTGCTGCCATCGGTATAGGAGGCAAATCCGAGTTCAGCATGAAGACCATTGAGTCGATCCAGCAAGTATTCGCCCGAAGTGTTGTCGGCGCTGCCGAAGCCTATTTGAGGGACCAAGCTGTCGGTGACCATCAGCGAAATAAAGATGGCGGGTACCAAATAGGCAAAGATGAGCACGCAGAATTGGGCGACTTGGGTGTAAGTGATGCCTTTCATTCCGCCGAGCACCGCGTAAAAGAAGACGAGACCCATGCCGATCAAAACCCCGTAGGTGATGTCGACTTCCAAAAATCGGCTAAACACGATGCCGACCCCACGCATCTGGCCCGCTACATAAGTGAAGGAAACGAAGATGGCGCAGATGACCGCAACGATTCGGGCTGTTTGGCTGTAATAACGGTCCCCGACGAAGTCCGGAACGGTGAATTGTCCGAATTTCCTCAAATAGGGAGCCAGGAGTAGAGCCAGAAGGACGTAGCCTCCGGTCCAGCCCATCAAGTAGACGGAACCGTCATACCCTAGGAATGAAATCAGCCCGGCCATCGAGATGAAGGAGGCCGCGGACATCCAGTCCGCCGCAGTCGCCATCCCGTTGGCGGCGGGGGAGACGCCCTTTCCGGCTACATAGAAGTCGCGGGTCGAGGAGGCCCGCGAGGCGATGGCGATCCCTATGTATAGAGCAAAGCTGAGACCGACCAAGGTGAATGTCCACGCTTGGGTGTCCATCGCGTCGTTACTCCTCCGACACGCCGAATTGGTGGTCGAGTCGATTCATTCGCCAGACGTAGACGAAGATCAGGACCACGAAGACCCAAATAGATCCCTGTTGGGCGAACCAGAAGCCAAGAGGGAAGCCGGTCCCCGGGATACGGATCTGATTCAGGGTATCGACCCAAAGGATTCCGCATCCGAATGAAACGAAGAACCAAATAAGCAAAAGTAAGGCGAGAAGGCGGAGGTTGGCACGCCAGTAGGCGCGGTGATTGCGTGCCTGCGTCATGAAGGGACTCGATCGTTGGCTGAGTCGGCGGATCCTTGGCGTTGAATAGACTTGATGAGTTTAGTCCCGTGCAAGCTTACGGTGAATGGGCGGGAGATCAGCAAAGTTTCCGTCGCGTTTTTCGGCGCGGGCTTGGATCGACTCTGCCATCTCCGCCGGTTGCAACATGCTCGCGTTCCAGATGCTGATGTAGTCCAAACCGTCAGCGGTCGTATGATCGCGCGCATAGGTAATCATGCGCTTGCATCCGTAGATCGCGAGAGGAGGCTTGCTCGCAATTTCTCTTGCCAGCTCGAGTACCCCTTCCAGGAGACTCGCATGATCGGCGTACACCCGATTGACGAGACCGAGCGACTGGGCCTCTGCGGCCGAAATGCGTCGACCGGTATAGGCGAGTTCACGGACCACGCCCTCGGGCAGAAGCTTGACGATGCGAGGAAAGGTGCCGACATCCGCCGTCATGCCGACGTTAATCTCAAAAATTGTGAGGAAAGCGTCTTCCGTGGCGTATCGCATATCGCATGCGGTCACGAGGTCGACTCCACCCCCGATACATCCACCTTGAATCGCGGCGAGCACGGGAATTCTTGATTCTTCAAGGCAGCTGAAGGAGCGCTGCATATGCATGACATTGTTGTAGAAGCGCGCACCAGATTGGCGTTTCGACTTTTCAGCGGAATCGCCCGTCAGCCCGCCGAGGTTCTCCGACGGCGCGAAGGCCTGAAGATCCAGTCCGGCGGAGAAGTGGGGGCCTGTTGAGGAAATCACAATCGCCCGGGCCATCGACTTTTCGTCGATTTCGCGAACGATTTCCGGAAGCTCGTCCCAGAACTCGGGCACCATGCTGTTTCTTTTCTCGGGGCGGGACAAAACTATATGGGCGACTTGGTCGTCCACGCTGACGTCGAAGCATTTGTATTCCATGCAGAGACGCTAGCCGAGGCTCGCCTTGGCCGTCTAGAGGGTGAGCCGGAGGGCACGCCGGCTGAGCCGTGCGCCGCGCATGAAGGCCCGGGTGGGATCGTGATCCCCCATTTGAAGAAACGCAAAAGAGATGCCCGATGCCGGGTCCCCGAACGCTATTTGACCGCCCACCCCCGTCCAGCCGAAGGCGGACTCTGAGTCACCCCATGCTGAGCCGAATCCGGCGCCGACGACGACCCCCGTCGTGCGATTCGCCGGCATCTTCAGGCTTTCTTCGAGGAGACGGCAGCGAATGTGACCGGTTCCATCCGCGAGAAGGCTTGGCTCCCATTGTTGCGCGGGATTATTGAGGAGCCCCTGGTAGAAGTGGGCAAGATCTGGGGCGGTCATGATGGCGCCCCCACCCGGTTCTCCGATTTCGATTTTGGTCGCATAGTCAAATTCGGATCGGGTCTCGGGGTCCGCCGTTTCGGACATTTGGGCCACGTTGGTCTGTTCGGCTCGAGCAATGCCGAGCGCCCGCGGTAGACCCAACGGCGCGGTGATGCGTTGCTCGATGAAGTCGCAGTAAGGCCCTTGGCTCACGCGCTCGATCAGCTCGGCGAGCACCCAATGCGCGGAGGCGCCATGGTAGACATAGCGGGTGCCCGGGTCCCACTCGAGCTGCCAGCTCGCCATGCGTTTTCGTCGCCGTTCGGGGTCGCCGCCTTCCTCCAGTGTCATGGAGGCATTGGGAAATCCGGCGGTCATCACCATGACTTGCTCGAGGGTCACCCGGGCCTTTCCGTTTTCGGCAAACTCAGGCAGGTATTCTGCGACGGGTTGGCCGAGTTCAAGGCCGTGTTCGTCCATCAGGATCCAAACCGCAGAGGCCACCATCGGTTTCGTCGCCGAGGCGATCCAAAATCGGGTTTCCGGTTGGACCGGTCCCAGGCTTTGGGTTCCGATGAGCTCGCCGTTTCGCGCAAGCGCCCATTGGCAGGCCAATAGCCCCTTACTGATTTCTTCCTCAGCCGCTTCGGTCAGTCGGCTGATATCCGGCAGGGTGGCCATAGCGAAGTCTCCTGGGTTTGAAGGCGGATGATCTGCTCAGTTCCTTCAGCGCGAGCCTGCTGCCGAGGACGTCGGTCGTTCTTCTTCGACGTATCCGAGCGCTTCGAGTTGCTGCCGCAAGGAGGGTTCGACCCCTTCGAAGTCGACCGAGGGGACAAACGCGGGGTCTCCGGACTGATTTTTACCGCCTAGGCCCGCCGACATTCGCTCGCCGACATCCCGTCGTTCTTTCAAGACGTCTCGTTTTTCCAAGGGGTCGGTTTCGAGGTTAAACAACTCTCTTGTCGTGGTCTTTCCCTGCTGTTCTTCGATCAGCTTCCAGGGGTATTCAACCCGTGAGCTGAGATTTCGAATCTCTGACGCAATGCCCCGGGGCTCAGCTTGATCGCCTCGTATGAGCCCAAGGAGGCTACGGCCTTCGAAAGTTTTTGGAATCGGAATTCTCAGGAGATCGAGCACAGTCGGCGCGATATCAAGGAGCTGAACGGGTGTTGCAATGCGTTCGCCTGCCCCCCAGTGTCCGGGAAAAGAAAAGATCAGTGGGACATGGATCAATTCTTGGTAAAGCGTGTGGGAGTGAAGCACAGAGCCATGTTCCCAAAACTCTTCACCGTGGTCTGAAAAAACTACGATCGCTGTTTCGTCCGAGAGACTCAGCTCTCTGAGAAGCAGAAGCAGCCTTTCGATGAAAGTATCGGTGTAGAGGATGCCGCCGTCGTAGAGGTCGACAACCTTTGCGCGATCGGCGTCGCTCAAGTTGGCTTCAGAGCGCTGGTCGCGATAACCCTTAAAGCCTCGTTCCCGTCGCAAAGCATCGAGGGTCATTCGCCCGTTGATCTGGCCCCGGTATTCGGCACCGAATTGGTCGCGGTAAGGGGCGGGCGGGTCATAGGGGAGATGAATGTCATAGGTGTGCAAGAAGAGCATGAATCGATCTTGGGCGTGAGTTCTGATCCAGATCTCGATCTCATCGAAGGACTCCGCAAAGCCTCGTGGGTCGTCCACGTAGGTTTCGAATCCTCGGTCAAAGCCGAAAGCCGCTGAGACATTGCCACCTCCCGTGAAGGCAGCGGTCGTTAGGCCGGCTTCGGACACGACTTCGGCCAGGGTGGGCTCCGGCCCCTCGGTGCGCGATGGGACTCGAGACCGAAAGAGCGAGCGGTGAGAGGGTAGGGTTGACGAAGCCTGTGCGAGAGCCATCTCGAAGACGACCCCAGTGTCCGCCAAGGCATCGAGGTTTGGGCTTGTGGGCCGCGCATAGCCATAAGCGCCGAGATGGTCCGCGCGCAAAGTATCCAGCGAAATAAGAATGACCGATCGGGGAGGGGATACCTCGGACTGGCACCCCCAGCCGAGCAGGACTAAAAGAAAGAAGAGGACCGGGAGAACCAGTCCACTGCCTCTTTTTTTTTCTTCACGCGAGAAGGTCTTAATCACCTGATGGGTTAAGCCCAAGAACCTTTAATGCGTTTTCCCTGAGGAACTTAGGCCAGACATGGTCTCGAAAGGGCACCTTGGGCATGTCGCCCATGATTCGCTCTAGAGAAAGGCCCATGGGGAAGTATCCCGCGTAGATGATCTTGTCCGCGCCGCGGGTGTTCGCGTAGTCGATGATCTCCTGGGGGTAGTACTTTGGAGCAAATGCGGAAGTCGAGTAGTAGAGGTTCGGCCACTTCAGCATGAGCTTCATGGCGAGTTTCTCCCAGGGTTCACACCCATGGCGAGTGACCAACACCAATTCGGGAAAGTCATACATGACTTGATCGATCCGCTCGACATGTTGGCAGGCCATGGGCAGTCGAGGGCCTGGGACACCCGCACAGACGAAGATGGGAACACCGAGTTCGCAGCATTTCGCGTAGTAGGGGTAGTACTTGGCGTGGTCAATCGCTATCTGAGGGTTGCAACCCGCCGGGAAGGTTCCGAATGCCCGAACGCCGTATTCTTCATATTGGCGGACCATCTTCCGAAGCCCCTCGACTCCGTCGTTGGGATCGACATTTCCGGCCGGGATGAAGCGATCCGGATGATCCTTGAGGGCTCGCTGGCTAACGTCGTCTTCGCAGCCGATCAGACCTCGCTCGACCCCAAAGCTGTCCATCTGGTGAAGCGTGATGTCGACGGGATTTTCCGTGCCATAGAGCTCTTTCGGAACATGCTTGAACATGTACTCCACAGGAAAGTCGTAGTCGTCTCGGCTCTCCCCATCACGGAGCTGCTTGCGAATGAAATCGTATTGCGAAAAGTCGCTGGCGGGAAATCCGATCATCGTGTCGATGATTCCAACGTCCTGGGGCATCGGCATAGTCAGGGTGCTCCTCGGTGTGCGAAAGGCCGGAGCATAGCCTGAGCCGGAGGTCGACTCATGGGGAGAAATTCATTGCGGTCATCAGCGGTTGATCTCACGGTTTCGGGTTCGACCAAGTTTTTTCGCCAAATCGAGATCAGAGCGCCCCGGAAGCCTAGAGAAAGCTGAAGAAATTCCGCTGAGGAACCGAAAAGATCGGCATGGAACTTGTCTTTTTTATTGCTTTGCCCGAGGACGCTGTCCGGGTTTCAACGATCGATGACCTCGGGACCGAGCCCGCCGCCGAGCCGATTGCTGTCGCTGGGCCGCGAGTGCTGACGGACTTGGTGGGTTGTGTGGTTCCCGAGGGTTCGAATCTCCGAGTCGAGCCGCTTCGTGACGCGACCTGCCAGTCGTTTCCTGTGTGGAGCATTCCAGAAAATTTCTGCACTGCCCTGGCACCGATGGAAGAAGATGAACTTGATGCACGCGCAGCCTCTTGGTCTACGGGAAGCGAAACGGATCCCTATGAGCGATCCATGGAATTAACGGACTTACGCGATGCGCTGAGGCATCGGTCTCCGGGCCAGCGTCTCTACGCGTTACTCGAGGAGCGGGCCCTTTAGAGACCGGCCTCTGCGCGGGGCGTAATGGTGTTGAGAACCTGGAGTAGCGCCGAGCGCGGGTCTTCCGGCTTTGAAGGGCTGCGCCAAGCCACGTGCTGATCAGGCCGAACCAAGATCGCCCCACCTGGCTCAAGTCCGCAGGTTTTCGACCAGGCGCCTTCATCCTCCTCCGCATCGGCCTCGATCTCGACGAGTTCAATGGGCCAATCCGCGCAGGCCGAGACAGCCTCTGACCAGCCCGCTGGATCGCCCCCTGTGAGCAACGTGAATCCACTCGGTCGAATGAGATCGAGGCTCGAGATCTTCTCTTCGCCATGTCTAAGCCAAGTATGCGGCAGACGCGCGCCGGGCTGGCCTGATGGAGCGTATTCACGGACGGGATTGTCCACGGTGGGTGTGGGATTTGTATCCGAAAGGATCGCCTGACTCGCGTAGATATAGCCGAGTTGGAGTCCCAGCATGTCGAAGTGCTCTGCTTGGTCGGCGATGGATTCTTCGACTCGTGTGCGGCCCTCGGGCGAGTCGAGGGTGGCCCGCATGCGGGTCGTGCTGGCGTCTTCCAAGGTGCCGAGAGCGGCGGGGATGGCCAAAAGTTTGCCGGCGTTTCGGAGGCTCTGTTCGGCATTGTTCTGCGCGACGGGAACGCGCTCAACAGCGTAGCTCTTCAGCAGAGACGAATCGGCCCACCGTTTTTCAATGGCGTTCAGCCGCCAAGCCAGGGCGTGGATATCCTGGATCCCCGTGTTCAGGCCGAGTCCCCCGGTGGGCGGAAAACGGTGGGCGGCATCGCCCACCAGAAAGATACGGCGATCGCGAACGGTCGAAGCCGTTTGAGCGCTCATCGTCCAGGTGAGTCGATTGCGGATCTTCATCGGGTGTTTCTGGCCAATGGCTTGGGTGACGAGTTCGTGGCAGCGCGCTTCGTCATAGTCGTCCAGGGATTCATGGTCCGAATCGAACTCGTGCATGTAGACCCATTCCCGGTCGATATCATGGGCGACGAAGACGCCGCCCGCGGCGGGGTCGAGGATCCAATACAGAACACCGGGGCGATCGCGGACGAGTTCACGGAGGTCGATCTGCACATGAATCATCACAAAGCTTTGAAGTTTTGGCGGCCCATCCATCTCGATGCCGATCGATTTTCGGATTCGGCTGCCGGCCCCGTCTGCGGCGATCAGATAGCGGCTTCGGATCTTGAGCAACTCGCCGGTTTTTAGGTCACGCACTTTCGATGTGACGCCCTCGTCATCTTGTTCAGCACTTTCCCATCGATGTTGGTAATTCAGTCGAGTCTTTGTCTTGCGAAGAAGTTCAGACTCAAGAAAGCTTTCGAAACGGTTCTGAGAAATATTCCGAAGGGGCGTCGGCGTGAAGCGCAGGCATTCGGCGCCCTGCCGTTCGAAGGGCAATCGCCCAACAACATCGCCATTGAGTCTCGTGACAAAGATGGCGTGCCCTGCATCTTCCGGCGGTTTGCAGATTCCGGCCAGGCCCGCTGAATCGAGGCCCGCTTGGCGGCAAATTTCCAGGGTGCGAGCGTTGACCACGTGGGCCGCCGGAGATTCCTGGGTGCCTGAATCTCGGTCGATGACTTGGGTAGAGAGGCCGCTCTGGCCGAGGAGGATGCCGGCCATCAGCCCCACAGGTCCCGCGCCCACCACAAGATACGGTGTTTCAACCACTTGTAGGATCTCCCTAGATCAGGCCTGCGTAGCTTCCGCCGTCGAGTTGAAGGTTCTGTCCGGAGATAAAGCCCGCTTGGGCGCTGCAGAGAAACGCACAGGCATCTCCGAGTTCTTCTGGCCGACCGAGGCGTCCGGCGGCAATCGAGGCTTTCATTTCATCGTAGGCCTGCTCGACGGAGACTCCTCCGAGCTGAGCGCGTAATTCCGCCATGCCTCGCTGTCGATCGGTATCGATGCGTTCGGGAAGCAGATTGTTCAGAGTCACATTGGCGCGGGCCACGTCGCGACTAATCGCCTTGACGACGGATGTGAGGCCGGTTCGAGCGCCGGTAGAGAGCCCCATCGGTGACAGCGGCGTTTTGACCATGGCTGAAGTGATGTTGATGATGCGACCGAACTGCCTTTCGACCATCCCGTCGAGGACCGCGCGAATCATGAGAACCGGCGCCAACATATTCGCGTCGAGGGCAGCGATCCAGGCGTCGCGGTCCCAATTCTGGAAACGACCTGGGGGCGGTCCTCCGTTGTTGTTCACCAAGATGTCGGGTTCGGGACAGCAGGCGAGCAGGGCGTCCCGCGTACTTTCCTCTGCAATATCCCCGGCGACGTGGGCCACTTCCACGGGATAGGCGGCTTCGAGTTCCCCGGCGGTGGCTTTTAGGGCATCGGGGTCTCGGCCATTGAGGGTGAGGTGAACACCTTCTCGAGCCAGGGATTCCGCGCAGGCCCGGCCAAGACCGCGACTGGAAGCGCACAGAATGGCCTTCCGGCCTGCGATGCCCAAATCCATCTATCCGGGTTCTCCTTTTGCGGGCTGCCTTTCTGATCGGCGAGCCGTGATTGGGAACCTACCCCAGAACCCTGAGCCAAAAACCACCGGAATTTGACGCATCGGGGGGGTGTCGGCGGCTTGCGTATTTCTGAGTGGCCACTAAGTTACTGGCCGCCTTTTCCCCCCATGAGTGAAATGCCCATTCAATCCCCCACTGTCCCTCCCATTGGCCCCGTGTCCGCCCGTCGAGGTCGCCCCTCCCGGCGCGACAAAATCTTTGCGGCGGCGCTGCGTCTCTTCCGCTCTCAGGGATTTCATGCGACGTCCCTGAACGATATCGGTGCAGCGGCGGGGGTGGCTGGAACAGCGGTCTACGCGCATTTTGCCACCAAGCAGGATTTGCTGGCGGCCGCCATCGGCGAAGGGGCGCAGAGGATCTCTGATGGCGTTCGGCATGCCCTCGCCGATTCTCCTCAAACGCCCGACGAAGCCCTCGATGCTTTAGTGGAAGCCTACGTGCGGGTGGTGCTCGACAACGCGGATACCTATGCGTGTTACGTCCTTGAATTGCGGAATCTGGGAAGCGAACAACAGGCCCCCTTCGTTCGTTCAGAGCGAACACTTCGGACGCTCTGGCGAAATCGTTTGCAGGCCGTGCGTCCAGAGCTCAGCAAAGAGTCCGCCCAGCTGATGGTCCAGATGGCGATCTTCGCTTTGTTGGCTCTTTGCTTACACCGCCACCGGCTCGATCGAGAGCAAGTTGAGAGTCTGGCTCATGCCCAAGTGATGGGGGCTCTTCAAGCGCCTCTGACATCATTCAATTCATGAAGATTTCCAAGAAATAACGAAAAGGAGTTCAAGCTATGCAGGATGCAGTCATCGTCGATGCCGTTCGCACACCGGGCGGAAAAAGAAATGGCCAGCTCAAAGATTGGCACCCGGCCGCGCTAGGAGCACACGTCCTCAAGGCCATCGCTGAGCGAAACAATATCGATCCCGCTCAGGTAGACGATGTGGTGATGGGCTGTGTGATGCAGGTGGGCCCGCAATCACTCAACATTGCCCGAAACGCGATTCTCTCGGCGGGTTGGCCGGAATCCGTACCCGGGACCACGGTTGATCGACAGTGCGGAAGTTCTCAGCAGTCTATGCACTTCGCCGCCCAGGGCGTGATGGCCGGTTCATACGACGTAGTGGTCGCCGCCGGCGTCGAGGTTATGACGAAGGTGCCGATGGGGGCCTCGGTGGTCAAAGGAATGGACTTCCCATTCACCGAAGCCATGGGCGAGCGCTATAAGGAGACGGGTCTCCCGCCTCAGGGCATTGGGGCCGATATGATCGCCGATCAGTGGGGGCTCAGCCGCCAGGATCTCGATGCCTTCGGCGCGCTCTCGCAGCAACGCGCCGAGCAGGCAACCGCCGCCGGACGCTTTGACCGCGAAATCGTTCCGGTACCGGTGGTCGACGATGAGGGCAAGGAGAGTCTGATGCGGGCCGACGAGGGGATTCGGCACGGCACGACGGCCGAGAAGCTTGCGGGACTCCGCCCAGCCTTCAAGGACGACGGAAAGATCACCGCAGGCAATAGTTCCCAGATCAGCGATGGCGCTTCAGCGGTCTTGATTATGAGTGCAGAGAAGGCCAAAGAGCTGGGCTGCACGCCGCGGGCACGCTTCCATTCTTTTTCCGTGGCCGGGGCTGACCCGGTGACCATGCTGACGGGCCCTATTCCCGCGACGGAAAAGATCTTGAAGCGGAGTGGTTTGTCCATCAGCGACATCGACCTTTTTGAGGTCAACGAGGCCTTCGCTTCGGTTGTTCTGGCCTGGCAAAAAGAGACGGGAGCGGACCTCGACCGAGTCAACGTGAATGGCGGGGCGATTGCATTGGGTCACCCGCTCGGCGCTTCGGGCACGAAATTGATGGCAACCTTGTTGAACGAGCTGGAGCGCACAGAAGGCCGTTACGGTCTTCAGGTGATGTGTGAAGGCGGTGGGATGGCAAACGCAACTTTGATCGAAAGGATCTGAAAAATGGAA
The DNA here is from genome assembly GCA_029268645.1 of Myxococcota bacterium. GTDB lineage: Bacteria > Myxococcota_A > UBA9160 > UBA9160 > UBA4427 > TMED88. Next base: position 17,233 of record JAQWNI010000052.1, read on the forward strand.
CTCGAAGGAGCATCAGTCCTCGTCACAGGCGGGGCCTCTGGAATCGGCGCAGCGAGCGCCCGTCGTTTGGCAGTCTTGGGCGCCAAGCCCGTAATTTGTGATCTCAATGAAGAGAAGGGTAAGGCCATCGCGGAGGAGCTCTCCGGGACGTTTGTAAAGACGGATGTGTCTGACGAGTCGCAAGTTCAAGCGGCCGTTGAGGCGGCACAGGCCTTGGGGCCCCTGCGAGCTTTGGTGAATGCTGCAGGTCTGGGCAGCGCCAGTCGGACCGTGAACCGGGAAGGCAAGCCCTTTCCTCTGGAGCAGTTTGAGTTTGTGATCCGCGTGAATCTGATTGGGACGTTCAATTGTCTACGCCTCGCCGCTGCGGCGATGTCCCAGCAGGAACCCATGGATGCCGATGGCCAGCGGGGAGCTGTCGTCAACATCGCTTCAGTGGCCGCCTTTGATGGCCAGATTGGTCAGGCCGCCTACTCGGCTTCCAAAGGCGGTGTCGTCGGAATGACTCTGCCGATCGCGAGAGATTTGGCTGCCGTGGGCATTCGCGTCAACACCATCGCGCCGGGGCTGATCGATACGCCGATCTACGGGCAGGGTGAGGCGAGCGATCAGTTCAAGGCCAACCTAGGTCGCAACGTTCTGTTTCCAAAGAGATTGGGTGATGGCACTGAGTTGGCCTCGATGGTGGTGGAACTGATCACCAACGACTACATGAATGCTGAGACCTTGCGGGTGGATGGCGGCATTCGGATGCCTCCTAAATGAGAGACGCTCAGCGCACAAAAACCGCAAGTAAGGAGAAAAATGATGGCTGATGAAATCCTCACCGAAACACACGGTCGAGTTCGATTGATCACACTGAATCGGCCCAAGGCCAAGAATTCCGTTAACAGTGCCCTCGGCCTCGCTTTGGTGGCGGCCATCGAGGAGCTCGACGCCGATGATGGCCTGACCGCAGGCGTCCTGACCGGTGCCGATGGAGGCTTCAGCGCAGGAATGGATCTGAAAGCCTTTGCGACTGAAGGGCCGCCTCAGGGTTTCGATACCTTCCTTCGTAAAGGAAGCACGAAGCCTCTGATCGCTGCGGTTGAGGGTTTTGCGCTGGCGGGCGGATTGGAAATCGCTCTGAGTTGTGACCTGATCGTCGCGGCAAAGGGCGTAAAGCTCGGTATTCCCGAGGTGAACAAAGGGCTCTTCGCTGCAGGCGGGGGGTTGTTTCGTTTGCCGAACCGAGTTCCCTACGGCGTGGCCATGGAGATGGCGCTGACCTCGGACCCGAT